>DAHVAN010000294.1 GCA_027314595.1 Actinomycetota bacterium | reverse complement strand
GGCGCCCGGCGGCACGGCGGCACCCGGCGGCACGGCGGCACCCGGCGGCACGGACTCGGCGCCTGGCACGGCCGCGGCACCCGGCACGGCCGCGGCGCCGTCCTCCCTGATCAGGGCGCGCGCCACCGCGAGCAGGTCGCGGGTCAGCGGCTCCTTGCGATAGTTCCGCTCCCAGGTCCAGCGCTTGTTGCGCAGCTTGGCCACCTCGTAGTGGCGTTCCCGCACCGGCATGCCGGACCAGGTCCCGATCCCGAACAGGATGCTCGCCGCCGTCCGGTCCGTGGCGTTCAGCCGGGCGTTGATGACGTTGTCGAGCAGTTCTATGAAGACCTGCGCCCGCAGCGTCCTCGGGGCGTCCGGACCCGCCCGCGCCTGCACGGCTGGCAGGTCTATCAACGGGGAGGTCTCGAGCTCGGCGGCGTAGACGCCCGGCGTGATCAGCGCGCGCAGCGCGGCCAGAAGCGGCTGCATCTCGGTCGCTGACAGAAAGTCATCCATCCTTTACTCACAGTAGACAGCACCCTCATCATAGCTACCGCCTCGTCATGGCCCCCGTATGCCCGGCCCGGGACGGGATTCGACGGCTTGAGACGGGTCCCGGCGTCCTCGTCCGGTTACGGCCGGTCAAATTTCGGCACATTAGGCGCATGATCACATACCTGCTCTTCGGTGCCGCCTGCACGGCCCTGGGGCTGGCGGCCGGCGCCCTGCTGGCGATGATCTACAGTGCCGCGGCGATGTCCCGCCACCAGGAGCGCATGCAGCGCAAGGTGCGCGAGGCCTGGGATGAGGCGCGGTACTACCGGCAGCGATTCGGCAACCACTGGCCTCCTCCGCCTCCCAGGGGCCAGCAGGACCGCTGGGAAACCTGGTGATGAGCCGGCAAGACCCGTCTGGGATACTGCGGGCGTGAGTGAAGAGGCAGGGCAGTCGCCTCTCCTGGTTCGGAGTGATGAGAGGGGCTGCGATGCGGGTCAGCAGCGAGCTATTGCTCGTGGGGAGCCTGCCTTCCGATTCGACCGAGGCGGCGCTGCGTTCGGCGGCCGGGTTCTTCGGCGACCTCGTGTTCGCGCTGCCGGACGGCGAGACCGGCCTGCGGGCAGGCTGGGTCAGTTACGAGCGGGAAAGGCTGGTTCGCCCGAACGCAGGCGTGGTGACTGTCCAGGAGACCGGGTCTCCGACCGGGCTGCCGCGTCACGCGTATGAGACTCCGGTGTTCGCCGTCCGGCCCGGGGTCACCGAACTGCGCTTCGATTCCTGGCCGCGCATCGACGACGCGATCGCGTCCTACGCGGTGTTCACGGCGCTGCGCGCCGAAGGGGTGATTGCGCAGGGGCTGCGGTTCCAGGTGGGGCTGCCGTTCCCGTCCAGCGCGATGAACGGGTTCAAGGCCGACTTCGCCCGCGACTACCCCGTCGCCGGGCGCGCCTTCGAGGACCTTGCCGCCCGCGAGATCGCGCGGCTCACCGCCGCGATCCCGGCGTCCGACCTGGCGATCCAGTGGGACCTGGCGTACGAGATCCAGGACGTCGAGCGCGTGCTGGCGTGGACGTGCGAGGGGGCGTGGGAGCGCTTCGCCGGGCCGGTGACACGGCTGACCCGGCTCATCCCCTCCGACGTCCTCGTCGGGTATCACCTGTGCTACGGGACGTTCCCCGAATGGCCGATGTACGAGGCGCGGGACATGGGGCTGCTGGTGCGGATGGCCAACTTCGCGGTCGCGGAGTCCGGGCGCCCGGTGGACTGGCTGCACCTGGCGGGGCCGCGGTACCTGCGCAGCGAGGACCGGTCCTTCTTCCGGCCGCTGGTGGACCTCGAGCCCGGCGGCGCGCGGGTCTACCTGGGCATCGTGCTGCCGATCGACGGGGCGGCGGGGCTGCGGCGGCGGGTGGACACCGCGTCCAGGTACATCTCCGACTTCGGGGTCGCGAGGTACTGCGGGTTCGGGCGCCAGCCCGGCGCGGACGGGACGCAGACGATGCGCGAGCACGCGCGCGTCGTCCGGGAAGCGGGAGTGCGGCAGGCGCGGCCAGCGCGCTAACTCGACAGCGCTCGACGACCGGGCGGTCACCCTGTCCGGCCGCGGGCGGCGGCGCGGCCGCGGGCGGCGCCCGGCCGCCGGGGGCGACGGGTTCTGGGCCAGATGCGCGGCTACCCCGGTTCTTTCGGGCCAGATGCGCGGCCGGCCTAGGGCACCGAAGGTGCCCTAGGGCGCGGCCGGCGGGTTCTGGGCCAGATGCGGGAATGGCCCGGTCGCAGCAGGCAGGCCAGCGGTCTGCTGACGGGCGGCGGGCAGCCTGAGGCGGAGGATCTGCGTCCTGGCGATGATCTCGTCTCGCCGGTGCAGTATCGCCAGGCGGCGCGGGTCGCTGACGTAGGCCGTCAGCGCCTGCTCGTCCGGGACCTCGAGGATCTGCACCTCGAGCGGGTCACCGCCGGCGCGGTCGATGACGGTGTGCCTGGCTATCACCATGCCGCCATGCGAAGGCAGCAGCGCGAGCACGGTGTCCTCGAACTCCGCCAGTTCGTCGCCCCGCCCGGGCTGCTCCCACAAGAGCACGCACATCCGCAGCGTCATGGTCCCGTTATACAGGCTCGTAGGAGGTCAGGTCGAGCACGATGGTCACCATGACGGTCAGCGTGCGCGCCAGCGCCGGGACCGGGCCGGTGAACTCGAGCCGGTAGTGGTCGGAAGAGGTGAGCATCTCCTTGCGCAGCCCGGCCCACGTCTTCTGGACCCGGGCGAACGTGCCGCCGTCGGCGCTGGTGACGGTGAAGCGCTTGAGCCCGAGGTCGCCGACCGCCTGGCCGACGGCCTGGCCGGCCTCGTCGAGCAGCGTGTAGTGCCGCCTGGTGCCCTCGGTGCGGATCCGGCCGACGAGCGCGCCGTCCGGCCCGCTGACATCGGTGCTCCACTCGCTCGTCCGCTTCACCAGGGACAGGACCCGGTCCCCGGCCGCGGTGGTGATCGCGAACGACCGGTCCTCGAGCACCGCCTCCCGCAGCAGCTTCAGCCTGGCGTGGGCCTCGATTTCGCTGGCGACCGCGATGAGCTCGCGGCCGCCGGTGAGAATGCGGTAGCTCGCGCGGTTGGCGAACAGCGTTCCCGGCTGTTCTATCCGCAATGTCTGGAAGGCGAAGAGGTCCTCCATACCGCCGAGTATGCCAGGAAACATGGCGCACGCGTCAGCCGTCGTAGTCGACGGTGACCGCGGGGGCGTCAGGCAGCGACTGGCAGGTGAGGATGTAGCCGGCCGCGAGTTCGGGTTCCTCGAGGGCGAAGTTGCGGCGCATGGTGACCGTGCCGTGCCGCAGGCGGGCGCGGCAGGTGCCGCAGACGCCTGCTTTGCAGGCGAACGGCAGGTCGGCGCGGGCGCGCTGGGCGCCGTCGAGGATCGGCGTGCCCGGGGGGACGGTCACCACCGTGGCGCGGCCGTCCAGGATGACCGTCACCTCCGCTCCCGGGCCGTGCAGCTCGGCGTGCCCCGCCGGGGGCGGCGGCGCGTCCTCGACGTAAAACAGCTCGCGGTGGACGCGGGACCGCGGCACGCCGGAGCCCGCCAGCACGGCGATCGCGTCCTGCACCATGCGATAAGGGCCGCACAGCCACCAGTGGCCGACCGCGGGAACATCGACGATGGCGGGCAGCAGCGTGCGCAGCTTGGCCGCGTCGAGGCGGCCGCTGAACAGCTCGACCTCCTGCAGTTCCCGCGACAGCACGTGCACCAGCCGCATGCGGGCGGGGAAGGCGTCCTTGAGGTCGGCGACCTCGTCGGCGAACATGACGGTGTCCGCGCGCCTGTTGCCGTAGACGAGGGTGAGGCTCGCGCCCGCCGCAAGCAGCGACCACGCGATCGACAGCACGGGCGTGATACCCGATCCCGCCGCGATGAGCACGTGCTGCCCGGCGGCCGGCAGGTCGGGGGTGAACGTCCCGGCCGGGGGCTGCACGTCGACCACGTCGCCGGGCCGCACCTGGCGCACCAGCCAGCCGGAGACCGCGCCGCCAGGCACCTCGCGCACGCCGATGCGGGGCGCGCGGCCGGGGGGCACGCAGATCGAGTACGAACGGCGCTGCGCCCCCCGCCGGACGGTCAGCGACTGGCCGGGCCGGAACGCGAACACCTCGCGCAGCGAGCCGGGCACCTCGAAGGTGATCGCCGCCGCGTCGTCGGTCAGCGGGTCGACGGCGGCGACGGTCAGCGGGTAGAACACCGCGGGCGGCACTCAGAACTCCTTGACGTGCTCGAACGGCTCCAGGCACGAACGGCACTGGTACAGGGCCTTGCAGGCGGTCGCGCTGAACCGGGCGGTCTCGCGGGTGCTGGCCGACCCGCAGCGCGGGCATCGCACCGGCCCGCGGGTCAGCGTCACCGGGACCGGGGCCGGCGCGGCGCAGGCGGGCTCCGCGGGCTCCGGGGGCGGGGCTATGCCGGCGGCGGTGAGCTTGCGGCGGCCTTCCGGGGTTATCCAGGCAGTGGTCCACGGCGGGGACAGCACGGTCCTGATGTCGACACGGCGATAGCCGGCCCGCCCGAGCTCGCGGCGCAGGCTGGCGGCTATCTCTCCCATCGCGGGGCAGCCGGAGTAGGTCGGGGTGATCGTGACGGTCACCGCGCCGCCGTCCTCGCGGACCTCGCGCAGGATGCCGAGGTCCGCGATCGTCACCATGGGCAGCTCGGGGTCGGGCACGGCGGCCGCCGCCTGGTACGCGGTCACCACGTCGCGTCCGGGTCGGCGCGGGCCACGCTTTGCAGCTCGGCGAGGATGTAGCCCATCGCCTCGGTGTGCGTGCCGTCCCTGCCGGTCTTCCCGGCGACCGGGCCGAGCGGCGCGCCGGCGGGCCTGGCGAGGGTGGCGGCGGCGAAGACCGCCCCGAGGAACGCGTCCGCCTCCCGGCCCAGGTCCAGCTCCGCCGCCAGCGGCCACAGCGTGTCCAGGGCGGCCTGCATCCTCGCGTGCGAGAACCCGGTGCCGTCGCCGAGGCGGATGACCCAGCCGGCGGCGTAGCCGCGGTGATAGGCGAGCTCCTTGACCGCCCTGGCCGCGATCGCGGCGAGCACCGGGTCGGCGGCCGTCGCGGCGAGCGCCCGGAAGACGCCGAGCCGCCAGGCCGAGAAGACGAGCAGGCGCGCGGCGAACTCGGCGAAGTCGGCGTCGGCCCGCTCCACGAGCCGCACGTTGCGGAACTCGCGCTCGTCCCTGAAGAACGCCAGCCGGTCCTCGTCCCGGCCCTTCCCTTCGGCCTGCCCGGCCCGGGTCAGCAGCATCCGGGCCTGGCCGAGCAGGTCGAGCGCGATGTTGGCGATCGCGGTCTCCTCCTCTAGCTCCGGCGCGCGGGTGACCCACTGCTGCAGCCGGTGGCTGTAGATGAGCGCGTCGTCGCCGAGGGCCAGGCACTGCGCGGCGAGCGCGGCCGCGTCCGCGCCGTCGGGGACCTCGGCGCCGACGCCGGCCAGGGGGTCGGCGAAGCCGGTGCCGAACGCCCACCGGTGGTCGTCGGTCTCCAGCGACAGCGACTCGTAGGCGCCGTAGTCGTCGTTCATCACATGTGCGGGACGTCGCCGGGGATCGGGTAGAAGGTCGGGTGCCGGTAGATCTTGTCGCCCGCGGGCGCGAAGAAGGGGTCCTTCTCGTCCGGGCTCGACGCGGTGATCGCGGACGCGGGGACCACCCAGATGCTGACCGCCTCGTTCCGCCTGCAGTACAGGTCGCGGGCGTGCCGCAGCGCCATCTGCGGGTCGGCGGCGTGCAGCGATCCCACGTGCACGTGGTTCAGGCCGCGCCTGCCGCGCAGGAACACCTCGAACAGCGGCCAGTCCCGCTGGGCGGTCATCGTGCGGCCTCCGCGGCCGCCCCGCCCCGTTCCGGATCATCGTGGTTTTTCGCGGCGTGCGCCATGGCCGCCTCCCGTACCCACTCGCCCTCCTGGTGCGCCGCCCGGCGGCGGGCGATCCGCTCGGCGTTGCACGGGCCGGCGCCGCCGACGACCGCCCTGAACTCGGCCCAGTCCACCTCGCCGAAGTCGTAGTGGCCGCGGTCGGCGTTCCAGCGCAGCCCGGGGTCGGGGAGGGTGACGCCGAGCTTGCCCGCCTGCGGGACGGTCATGTCGACGAACCGCTGCCGCAGTTCGTCGTTGGTGTGCCGCTTGATGCCCCAGGCCATCGACCGCTCGGTGTTCGGCGACTGGTCGTCGGGCGGGCCGAACATCATCAGCGACGGCCACCAGAAGCGGTCCACCGACTCCTGCACCATGGCGCGCTGCCCGGCGGTGCCGCGCATCATCGTCAGCAGCAGCTCATAGCCCTGCCGCTGGTGGAACGACTCCTCCTTGCAGATGCGGACCATCGCCCTGGCGTACGGGCCGTACGAGCTCCGGCAAAGCGGCACCTGGTTGCAGATCGCGGCGCCGTCGACGAGCCAGCCGATCACGCCGACGTCCGCGTAGCTCAGCGTCGGGTAGTTGAAGATCGAAGAGTATTTCTGCCTGCCGGTGATCAGCATCCGCGTCAGGCCGGCCCGGCCGGCGCCGAGGGTCTCGGCCGCCGAGTACAGGTACATGCCGTGCCCGGCCTCGTCCTGCACCTTGGCGAGCAGGATCGCCTTGCGGCGCAGGCTCGGCGCGCGGGTGATCCAGTTGCCCTCGGGCTGCATCCCGATGATCTCCGAGTGCGCGTGCTGCGCGATCTGCCTGATCATCGTCTTGCGGTAGCCCTCGGGCATCCAGTCGCGCGGCTCGATCCGCCTGTCGCGGGCGATCGTCGCCTCGAAGTGCTCGCTGAGCTCGTTTTCGGAGTCGAGCTGGTCTGTGCTCGGGTTTTCGGAGTGGCGCTCCATCACTGGTTCCGTTGACTAGGCCGGCATCGCGATAACAGAATAATGACCGTCCGTTCGGTCAGTAAGCAAGGTCAGGGTGACGCAGTGGTCCCGCCTGCCGCCCCGTTCCCTGGGCTGCCCGCGAACGTGGACGAGTTCCGGGCCCTGCAGCTGGAGCGGCTGCGCAGGACGCTGCTGCGCGGCTACCGGAACGTGGAGTCGATCTTGCGGTGCGCTGGGTGAGCGGCTCACCACGCGACAACCCGCTGGCCGGGTTTTCAGGCGCCGGACAGGATGCGGGCGGGGTTGCGGACCAGCATGGCGTCGATCTGGTCTTCGGGGACGCCGTGGTCGCGCAGGTAGGGCAGGACGTCCTGGCTGACGTGCAGGTAGTGCCACTGCCTGAGGTCGTCGAGGGAGCCGGGCGCGAACCAGTCGATGTAGCAGCAGGTGTCGTGGGACAGCACCATGCGGTCGGCGAGACCGCGGCGGCACAGTTCGGCGACGAGAGCCGACCGGTCCTCGAAGGTGGCGAAGTGGTCGATGCCGAAGCGGTCCATGCCCAGGGTGAAGCCCGCCTCGGCCATCGCCTGCAGGTAGTCCGGATCGGCGACGAGGTCGCCGCTGTGGCCGAGGACGACCCGGTCCAGGTCCGCGCCTTCGGTCCTGAGGACCTCCAGGATGGCCGGGCCGTGCCTGCCCGCGGCGTGGGTGTGGATGGTGACCGGCGTGTTCGTCCGCACGTGCGCCTGCGCCACCGACCGCAGCACCCGCTCCACTCCCGGGGTCAGGCCCTTCTCGTCCACCGCGCACTTGAGCATCCCGGCCTTGACGCCGGTGCCGGCGATGCCTTCGGTGATGTCGCGGACGAAGAACTCGGTCATGACCGACGGCGGGCGGCGCCAGAAGAACAGCGGGACCTCGTCGAAGGTGTAGCAGCCGGTCGCGACCACGATGTTCAGGCCGGGGACCTGCTGCGCGATCCGCTTGACGCGGGATATGTCGCGGCCCTGGCCGATCACGGTGACGTCGACGATCGTGCTGATGCCGTGCCCGGGCAGTTCGCCCAGCCGGCGCACCGCGTCCGCGACACGGGCGTCCTCGTCGCCCCATTCCTCGGGGTAGTTCTGCTGGACGTCGGCGGTCAGCACGAAGACGTGCTCGTGCATGAGCGTGCGGCCGAGGTCGCCCGCGTCTACCGGGCCGAGCACCGTCTGAACCTGATGAGCCCCAAGCGACATCGCGCGCGTCCCTTCCACACCGGAATCGTCCCGCACTCCGCCCGGCGCCGACAGTTGGTCGTGGCACCAAGCCTGGCCGCCGGCCTCGTTGGCCGGCCACCAGGAGACCCTTCCCGCTATGGAGCGCGGCAGGCGGTTGAGCACGGGCGGCGTGCGCGAGGCGGTCAGGCGGGCGCGCGGCGCGCGTGACCGGGCCCTCAGCCTCACCACAGCCGCCCGTCCAGCCCCACGCGTCCACTTCCTCCATGACGCGAATGCGGTCGCCAGGAGGGGACAGCCTGTTATCGCTTGCGGGCTACCACGCCGTAGTACGGGACCACGGCGTCGAGCTCGGGGTCGCCGGGCGCCGGGCGCCAGTCGCAGATGGGCACCAGGCCCGGCGGGAGCGGTTCGAGGGCCGCCACCAGGCCGGCGATCTCGTCCCGCGAGCGGGGCGTGACGCGCAGCGACGGCCACTGGGCCAGCCGCCGCGCCGCCAGCGGCACCGCCGGGTCCAGGTCGCTCGCCAGGTGGTAGAGCGCGAGGTGGCTGCCGGACGGCACGGCACGTGCCAGCGCGGACACCAGGCCGGCCACCGCCGCGGCGTCCTCGACGAAGGCCAGCGTGGACATCAGCATGACCGCGACAGGCTGGCCGAAGTCCAGGGCCTGTCCCGCGCCCGCCAAGATCGCCCCGGGGTCGCGGGCGTCGGCGTCGATGAAGCTGGTGGCGCCGGGCGGGGCGGACCTCATCAGCGCCCGGGCGTGCGAGAGCACCATGGGGTCGCTGTCGACGTAGACGACGCGGCATCGCGGGTCGATCTCCTGCGCGATCTCGTGCGTGTTGCCGGTGATGGCGAGCCCCGCGCCGATGTCGAGGAACTGCCCGATGCCCGCCTGGCCGGCCAGGTACCGCACCACCCGCTGATGGAAGGCCCGCGTCGCGGGCCCGATCGTGCCCAGGACCGGCGCCGCGGCGATCAGCGCGTGCGCGGCCTTCCTGTCGGCCTCGAAGTTGTTCCGGCCGCCGCGCAGGTAGTCGCCGACCCGCGCGAAGTTCGGGACGGTGGTGTCGATGCGGGCAGCCCTCTCCCGGCGGGTCTCGTCCCGCTGCCAGTCGTCGGTCACCGCGGCGCTCCCCCCTACGGCTTCCTGGCTAGCACACTGTGCACCGCGTTCGCTCCTTACGGCTTTGACCCGACGGCGCCGTACAGCGGTATGACACCGCCATCCGGGGCGCCAGGGGCCGGACGCCACCGGTCAACCTCGACGATGCCGGGCTCGACCAGGTCAAGGCCGCCGAACCAGGAGGTGACCGCGGCGCGGTCGCGCAGGAACACCGGCGTCGCCGGGGCCATCTGGTTCCACCGCTGCTGCGCCAGGATGAGCGTCTCGTCCAGGTCGCTGGCCGGCTGCATGACCGCGAGGTGACTGCCTGACGGCACCGCCTCCAGCAAGGTGGCGAGGATTTCGGCGACTTCGCCGTTCCCGTCGATGAAGTCCAGGATGTCGAAGAGCACAAGCGCGACCGGCTGATCGAAGTCGAGCGTCTCCCGGGCGATGGCGATGATCTTGCCAGGCTCGCGGGCGTCCGCGTCGATGTAGCTCGTGACGCCTTCCGGCGCCGAGATCAGCAGCGCGCGGGCGTGGGTCAGCACGACAGGGTCGTTGTCCACGTAGACGATCCGGCTGCAGGGGTCGATCGACTGCGCGATCTCGTGCGTGTTGCCCGCCGTGGGGATGCCGGTGCCGATGTCGAGGAACTGGCGGATACCCGCCTCGGCAGTGAGGTAGCGAACCACACGCCCGAGGAACGCCCGGTTCGCCCGCGCGGTGAAGACGATGCCCGGGTCGACCTTGGCCCACTCTTCGACAGCGGCGCGGTCAGCGGCGTAGTTGTCTTTCCCGCCCAGCACGTAGTCGTACATCCGGGCCTGGTGCGCCGTGCTGGTGTCGAACGGCAGAGGCGCGGTCTTGCTCGCGGTGCCGTCGGTTGCTGGCATCTCTTGGCCGGTCATCTCGCTCCCTTTCTTTCTCACTCGTGGAACCGATGGCACGTGTCACTCATCGGTGCCTGTCCTGTCTGTGGTTGCCGGGGCAACGTGCACCAGTTCGTCGGCGGGCAGGCCGTGGTCGGCCAGCCAGTCGGCCAGCCGGTCCCGCGCCCCCTCTCCGTCGCCGGTCCCGGTCTTCGCGCGCACGGCGCGCAGCCGCGCGTCCAGCACCCGTGTCGCGATCTTGAGCCGGGCGGCAGCCTTCTCGCGCGGGACCCCCGCCGTGAACAGCAGCGCCGCCTCCAACTGCCTGGGCGTCAGCGTGACCGTGCCGTGGTCCTCCTGCGCCGAGAGCTGCCGGTCCTGCTGGAGCCAGGCCGCCAGCCGTTCCCGCGCGGCCTGCCCGCCGCCGCCCGTGCCGGTCTTCTCGTAGACCACGGTCAGGTGCGTCATGACGGTGTGCCGTGAAATGCCGAGCCGCTCGGCGATCTGCGGGTTGCCCAGCCCGATGGCGACGAGTTCGGCCACCTCCCGCTGCCGCCGGCTCAGGCCGCGCTCGTCCCGCGGCTGCCGCGGCACCGTCGGCTCCGACGCGCGCTCGCCTGGCTGCCAGCTGACGCGGCCACTGGGGTACTGGCGCCCGATCCAGTACGGGTCGCCTGGCGCCCGGTGGTAGCCGGCATGCAGCGACTCGGTCCCCAAGACGAAGTGCGCCTGATCAATCCGGGCCGCCTGCTCCTGAAGCCTGCGCATCGAGTCGGCCGCGCGCCTGCGCGCCCGCCACGGGACGTCGGCTATTCCCTCGGCGGCGCCCGCCTTCCACAGGTAGACGATCATGACCGGGCAGCAGCGGGGCCGGCGGCGAGCAGCTGGCTGAGTTCCCCGGGGGTGTCCGCGCGCAGCTTCTCGGCTTCGGGGCGGTCCAGCGGCGCCGCCCAGTAGCCGCGCTCGTCGTGGCCGAACTCGTACGCGTCGCCCCAGACCAGCCGCAGCGCCATCAGGGCGTCGCTGACCGCCCCCAGACCGGCCTCACCACACACCCCGCCCCTGGGGGCCTGCCGTGCTGCCCCGGCAGCCGTAGTTCGCTCGATAGCATCAAACCGGTCACGGAATTCACTCGACTCACCCGTGCTCCCGGCTGCCTGGCGGACGAGGCGGAGCCGGTTCAGGCAGCGCATGGACGTAACCCCGCTTTCGAGTGCGGGCAGGACGTCCATGGCGGCGATGACCGCGTCCTGGCGGGCGCCCTGCTTCAGCAGTGCTTCCGCCAGCCCGGCACCGTAGCTGGCGCGGTTGCGGGGGCTCAGCCCGGAGGCGAGCACCTGCTGGTAAAGCAGGGCGCTGCGGCAGGGGTCGCCGAGGTTCAGCCACCCGTGTGCCTCAACGCCTTTGATCTCGGCGTGGTCGACGAACCGGAGCCATTCGGGCGGCTTCTCGTCCTGGGGGCTGCGGTCCAGCTCGCGGCGTGCCTGGGTGATCGCTGTCTGGAACGCCGCCTTGTCGCCCAGGAGCGAGGCGGCGCTGGCGTGCCGCAGCGCGATCAGGGCGTGCAGCCGGGGCACCGGGAGATAGCGGCCCTCGTCTTGCGCGGCGAAGGCCAGCCGCAGCGCCTGCCGGGCCGGCTCGCGGCTCTGGCCGGTCCGTGCCAGCTCGGCGTACAGCATCGACTGGCTGGTGAGCACGTGCACGCCCAGCAGCGCGTCCCCGGACCCGGCTGCCAGCTCGGATGCTTCCTCATACAGCGGTCTGGCCAGGGACAGCCGCCCGCCGTCCAGGGCGATCCACCCGGTGCACAGCGCCAGTTCACCGGCCGCCGCGAGCAACTGGCCAGCGGTCTCCCCGCCGCTGGGGTCCCGGACCGCAAGCCGGACACGGCGCCACTGCTGGACGGCGAGGGGCAGCAGCACGGTCCCGCCGACGGACCGGTCGCGGGCATACAGCGCGTCCGCGCACGCGTGCCAGTAGCGCACGTGGGAGCTGGTCACCCGGCGCGGCGCGGCCGTAGCAGGCAGGGCCACGGACAGTCCGGCCGCAGCGGCCAGGCCGCCGAAGTCGCGCCCGCTCACTCCAATGCCCTGCTCGTCTCCGGCGTTAAAGCCGGCATCAGCGAATACCAGCGGCAGCAGCGCCGCGCGGGGCATGCCCACCGCGTCAGCAAAGTGCAGCACGGTACGGATGTCGTACATGCCGTCCCGGACGCCGCGCTCGTAATAGCTCAGGGTGGACTGGTCCCAGCCGGCCATCGCGGCGATGTCCCGCTGCGACACGCCGCACGCCGCCCGCACGATCGCCGCGACCGCGGGCAGGTTCACCTCTGCCAGGGCCTGGCGCAGCAACGGCGAGTCGAACAGCCACGTCGGCTGGGGCGGCATCTCCCGGGCGGCCTTCATGCAGGTCGGGCACAGCGGGTCGCCGCCCCGCCGGGCGAGCACCCCGGTACGGCACACCGGGCACGCCTGTACTGTCGCCACCGGTCAGCCTCCTTCCCGCTCCGAGCACACCGCTAGCCCGCCAGCCGCAGATGCCTCGGATCGCGGCAGCTCCAGACACGCTCCGCTCACGCCGCGCCGTGCCCCGGACGGGGACCTGCCGCACGATGCGCCACCGTGGGAGCGGGCCGCGACCGCGGCCATGTCGCCAGCGGCGGTCATGCTGACACCGTCGCAGGATGCGCGGGACGTTCCCACCGCCCTGCGGGACGCTTCCCGGGACGTTCCGGCGCGCGAGACGTCCCGCGGCGGCCTTGAAACGTCCCGCAACGTCCGGCACCCTGGGTGACGTGACCGCTACCGCGACCCCCAACGAGCGGCTCCGCACCGCGATGCAGCGCACCGGCACCACGACCGACGACCTCGCGCGGTGCTGCGGAGTCGACCCGAAAAGCGTCGAACGCTGGCTGTCCCTCGGCCGCGTCCCGCACCGCGCCAACCGGTGGGACGCCGCCCGCCGCCTGGGCGCCGACGAAACATGGCTGTGGCCCACCGTCGCGCCATCCCGCCGCGACGGCGCCACCCAGTCCGAACTCGTGCACATGTACCCCAACCGGGCCGACGTGCCCCGCGACCTGTGGGCGCGGATGCTGGAGGGAGCGCGCGAGGACATCGCCGTCCTGGTCATGTCCGGCACGTTCTACCAGCAGACGCAGCCCAGGATCACCCGTGACCTCGCGGCGGCCTCGGCACGCGGGGTCCGGGTCCGCCTGTGCTTCGGCATGCCCTCCTCGGAGGCGGTCGCGATCCGGGACCGAGAGGAAGGCATCGGCGGCACCCTGGCCGCGAAGATCCGCTCCGCCCTCACCTACTACCGCGATGCCGCCGCATCCGGCGCGTTCGAGATGCGGCTGCACTCGTGCACCCTGTACGCGTCGCTGTTCCGCTACGACGACGACATCATCGTCAACCCGCACGCGTTCGGCGAGCCCGCCGTCGCGAACCCCGCGCTGCACCTGCGCAGGCTCAACGGCAGCCAGGTCGCCGCAACGTACATGCACAGCTTCGAGCGGGTATGGGACACCGCGAAACCCTGGACCGGAGAGGACGTATAGCCCGTGGGCCGACGCATCGAGTACCTGAACGACCCCGCCGCGCCGAAGCCGAACAGCCTGGTCCCCGCGGCCGGGGTGCTGGCCGTCGACCGGGCCGGGCGGCTGCTGCTGCAACGGCGCCGCGATACCGGGCAGTGGGCCATACCGATGGGAAAGCAGGAACTCGGCGAGACCGTCGCCCAGTGCGCGGTCCGGGAGACAGCCGAGGAAACCGGCGTCACCGTCGAGGTGACCGGCCTGCTCGGCGTCTACTCCGACCCGGGCCACATCGTCTACTACGAATCCGACGGCGAAACCCGGCAAGAGTACGAGGTGATCCTGCTCGGCCGCCCGGTGTCGGGCTCGCCCGCCGAAAACGACGAGGCATCCGACGTCGGCTGGTTCACCGCGGCAGAGCTTGAGGCACTGGACATCCACCCGACCCAGTGGCGGCAGCTCCGCAACTGGCTCGACGGCGCCTACCCGCACATCGACTAGATGGCCACCAGGATCGACTACTACGAGTCCAGCGAGGTCCGCTGGGTCGCGCCCGGAGACCTGGCCGACTACAGGATGAAAGGCGCCATAGTGCCAGCCGTCCTTCCCCTGGCCTGGTTCCAGTTCCTTGCCCGTCGCTGTGTGGAGGACCTGCTGAAGTTCCGGCGGAAGGCCCGTCGGCCCTTTCATCGGCACTGGTTCACCGCAGTCCTGGCACCAGACGGCAGCCTGCGGCGCTGCCCCGTCATCCATTGCTGTCGCTCCGAAACTCGTGTGCAACACATCCCGGCAAGCGTCCCGCGTGCCGCGTCCTGCCGTAAGCGTGTGAATCTCGCGCGCCTTGGTGATCGCTCCGCACGGAGTGTGAAACCGGTGCATTCACACGGGGTGCGAACCGGCCGTACGCATCCTCGGCCGACAACAGCGCGGTTACCCTGGGCTTCAGGGCGACGACTCCGGGAGAACCATGCGAGAGCCGAACATCCTGCTCGACGCGCTGATCGACGAGGCCGACATTTCGCACGACGGGCTGGCTGCCCGCGTGAACCAGGCAGGGCGGCGGCATGGACTCGCGCTCCTGTACGACCATGCATCCGTCCGTCGCTGGATACGGGACGCCACGGTGCCCCGGGGTAGGGCACCTGACCTGATCTGCGAGGTCTTGTCCGCGCGGTTGGGCCGTACCGTGTCCCTGGCCGACGCCGGCCTCAGCCGGGGAGCCGCCGAGGGCGACGCGATGCCGCTCGCGAAGACGGTTGATGCCGCGACCGCCCTGTGGCGCAGTGACCACAAGCAGGGCGCCGCGCTGCGCGCCGCCAAGCCGGTACAGGGTCCGGCAGCCATCGCGCCCGTCTTCGAGTGGGAGAACCCGCCCGACGACCTCGACGTGGCGCGGCACTCCGGCCGCCGGGTCGGAGCTGAGCAGGTCCGTGCGCTGCAAGCCGCACGCGTGCGGTACGAGCGCATGTACCGCGAGGCCGGGGGCATCCCGGTGCGCCCCAGGGTCGTGGCGTTCCTCGCCGAGCAGGCCGCGCCGGCCGTCAGAGGCGCCTACGACGACGCGACCGGCCGCGAACTGTACCGGGCCGCCGGGGGGCTCGCCGCCGTGGCGGGGATCTGCGCCTACGACGCCGACCTTCAGGGGGCTGCCCAGCGGTACTACTTCCAGGCGCTGAGGATGGCCAAGGCGTGCGGCGACCGGGGATTCGGCGCGTACGTGATCGCGCTGCTCGCCAACCAGGCGCTGTACCAGGGGAACTGCCGGCAGGTGATCCAGCTCGCCGAGACCGCGCTGCGCGGCGCCAGGGGCAGCCTGTCCCCGGCGCTGGTCACCGACCTGTCCGCGTTGCAGGCGAAGGCGTTCGCGCGGATCGGCGACCGGGGCGGCTGCCACGCCTCGATGACCCGCGCCGAGGAGATGGCCGCGCGCATCCGGCCGGAGGAGGAGCCTCCGGAGACCAGCTACGTGCAGGCGGGGCTGGTCGAGACGCAGAACGCCGACGCGCTGCGGGCCCTCGGCGACCTGACCGCCGCCTGCTCCTACGCCCGGCAGTCCGTGGACGCCGCCGCGCACTCGCACGCCCGGGGCAAGGTTCACCGGCTGGCGACCCTCGCCACGATCCTGGCCGGGCAGGGCGACGCCGAAGCCGCCGCCGGGACGGCGGACCTGATGCTCGACCAGGCCGCCGGGATGGAATCCCGCCGGATCGAGGAGCGCATCGTGCGGGTTCGGGACGCGGTGGTCGGCATGTCGGACGGGAAGGCCGCGGCCGATCTCGCGGAACGGGTCGCGGCCATGACCGGCACCTCGCTGCGGCACCGCTAGGCCGCCTGCGATACTGGCCGCCATGCGCTGGACCGTCCACTCAGAGAAGCCCCTGTACGAAGACGAGTGGCTAGACATCCGCATCGCCGACGTCGAGCTGCCGGACGGGCGGCACCTTGAGCACCGGCTGATCCGGACCCCGCCCGGCGCGGGCTGCGTCGTCGTCCGGGACGGGCGGGCGCTGCTGCTGTGGCGCCACCGGTTCATCACCGGGGCACAGGGCTGGGAGATCCCGATCGGCAAGATAGAGCCGGGCGAAGACCCCGCCGACGCCGCCGCCAGGGAAACCGAGGAGGAGACCGGATGGCGGCCCGGGCCGCTGCGGTTCCTGCTCCGTGCCGAGCCGTCCCCTGGCCTGTCTGACTCGGCGCACTCTATCTACCTTGCTGACGGCGCCGAGCGGATCGGGCCGCCGGAGGACGGCTTCGAGTCCGACCGTGTGTCCTGGGTGCCGCTCGTGGACGTCCCCGCGCTGATCGGCCGGGGAGATATCACGTCGGGCACGACCCTCGCCGCTCTGCTGTACGTGATCGCCACCCAGTAGGGACTCGCCGAGGTCAGGCTCCATGACACGACGCCGTGCAACTCGATCTACCGAGTGGACGACCAGGTGCCCGTCAACGCGCACGTCTACGGGAATACCGCCGCGTGCGCGCCCGTGCTGCACATGAGGAAAGTCCCGGGAGGCAGCCTGGCCGCGGTCTACCTTGAGTGCGTCGAACGCGTCTGGGAGTAGGCCAAACCATGGAGCGGAGAGGACCTTTAGATGCCGCGCAGGATCGACTACTACGACGACCCGGCCGCGCCCGAGCCGAACAGCCTTGTCCCGGCGGCCGTCGCCGTCGTGGCGCGCGAGGACGGCGCGGTGCTGCTGATCCGCCGCACCGACAACGGCAACTGGGCGCTGCCCGGCGGGGCGATCGAGATGAACGAGTCTATCGCCGACGCTGCTATCCGGGAGACCTTCGAAGAGACCGGCATACAGGTGGAGGTGACCGGGCTGCTGGGGGTCTACTCCGACCCGCGCCACGTCATCCACTTCACCAGCAACGACGAGGTCCGCCGCGAGTTCAGCGTCGCGCTGACGGCCCGGCCTGTGGGCGGCGCGCCGACTCCGAGCAGCGAGTCCAGCGAGGTCCGCTGGGTCGCGCCCGGGGACCTGGCCCGCTATAACACGGGAAGCGCCATGCGCAAGCGGGTCGACGACTACCTGCGCGGGGGCGCCCCCGTCGTCGCGTGACGGCGACGGCGTGCACGGTTCCCCTGGGGTGGCCCTCGCCAGCCGTGCTACCCCTGGCAGCCTGCGGTGCTGCCCCGTCGTCCATGCCGTCACCTTTGTGTGCCTGGTCGCCGCAGGCCCCAGCATGGTTCGGGTGGCTGCTCGACTGGGACTGGCCGCAGCTCGCCCGTCCTGTCGCGGCATCGACGTTGCCCATGCCGAGATCGTAGAAACGGCGCGGGTGCCGGGTCCACAATGTTGCGCGTTGTTGCGCTAACTCAGCTCGCTGAGCGCCCCGATGATCAGCGCCCGCGCTGCCGCCCCGAAGGCGGCGGCCCCGCGAAGGTGCTCGAACATCCTGGCGTACAGCTCGACTTCCTGCGGGCGGGTCACCTCGATGCTCGCAGTGGGGGTCTCCAAGGCGGCTAGGGAATCGTCGAAGATCCAGAAGCCCGCTGAGGCGACCGCGGTCCTTTCCCTCATGAGGGGGATGATCCCCAGCGAGACTGTGGGCACTGACATCATCTCCAGCAGCCTGCCGAGTTGCCCCGCCTGGACCTCGGCGGTGCCGAACCAGGTTCGCAGCGCCTGTTCTTCCAGCACGACGGTGAACCGCTTGCCGGCGTCGAAGATGACCTTCTGCCGTTCCATGCGGGATGCGACGGCGGCGTCCATGTCCTGGGGGGTTTCGAGGAACCCGATCCAGAACGACAGCATGGCGGCGCAGTAGGCGGGGGTCTGGAACAGGCCCGGTATGACGTTGTGCTCGTAGATCCGGAACCGGGTGGTGCGCTCGTACAGCGGCAGGGTGTGCGCTCCGACGACCCGTTTCATCCCGGCGCGGCCCTGCCGCCGGAACTCCAGGTAGGCAGACTCGACGGCGCGGGAGGTAGCGATTAGGTCGGGAACCAACTCGTCGGCGCCGCAGGCGCGGCACCAGGCCCGGATGTCCTCGTCGGTGGGCGGCTGCGTGCCGTGCTCGATCTTGCTCACCCGCGTGAAGTGCTGGCCGGTCGCCGCCGCCAGCGCCCGCCCTGAAAGTCCCGCGTCCTTGCGGATCTCCCGAAGGCGGGCACCTAGCGCCCGCTGGGCGTCCTTGGCTGAGCTAGACGGCGGCGTACTCACGGTGGGGCACCGACAGCTCCCAGGCAGCCTCGAAGGCAGACCGGCACAGCCGCAGGTCAGCAGGGTCAGCCGAGCTGAGCATCCCCGCCGAGAGGCCGTTTCCCGAGTACAGCAGGAACACGGCGAGGCGGTCGTCGAACAGGTAGAAGTCGTTTCCCGGCAGCGCGACCGTTGACACGAGCCGACGGGGTACCCACCTGATGTCCTCGCCTGCCTCCACCATCGGCCAGGCGATGCTGTGCGACCAGCGCTGGTAGTCGCTCAGCGGCTCGGAGACGACCCGCGCCCGCCGGACGGACCTGCCCGCCTTGACATGCTTGCGCAGCGTGCCGCACCAGTCTTGCAGCCATTCCAGGTCATCGGGCTCGCCAGCCGCCCACCTGGCCATATAGGGCAGTTCCACCGCCGTCCCGTAGGCATCGCGCATCTCCAGGTGCACCGTCTCGCGGTCGAATCCGCTACGCAGCAGTTCCTCGAACTGCGCCTCCGATACTGGCGTCACGATCCTCCCTGCGCGAAGAACTGGAGCATCCTGTCCGGGATCTCCACCACCGTCTCCCCCTCGGGAATGTTCATCTGGGCGAGGGCTTCCGGGTCGGTGACGACCCATCCTTGCACCAGCCATGATTCCCGGTCGGTGCGGTACACGGTCGGCGATCCTGTCGGGTTGGAATCCGGGTCCTTGCCGATGAACGTTAGGCGCACGGGAGTCTCCTCGTCCTCTTAGTTGCTAGATGTTGCGCACTTGTTAGGGTCTTTCAGGACCTGCGGCAAGTCAAGGTTCGGCGTAACAGCGCGCCGGGAACTGGGCGCTGGACTCGCTTGATGCCCGCCCGCCTGGGAAGCGAATGACGCCCAGGGACACGGCGGGGCACCCGTCACGTCGCAGGACCGACCCGCTGCCGCTTCATGCGGACCGCGACGGCGGCTTCGACGTCGTCGCGGTGCCCGCGTCGCTGCTGGTGGGCGCGCAGGACCGTGCGGGTGTAGTCCTCGGTCTGGATCAGCCCGGGGACGATCCAGCAGCTGTAGGCGCGGAACCGCCTGGTCCGTTCGTACAGCGGCAGCGGGGCCTCCTGGGCACGCCGGAGCCCGGAGCGTTCCATCCGCCGCCACTCGATCCGCATCCCCTCGGCCGCGTGCAGCGACGCGATCAGGTCTGCGGCCTCGCCTTCTGCGCCGCATACCTGGCACCACGTGCGGATGTCAGGTGCGGAAGGCGGACGGGTCGCGTGCTCGATCTTGGAGACCTTCGTCCGCTCCCATCCAGCGCGGGCCGCCAGTTCCATAGCGGTTAGCCCGGTGTCGCGCCGCAGGTCACGGAGCCGGTCGGCCAGGATCTGGCGGGCCTGCTGGGCGCTGGGGGAAGACGGTTGCAACGACGGTGCGGACGGCTAGCGGAGTTGGTAGTCCTGGTGGGGGATGGCGCGTTCCCAGACGGCCTCGAACGCGGCAGTGCACTGCTTGACGATAGCCGCGTCCTCGCTCAGGCGGGTGTCGAGGAACTCGCCAGGACCGGAGAAGTAGTTGAACCGAACCTGCTGATCGTCGAAGGCCCAGTAGTCGTTGGCCGGCAGCAGTAGCCCGGTCGCCAGGTGCCGGGGCAGCCAGCGGACGTCTTCACCCGCGGCGGCGTTCGACTCGGTTGTCGCGTGCTCGAATTTGATGTAGTCGGTGATCGGCTCGGAGACGATCCGCGCCCGGCGGACCCGGACCCCGCGGCCAGTTGCCTCGCGGATCAGGTCGAGCCACGACCGGGTCATCTGTCGGTCGAACTCTTCCTGGTCGCCGGCCAGCCACGCCAGGTACCACGGATCGTCCGGGGTGTAGGCATCGCGCATCTCCAGGTGCACCGCCGAGGAGGTGCACGCCCGCAGCAGTTCGGCAAACGGTGGGGCTGGCTCCTCAGCCACGCCCGGGATGCGGTCCCGGTCCCTGTTTGCCGCGCTCGTAGGTTCCATTTACCGCCTCCATGACGAACGACCTCATGACCGGTGGCACCTTGACCGCGGCCTCGCCCGCGCGGAGGCCGTAAGGCGAGCTTGTAGTCCGCATGAGGGACGGCCCGGTCCCAAACTGCCTCGAACGCTGCCGAGCACGCCGCGATCACCTCGGGATGGTCGCTGTACTGATTCCCCGACCACTCCCCGTTCCCCTCGAACAAGCTGAAACGGACGAGGTGATGATCGAACACCCAGTACGGGTTCCCGGGGATCAGGAGCAAGGAGGCCAGCCGCCGGGGCAGCCAGCGGACCTGCTCGCCGGCTGCGATATTCACCGGGCCGGTCAGAGCGTGCTCCCAGCGCACGTAATCCGAAACCGGCTCCGAGACGATCCGCGCCCGGCGGACAACTACGCCACGACCAGCCGCGGCGGCGACCGCCTCCATGTAGGCCCGGTGGGGACCGGCTGAGTCAGCGGGAAGGCTGCGCGCGGCCAGCCACGCCTGGTAGTCCGGTGCCGAGGTCAGGTGCTGATCATGGACCTCCAGGTGTATTGCCGAAGCCGCGCATTGCCTGATCAGCTCGGCGAACGTTGGCTCAGCCTCACCTGGAGCGAACATCCGGATGTCGGCGGGGTTGCTGGTCACGCGTTCACGCTATGCCGTTGCAGCACGCCGCCGGCGACCCAGCTGATGACGATCTGTCATTAGTCTCCTGCGGGCTGTGCTTCAGATTGTCATGACTGCACGGTTGCCCGCTGATCCCTTGGCCACCAGGCTACGGAGCAGCGAGCCGGCTTCACAGTGCCATGGGGACGTTACGTCGGCTCCAGGACGTCCCCGCATTGTCCCCCAGGGTGGTTCTAACGTCCCCGTGACTAGCGGTTAACTACACGTGGGGGCGGTGGCCGGCTGCCCCCTGCCCCGCGCCGGTTGCAGGTACTGACCTGACCAGGACGCGGGCGCCAAACATGCAGGTAAGTGAACGTCTGTCAGCCCGAGGAGGCAGCCCGCGTGACCGAGGTACCAGTGCAGTCCGGACCGCAAGACCTGGCGTCGCTCCGCGACCGGGCAGTTGACCAGCTGGTCGAGAACGGGACGATCACGTCGAAGCCTGTTGAGGCGGCGATGCGGCTGGCGCCGCGGCACGTGTTCATCCCGGAGGCACCGCCCGAGGAGGCGTACAACCCGTTCCGCGCGGTCGTGACCAAGCGGGACGGGGAGGGGAACGCGCTCAGCTCGGTGTCGGACATGCACGTCCAGGCGTGGATGCTGGAGGCGGCACGGATCTCGCCCGGGATGAACGTGCTGGAGGTCGGCAGCGGCGGCTACAACGCCGCCCTTCTCCAGGAACTGGTCGGCCCCGCCGGGCGCGTCACCACGGTTGACATCGACGAGTGGGTGACGGGCCGGGCTGCGGAGCTGCTGGAGAAGACCGGGTACTCGGGGGTGAACGTCGTCCTCGCGGACGCCGAGCAGGGCGTTCCCGAGCTGGCCCCCTATGACGCGATCTTGGTGACGGTCGGCGCGTGGGACGTCGCGCCTGCCTGGGCGGCGCAGCTGGCGGGTTCCGGGCGCCTGGTGATGGCGCTGCGGATGCTCGGCATGCAGCGGGTCATCGCCTTCGAGAAGGACGGGGACACGCTGTCCAGCGTGGCCGCCAAGATGTTCGGGTTCGTCGCCGTCCAGGGGAGCGGGGCGCACCCGGCGAAGCTGCTGGTCATGCGGGGCGGGGAAGTCAGCCTGCGCTACGACGACGAGCCCTCACCCGACCCCGGGCCGTTGCAGGGGGTCTTCGAGTCGCCCCGTGTTGAGGTGTGGAGCGGGGCGAAGGCCGGGGCTTACGAGCTGCTGGACACGGTGCAGATGTGGCTGGTGACGACCCTGCCGGGCTTCTGCATGCTGCTGGTGGACGAGAAGCTGGACACCGGCCTGATCGTGCCGCCGAAGAAGCGCAACGCGGCGATGGCCACGGTCGACGGCGCGAGCCTCGCCTACGTCACCACCCGGGCCGCGCAGGAGGACGGGGCGAGCGCGTGGGAGTTCGGCGTGCACGCCTTCGGCCCGCAGGCAAGCACGCTCGCCGAGCAGGTGACGGGGCAGTTGCGGGAGTGGGCCGCCGTCCACCGTCACGGCCCCGGCCCCCGGTACCGGGTGTACCCGGCGGGCACCCCAGACTCCAGCCTCGTGCTGGACGGCCCTAGCCGCGTGATCGACAAGATCCGCAGCAGGGTCGCTGTGTTCTGGCCCGCCGCCCCGGAGCGGGCCGGGACACCCTCGGGCACTGAGCCCGAGTAGCCGCAAGAACCCCCCATACAAGGAGTGTGGTCCGTGACCAACCCTGCCACGACGGTGCTCGACCGGCCCGTTGCCCCCGATGCCCAGTTCCCGCTGGACGACGACGACTTCGCGCTGGACGTGCGCGTGGTGGTCACCTACGCCTCGGCCAGCCGGGGCACCTGCCCGACCGATGACGGCTGCGGCAACACCTGCGCCACCAACGACAGCTCGTGCGGGTCCTCGTTCGAGATGCCGCTCTGACCCTCGCGGGGCCGGCGGCGCCAACTCCCGTGCCGTCGGCCTCGTCCGGCCGGATTCCAGGAACGGAACGCCATGGCCAGACAGTCCCCGTACCGGGCGCAGGGCGGCATCGCGCTGCTGCGCGCCAGCACCGACCCGGGCGGGCTCGACGTTACCGGGGACCTCATCAGTACGCCGGATGCTGCCCCGGCGGAGCAGCATCCGGGCTGGCTCGCGACGCTATGGGCGCGCGAGGAGGTGCGCACGGCGGTCGCGGTCGCCAGCCCCTCGCTGTACGAGCAGGTGACCGACCTCGTTCGCGCCGGAGAGAACGGCTCCCGCGATGCCTCCCGCGCTGTGCTGGCTATGACGGGGTACCTGCTGCGCTGGCAGTCGCGTGCGACCCCGTTCGGCCTGTTCGCGGGAGTCGGCGCGGCAAGGGTCGGCGGGGCGCCGGAGGCCCGGTGGCGCCCGGGAAGCGCGGTTGTCCGGGCGGACGCCGCCTGGGTCGCCGGCATCGTCGCGCGCCTGGAGGCGTGCCCGGAGCTGCTGGAGCACCTGCTCGTGACCAGTAGCGGCACCGGGACCGCACGCGGGGACCGGCTTGCGTTTCCCGGACCCGTCCCGGACGGCGCAGGGGAGGAACTGGCCGCCGCCGAGGTGTCGGTCCGCGGTAGCCGCCCGGTGCGCGCCGCGCTGGAGGCTGCCCGGGAACCCGTCCCGTTCGGGAAGCTGGCCGCCCAGCTGAGCGCGGACCTGCCCGCCGGCGAGCGGCAGGTCCGGGACATGCTCACCACTCTGGTCGCCCAGGGCATCCTGGTCAGCTCGCTACGTCCCCCCATGACATGCACCGACGCCCTGGGCTACCTCAGCACCCGCCTGTTCGAGGTCACCGGCGGCCATGCTTCCGTAACCGGCGATCTTGCCGATTCGCTCGCTGCCGTGCACCGTGACCTGCGAGAAGACGTTACGCCGCTGACGGACCGCCGGGTCCGTGCGCTGTCCCAGCAAATGACGAGCCTGGCCCGCTCAGACATGCCGCTGGCTGTCGACGCGGTCCTGGACTGCGATGTCCGCGTGCCGGAACAGGTCACCCGCGAAGCGGCCGACGCGGCCGGCGTCCTGTGCCGGCTATCACCCAGCCCTGGCGGGCACCGCGCCTGGGCCGACTACCACGCGCGGTTCCTCGACCGGTACGGGTCCGGCGCGCTCGTGCCTGTCCTGGACCTGGTCGCCGACAGCGGCCTGGGGTTTCCCGCGGGCTTCCTCGGCTCGGCCCGGGAACTGCCGCCCCGCGCCGTCACCCGCAGGGACGTGACGCTGCTGGCGATGGTCCAGCGCGCCATGGCGGCAGGCCAGGACGAGATCGCCCTGACCGACGACGTCATCGAGTCGCTTGCCCCCGGCGATGCCGGCCAGCCCGTGCTGGTCGCGGCCCGCACCGAGATCGCGGTAGAGGTCCGGGCCGCGTCCCTGGACGCGCTGCGGACCGGCCGGTTCACGCTGCTCGTAACCGGCACGCCGCGCCCGGCCAGCAGCATGATCGGCCGGCATCTCCACCTCCTGGACCCCGTCGGCCGGGACCTGCTCGCGGCGAGCTACACGGCATGCGATCCCGGGGCCGTCCCCGCCCAGCTGTCCTTCGTCCCGCGCAAGCGGCGCAACGAGAACGTCGCGCGCACCGCCCGGTACCTCCCGGTGGTGATCCCGGTCGGCGAGCACCCGGGCGACGCCGACGGCCTGATCCACGTCGCCGACCTGGCGGTCACCGCCGACGACACGGGATTCCGCCTCCTGGCGCTGTCCACAGGGCAGCAGGTCGAGCCCCGGGTGACGCACGCCCTGGAGGCGTCGCTGCACACGCCGCCGCTGGCCAGGTTCCTCGCCGAGGTCACGACCGCGCGGTGCGCCGTCTACACCGGGTTCGACTTCGGCACGGCATCCCGGCTGCCGTACCTGCCACGGGTCCGGTACCGGCGGACCATCCTGTCCCCGGCGCGGTGGCTGCTGTCGGCTGCGGACCTGCCCGCGCGCAAGGCGGGCACCACCGAGTGGGAGAAGGCATTCGCCGTGTGGCGGGAGCGCTGGAAGGTTCCCCGGCACGTCGCGCTCTTCAGCCAGGGACGGCGCCAGCCGGCAGACCTCACCCGCCCGGCCCACCTCAGCCTGCTGCGCGCCCGCCTGCACCACGCCAGCGAGATCGAGTTGCGCGAGTGCACCGCCCCGGATGACCTCGGCTGGATCGGCCGCGCCCACGAACTCGTCATCCCCCTCACCGCCGCGACCGAACGTGCCCTCGCTCGCGCTGTCGCGGTTCCACGTGCCGCTGCGGTCACGCAGGGCGACGGCCGGCTGCTGCGCGCGGAACTGCACGGCCACCCCGCCCGGTTCGATGAGATCCTCACCCGGCACGTCCCGCCGCTTGACCGTGCCTTCGGAGAAGGCGTCCCGGTGTGGTGGACGCGCACCAGCGGCGAACCGGGCCGGGACGCGCGGATCACGCTCACGGCCGGCATGCCCGGACCCGAGCCGGACGGCGCGCTCATCGCGGAACTGGCCGCATGGGCAGACCGGCTGCGCGATGCGGGGCTGCTGGCCGGGGCGACGATCGCCACCTGCGACCCTCAGCCCGGCCGCTTCGGCTCCGGCCCGGCGCTGCCCGCCGCCCACCTGGCGCTCGCCGCCGATTCCCGCGCCGCCATCACGGAGATCGAGTTCAGCCAGTCATCCGGCCTGTGCCGCGAAGCGGTCACCGCCGCCAGCATGACCGGCATCGCCGCGCAGTTCGCGGCCTCGCCCGCCGAAGCGATGCAATGGCTCGCCGCCGACCTCCCCAAGACGAGCGAACGGCTCGACCCAGCCGCACGCAACGCTGCCCTGTCCCTCGCCGGCCTGGCGGGCAAGCCGAGAGCAGGGGCGCGTTCTCCCGGCGAGGCGATGATCGCCGAGACGTGGACGCAGCGCGCCGACGCAATCGGCAGCTACCTCCAGGCTCTCCCCGGCGGCTTCAGCCGGAGGGAAGCGGCGCGCGGCCTAGCCCTAGACCATGCCGCGCGCACGGGAGCAGGCAGCTCAGCATGCGGCCTGGCCCGCGCCTGCGCCCTCCGCTACCTCGCGGCGAAGGTGCACATGTGATGGCCGGGACCGCGACCGTCAACGACCTGAAGAAACGAGCCGGGCAGCTGAGCGCCTGCCAGCCGGAACCAGCCCAGCCTCCCAGCGGCCGGGAGTGGGCCGCGCAGTCCCTCGCACAGGGGGCCGCCGGCACCGCGCTGCTGCACATCGAACTCGCCCGGTCCGGTACCGGCTCCTGGCAGCGGACGCACGCGTGGATCTGCGCCGCGGCCTCCGGCGAGGTAAGCGCCGGGAGCACGTCCGGCCTGTACCAGGGCCTGCCCGCCGTGGCGTTCATGCTCGACGCCGCCGCATCCGGAGCCCCCCGGTACGCCACGGGACTCGCTGACGCGGGCCGGCACGTCACGAACCTGGCGGCCTCGCGCGCCGAGGCGGCGATGGACCGTATCCGCTCCGGCAGGCCCCCGGCGTTCCACGAGTACGACGTGTTCTTCGGGCTGACCGGACTCGGCGCGCTGCTGCTGCGCAGCGACCCGGCTGGAAGCGCGATGGAGCGCGTCCTGCGCTACCTGGTGGCACTGACCCAGCCGCTCACTGTCGACGGACGGGAAGTCCCCGGGTGGTGGGCTGCCCACGACCCGCACCGCCGGCAGTCCCCGGACTACCCCGGCGGGCACCTGAACTTCGGCGCCGCCCACGGGATCGCCGGGCCGCTTGCCCTGCTTGGTCATAGCTTGCGGCGCGGGGTCGCTGTCGACGGGCAGCGGGAGACGGTCGCCTCGATCCTGGCGTTCTTGGATGCCTGGCGGCAGGAGTCGCATACAGGCCCGTGGTGGCCGGAGTGGATCACGACGGCCGACCACGCCGCAGGTCGCCCAAGCCAGCGGCACCCCAACCGGCCGAGCTGGTGCTACGGAACTCCCGGAATCGCCCGCGCCGGCCAGATCGCGGCCATCGCGCTCGGCGACGCGACCGCGCAGCGGAAGTACGAGCAGGCCATCAGCGGGTGCCTGCGTGACCCCGTCCAGGTGGCGAAGGTCACCCAAGCCGGACTGTGCCACGGGGCCGCCGGGCTCTACATGACTGCCATGCGCGCCGCCGGGGACGCGGCCACGCCCGACATCGGCGCCTTCCTGCCCGACCTCGCCGACCTGCTCCTCAGCCTCACCGACCGACCCGGCAACCCTGGGTTCCTCGACGGGGCCGACGGCACCGCCCTCGCGCTGCACGCCGCCGCCGAAGGACTGCCACTTTCCGGATGGGACGCATGCCTGCTGATCAGCTGACCCCCGCCAGCCCCCCGATGCCCGCCCGGCCGGGTTCCGCCGCAACGGCGGCACCCGCGTGGGAGCAGGTCTTCGTCGAGTTCGCCGACTGGGAGAACGCCGAACAGGCCGCCGCCGAACGCCTCGCCCCGGTCCTGGACCAGGCCAGTGCCGCCGGACTGATCAGCGGCTGGTGGTTTATCCGCAAGCGCCCCTGCTGGCGGGTCCGCGTCCTTCCCGGCCACGACCGCGCCGCGATGCGGGCGACCGTCGAGACTGCGCTCGACTCGCTCGCCGTCCCCGGCGGGCCGCTGCGGCAATGGCTGCCCGGCACCTACGAAGCCGAGGAAGCCGCGTTCGGCGGCCCCGAGGCCATGACGGCCGCGCACCGCCTGTTCGCCGCCGACAGCGCCGCCATCATGCGCCTCGCCGCAGGAGGCAAAGCCGGCCTGGGCCGACGGGAACTGTCGGTCCTGCTCTGCGCCGCGCTGCTGCGCGGCGCCAGGCTGGAATGGTACGAACAGGGCGACACCTGGCACCGCGTCACCCGCGAGCGACCGCTCCCGCCAGATGTGACAGCCGCCCAGCTCACGGGGCTCACCGAAAGCACCGCGGCACTGCTGACCGCCGACACCGCGCCCGGCAGCGGCCTGCTCGACGCCAGCGGGCCGCTGGCAGGAACGGAACAATGGATCGCCGCGTTCCGCGACGCGGGGAAGTCCCTCAGCGAACTCGCCCGCTCCGGGACACTCCAGCGCGGACTGCGCGAAGTCCTCAGCTACCACGTCATCTTCCACTGGAACCGGCTCGGGCTCCCGACCCGGCAGCAGGCCGCGCTCGCCCGCGCCGCCCGGGACGCCATCCTCGGCCCGGTACCCTCGCCCCCAGCGCGCCCCGCGCCGCGACCGGCAGCCGGCGAGGCTCCCGACCTATGTCAGGTCATCAGGCGGTTCCCCCTGGTTCCCCGGCCCCGGCCCGCCTGCCCCAGCCTGGAAGCGCGCGTAACCCAGGTCCGCGGCTATGCGCTGTCCGCCAGCGAGGAAACCGACCCCGAGCGGAAGGTTGACCTGGCCTGCACGGCGTGGAACCAGGCCGCTCTCATCGCCTCCGACTGCGGCCTGCCCGGCTGGGCCGCCGAGCTGTGCGAGCGGCAGTTCGCCATCCTCCACGCAGCGTGGCCCGTCAGCGGGCGCACCGCCATCGCCAGCCTCCAGCCGCTCGTCAACCTCGCCCGGCTCGACATCCGCGCCGGCCAGCCCGAGCGCGCTCACCTGTCGCTCACCCAGATCGCCCGCGCCGTGCGCGACGGCAGCACCGCAGACGTCAGCGGGCGGCAGGTCAACTTCCAGGGCTTCAGCCCTGCTCCCGGGCCGGAGCTGGTGCCGTGGCTCCGCGAAGTCCTGCTGCAAGACGGAACCCGCGCGCTCACCGCCGCCGGGAAGTGGGACCAGGCCGCCGAGCACGCCGCCTGGCACGACGACACGCCGCAGCGGATGTTCGAGGCCCGCCAGAGCCGCATCGCCGCCAGCATCCGTCAAGGTGACCCGGAGTTCGCGCTCGCCCTGATCGGCAGCGGCACGCGCACAGAGCCGTGGGAGGACGCCATCGCCGCCGTGCTGCGCGCGTGCGCAGTCCTCGTCTCCGGCCAGCCGCTGCCGGCCGACGTGGCCGGGACGCTGACCGCAGCCCCCCGCGCCTGCCCGAGCGGTGCGGCCGGGACAACCGTCTTCGGTGTCAAGCTGAGCCTGGCCGCCGCCGAACTGGCTGCGGGACACCCAGACGACCAGGAAGCCCTGGTAGGCGAAGCGGTCCGCAGCGCCCGCCGCTCGCAGGACGCCTACGCAGCCCTGGAGGTCACAAATAACCCGCTCGCCAGGGCACTCGTCTCCGCGAGCGACGCGCAGTTCTTCGCCGATACCATCAGCCGCGCCGGGCTCGGCCACCGAGCCATACCCGGCCACCTGGCCGACAGCCTGGCCGAGTCGCTTGACATCGCAGGATCAGCCCTCGCGCAGGCACTCGCCCGCTGCGAGGGTCTCCAGAAACACGATGACACCCGAACACTCACCCGGAGGACCAGCTCATGACCAGCACGACAGCTGTTGACGACCCGGCAGCCCGCCAGCTGCGCGACGCCCTCGCCAACTCCCTCGTGGCAGGCGGCTGGATCACCAGTGAGCACGTCGAGACCGCGTTCCGGGTGGTTCCCCGGCACGCGTTCGCGCCGCCGGGCGGTTCGCTGGAGGCCGCGTACGCCGACGACGTGATGCGAACGAAGTTCGATGCCAGCGGTACGTGCCTGTCATCGGTGTCCGCGCCGTGGTTGCAGGCCCAGATGATCCGTCAGGCCGACGTGGAGCCGGGGATGCGGGTGCTTGAGGTCGGGTCAGGGGGCTACAACGCCGCCCTCCTGGCCGAGATCACCGGCCCTGGCGGGCGCGTGGTCTCGATCGACATCGACCCCGACGTCACGGCCCGTGCCGCTGAGGGACTGCACGCCGCAGCCTACTCGGACAGAGTAGAGGTGGTCACCGGGGACGGCTGGTGCCCTGTCGACGGCCCCGGCGCATTCGACGCGGTCATCGTGACGGCGGGCGCGTGGGACGTGGCACCGGCCTGGCGATCGCAACTCGCCGCGGGCGGGACGATCGTGGTGCCGCTCCGCCTGCACGGCGGCTGGACCCGGTCCATCGCGTTCCGGGCCACCGGGAACTACCTGTCCGGCGTTTCCGCCCAAGTCTGCGGGTTCGTTCCCCTTCAGGGGGCTGGCTCGCTGATGGAGCAGTCGGTTGCCTTCGAGTTCCCCGGTGGCGGCCATGTCCTGGTCCGCTGCGAAGACGCCAGAGTCGACCTCAGCGCGCTGCCTGCGGACTTGTTCTCCCAAGGTCCATCCTACCGCTGGTCCGGGATCGTCCTGCCGCCGATGACCTCCCACGCTGACCTTTACCTGTGGCTCGCCGGATTCGAGCGGAACTTCTGCCACGTCACCCCGCACGACGATGCCGCCCTCCCCGGCGACCCCGACCGGCCAGGCAAGAACAGGTACCCGTCCGCGGTCATCCGAGACCGCTCCCTCTCCTACCTGACCGCCCGCCTGACGCCGGAGGAGAACTGGGAGTTCGGCGCGTGCGCCTACGGCACCAACCCCGGAGGGGCAGCTGACGCCCTGCTGTCCTCCGTGGCGGACTGGAACCGCCACGGGCGCGACCTCACCCAAGACGCCTTCGGCTACTGGCCAGAAGGAGCCACCCCCGAGGTGTCCTCGCCTGGCCCGGTTTCCCTGCTGCCCAAGCGATTCGGAGTGGTCTCCATCCGCTGGCCTGCCGCTCAGCCGGCCGCGACATGAGCTGAGCCAGGCTCCCGGCCACGGTAGCTTTCCGGCCTTGTGCTCCGCCCGCTGAGGAGACAGCATGATCATCGAGTCGACATCGAGCGTGTTTATCCTCCGCCAAGACAGCGAGGGCTGCTGGCTGGCCGCCCTGGTGTGGCATCCCCGCCTCGAATGCTGGCTCCCGGCAGGCGGTCACGTGGAGACGGACGAGACCGCCGCGCAGTGCGGCATCCGCGAGGCCCTGGAGGAGACCGGCCTGGAGATCACCCTGGTTCCCGGACCCGCCGCCCCGGTCCCGGCCGGGTTCCCCCACCGCCAGCTGCCCGCGCCCTGGCTGGTCGCCGAAGTGCCCGCCGCCCCGGACCGGCATACAGATAAGTCCCACGTTCACGCCGACCATGTTTACGTCGCCACCGCCGCCGCCAGCCCCATCAGAGAACCAGAGCATCAGGTCCGCTGGTTCAGCTCAGCTGACGTCGCCTCGACAGCGGACATCTCCGAGGATTCCCGGCTTCTAGCCAGCGAACTCCTTGCCCTCGCCGCCCGGCAGCCCGGCCCTCATTTCCGCTTTCCACGGGACGATCGTGAGTTCTTCCCTGATTCGGCGTGAGCAGGCAAGCCAATGCTCTCATTGGGCACCTCGACTCCACTCTTGCAGGGGCTGCCGTAGCAGGAAGTCATGCGCGGGCACTGCTGGGTGCCCAATCGTGTGCTCCGTGGCCTCTAACGTTCTGCGTCGGCAGACGGCGTTGTCTTCTCAGGTTTGGGGAAAAACCGTTGTATCTCACCGGCTGCTAGTTCGTCAGCGATCGAAGATAGCGCTTCCAGATCTCGGCCCGCTGGATCTGCCGTATAAGCGGAAAGAACCTGGCCTCGGATCACAGACCGGACGTCTCCAGCGCCGACGGTTACTCCTGCATCCCGCAGGTCGGCGAGTCTGCGCGCCGCAACTTGCGCGGCCCGCGCAGGCTCGCCAGCTGAGTAGCAGGCCGGGCTTTGCCGCTTCCGGCAGACCACTACTGAATCCAGGTTGGAGGGCTCCGCGCCTCCCTTGGTGACGCTGGTGATCATCTCTCCTTGAACCGGCTGCACGGCTGTGACGACGAAACCAGACTGGCTGAGTGCCCGCATCAAGGCGACCCATCCTGATAGGCGGGCCTGGTGGAAAGTAAATGCCATAATTCCGTCATCGGCAAGTACCCGCGCGCATTCGTGCCAGACTTTGGTGATAGCCGCTTCAAACTCTCCGGGGGCAGCGCTTTGCACTTCGTCGGCGCTGCGGGTTGTACCCTGCTGCTGCGGGTAATCCGCGAATGGCCGTAGCTCCCGAAGCCATGCGTGAAAGAAATCCGCGAGTTCCGAATAGTGAACGTTATCCATATACGGCGGATCGGTCACTATGAGGTCGACGGACTTGTCGGGGAGGTCGGTGCGCGACGAGTCCCCCGTGCGCAGGTAGACCTCCCCGGGCCTCAGCCCGCCAGAAGGCCATGAGGTCAGCACCCTTGCCTCGGTAGGGAGGGAAAGTCCGACACGCCGTTCGATTTGGCCGTCGACCAAGACCTGGTCGCTTGGCTCCAGCTTGTACGCCTGGGCGCGAAGCAAACGGCTCTGGAATAGTGTGGAGAACGACCCGGATGAGGCAGGAGTTCCCCACGGGTGCGCTTCAAGCGGCGTGCGCTCCGGCTTGAGAATATGATGACTGAACATGTGGCGGACCGCGCCGGTGCCTTCGCCCTTGAAAGAGCAGAACATGTTGTTGAATTCAAGGGTGCCGGAAAATAGGGCAGCCAGCGCCTCGCGTTCCGCCTCGCCTGCCGACAGGTGCCTGATGGCGTCCCCGAGCAGTCCGAGCGAGTACAGCTGGCGATCATTGAAGAAATGGCGCCACTGGCTGAATCCCCACCGTATCGCCTGCCGGGTGTTCTCACCGTCGTCCAGTTCCGTCTCTGGCAGGACAATCTCCGGCTCCCGCTGCCGGAGCAGGCGAGAGCACTCATCGTAAAGTGACCTGTCAAAAGCCGTGACCGGCTCGTAGCGCTTCTTGCCGTTATGGCCGAGGACCATCTTGGCGTACATCTCATACCGCGGCCGACGGGTGGCAAGGGCGTCTAGCACCTTCGACGACGACCCGCAGTTGCCGCACTTCACGGTAGTGCGGGTCACGGCTCCGGCAGGGCTGACCGTATGGCCGTTCTTGCACGTCAAGTGCTTGAAGTCATAGCGGCCGGGCATCACGTCAAGGCATTCCGGGCAGACGATCTGCGCGTCTGGGACGCGATTCGGGTAGGCGTTCCGCGAGAAGACGTGAGTCGAGAACAGGCGGATATCGGCCTGACAGACTGGGTTCAGGCACGTTGCCAGGGCAACCCAGAAGTAGTACAGGGCCGTCTCGCCGCTCTCTGTCTTGTGCACGCGGTCGATCTCTGCCCTGCAAGCCTCTTCGACCTGCTTGTACGCCTGCTGCAACTCTGACGTGTCCCACTGCTGGACAGCTTGCCTTTGCACGAGCGTGGCCACCGGGTTGATGTCCCACCCGATAACCCTCGCGCCCAGCTTCGCGGCCTCGACGACTGTCGTGCCGGACCCGGCGAACGGGTCGAGCACGGTCAGCCCGGCCAGTCGGCTGGGAGAACTGTACGCCTCCATTGCCGCCGCCTGGTCTTCCTCGACGGCGGAGGCCAGTATCCCGCGGAAGACGCTGCCGAGACGCTTCGCCCACCACTTGTGGGTACTCGTGGCCGGGCGGTGAACTTCCTTGCGCCAGGACTCGTGCTCGCCGATCCGGCTCAGCGCCGCGGCGGGGAAATCTCTTTCCAGGGCCGTCACCGCGGGCACGGCAGTGAAGTGGCGCTCAGCTGCCCCGGCGCTACTGGCGGGTGCGATGTCGAAGAGCGTCACTCGTCATCATCGCCGGAACAAGAGCCATCATCATCGGTCAGCTCAAGCTGCTCCTCGACCTGCTGAATGTTAGCCATGGTGACCGGGCCGCTGCCCATGCCCTTGAGCCGGTAGGCACAGAACCGGTGCTGCCGGCCGGCCGAGGGGTTGGGCGCAAGCTCCGGGGTCAGCTTGTTCGTCTGGAGGTCGAACGTGTACCCGATGACCATCCGCTGGGCTTCGGTCCGGACAAGCTCGCCGACCAGGTCCAGGCGACCGTCGACTTCGACGTCTGCCGGGGCGATAAGCGTCGCCGTGCCGGTCGTCCCCTTGGTGAGGATGAACGGTGTCGGGGCGACGTACATCTTGCGGTCCCGGATGAGCAGGTCCCCGTAGGACCCGAAGCCCTTGACGTGATCGTTCTTGTGAACGTAGGTGTGGTCGGCATTGAGGAAGTCACCGTGGCACAGCACCAAGTCGACGACTGGGTACTCTTTGTTCCTGTCGTCTTTGGGGTAACGACCGAACACGTAGTAGATCGTGCGGCCGTTGTGCAGGCCGGTCGGTACCCTGCTGTTGCTGTCGTAGCTCGCATCGCGCCCAGGCCACTTCAGACCCTTGGCCTCATAGCCTTCTGGGTGATGGACCAGTGTGAAGTCAGGGTAGCTGTTGCGGCCCGGCTGATCGTGCTGAAGCCCGGCGTCATCAAGGCGCGCGTCCACCCAGTTCTGGAAGTGGAACTCCTTGTCTTTGTCGCTGACACGCTGAATCAAGACGGCGCGCTGCATAGCCTGACTGAACGCCACGAAGGCATCTGCACTGGTAGAAGAACTGGCCGGGGTCACGATCGGCATCCTAGCGTTGTGGGCGGTGCACTGCCGGAGCATCTGATGAGCACACTCAGGGTAGTCCAGAACGAAGCGCCCATGGCGGTGCCGCGCTGACGCGGACCCCCGCGCCGCCTGCCCCGGATGCCGAGTTCACATCTATCAGGAGACGGTGGGGAACACTGCGCCTTCCCCACCGGGCACTGCGCGCGAAGTCTGAGATCCGCTGCCGGGTCTGCTCTAGCTTCTCAGCTTCGTACTCGCCCCGCATGTCCTCTGAACAGCCACATCCGCTCGCACAGCGCATCGGGCTGGTAGTTCATCGTCCGGCGGACCCGCTCTCTCCCGTCGATATCCGGGTCCATCACGTAGCAGCCGGGCGCGGCGGCTTCAACGGCGCCGTGTGTGAGGGTGTAGGCCGCACTGTCGGCTGCTGTCCGCGCGAAGTACTGACCGCACTCTGCCAGCACCATTTGGAGGGCTGGGAGGCGTCTGGGCCGGAGGCTTCGGCTAATGCCAGGTCGGCCGGGTGTATGGCTAGCCCGTCAAGGCGGTAATCACCGAAGTTGCCGACGTGAGGTCGGTGTTCCATTGGTCGCACGCCTGCTGGTGCGCGGCATTGGCGGTTGTGACATTCTGTCCGCTGAGCAACCCTTCCAGCGCGACCTCAAGTGACCACTGGGCTAGTTCCTCGATGAACCGGTGCACCGTCACCACGGTGTCGTCCATGAGCGGCCCGCCGTGCGCCAAGGTGTTCCGCACACGCACAACGCGCTCACGCGCGAGCTGCCAGTCTTGCTCCAGCTCGTTGCGCCAGTTTGGCAGCTCTTTCAGGGTGTATCGCCTGACGGCATCCTGAACGCGTCGGCCGAGGTCATCGCCCGGCGGGAACAGCTGGGCAAGCCTCGGCAACTCGTCGAAGCACTTGCCAAGATGACGGTGGAATGCCCGGCCCGGGTGGTGCGTCGTAGTTGCCTGACGCAGCGTGTCCAGCCACTGCTGATCTGCTACGTTCGGCAGGCCACTAGCGTTGCGCATGCAGTCATCAATAACCTGACCCAGCTCGTGTATCAGGCGGTGGCGAACCCATTCGCACCGGAAGTAGCTGTCCAGGTAGGTGTACCACTTCGTCACGCCGATCTGGTGCGCGAGCAGTTCCACCACTCGAACGTGCAGCAGCACCGCGGCCAAGGGCGACTGCCGCCGTGCCTGCTGCCACCAGCGAACGGCCTGGATGGTTCCCGAGAGCGACGCGTCGGTAACAGGAAGGTGCGCCGCCAGCTGCTGGACGAGGTCAGCCAGCTCCGTATCCATCGCATGCTGGTAGTCGTAGTTCACGAACTCGTCGCGGCTGATGACGGGGTGGAACGATCCGATGCCCCTGACCCGGCCGTCGATCGCGATGAGGTATCCCGCCATCGGCCGCCATTTGGTGTCGCCGACGTGGAAGCCGGCAAGCGTCACGACCGACTCGATTTGCTCGATGGCGACGCGCACGGGATCAGTCCATGCGCCTGGGCCGAGGTCAAATCGGGCCAGCAGTACGTCTTGGTCGTCTTTCGGCAGGTCATCCAGGCGGAACATGCTGTCCGCGACCTTGAGTTCGCTGGGCACCGCATCCCAGTTCGGCCCCTGGCCTTGCGGAAGCACCGACCGGAGCCACTTCGCGCCCCAGAACGAGACCGGCCCCAGCTCCCGGTGGATAATCCCGGGGCCGGCGTGGTCGTAGGCGATCCAGACCACGTAGTGGCCTGGTGTGGCTGTCTGTGTCACGAGCCGCTCGCAGAAGGCCAGTTGCTCTGCCTCGGTCAGCCCGGCAGGCTCATCCGGCCGCCGCAACGGGGTGCTGGTGTCGGTGATGTCGCCAAGCCAGACTCTGGCAAGATCGACCCAGTACGCGTTGTTCGCCAGCGTGCCGGCGAGGAAGTCGCTTAGCTGGCCGGTGTCGTGGTCGCCGGACCTGGCCAGATGCCAGAACAGGTCACGGCGGTGCGCCAGGACGTCGAAGGGAACCGTCGTGTCGCGGCACGCCTCGATGAGGTCGCGCCAGGCGGCAAGCCGGACATCCACTGCGTCCCAGCGGGTACTCAGCTGGTCGATGGCGGCCTGGTCGCCCGGCCGGCGGGTGGTCAAGGCGGCTTCCATCTGCCCATGGGACTTGCTGTCGAAGTCCGCCTTGAGGCTCGCCGCCGAAGTAACCGCAGCCGCCAGATCCGAGCCAAGTGCAGCGGTCAACTCGGAGCCCAAGTGACCCGCGCTGCGCAGGAAGTCGGCAAGGACGGACAACCAGCTCCACTTCTGCTGCGGCCCGTCGTAGGGGCGAGGATCACCAAGCCAGGCTTGCAGCTCACTAGTCGCCAGCTGGATGCGCACCGACTCAGCCGGCACCCAGTGCCGATCCGGCGACAGCATTGCGTCTCGCAGAAGATCGACCCAGCTGGGCGGATATGCCCTTGGCGCAATAAAAGGCAACAATTGTCAGCTTTCCTAACCGAATAATCAAAATAGGCTAATACTGCGGTAAATCGGAATCAAAGGCTGCCTCTCGGCCAAGTACATCAGCCGTGGTTACCGTGGTGCACAGATCGGCGCCGACTGATCATAGTGCTCCACGCGTTGATCAACGTGCTAGCCCGTCCGAAGGCTATCCTGCTGGGCATCACGGGTCGTCGCCTACCCAGGTGGTGACTGACCTGGAGCCGCTGCCTGGTGCATGGGGAGGTCGTCGAGTTCACCGGGGTCGACGAAGCGGATCTCGAACTTGCACGCAACTTCGGCCAACTCGCTGACGCTGCACAGGTGCAGGCTCGCCGGAATGTCGGTTTCAGCCGGTACCTTGGCCCACGTGAAGCTCCCCAGCCCCAATGAGAACTCCGGTCCGCTCGCTGGCCATGTCAGGAAGGGTCGCGTCTACAGGTCGCCGCTCGCCGCGACAGGTGTGCTGTTTACTGCGGACTGGGTGCGGGACGACCTGCCCGACCTGCTGTGGCCAGTCCTGGTCTTGTCTGAGTTCGGGACTGCGGGGGGCCGCCGGTTCGTGCGCTGGCAGAAGGCCGTGCAAGACGACCTTGCGGGAAAGGCCGAGGCCGGCTTCATCGCCGAGTGCCTGGATGGGCGGCTGACAAGCCTCGACAGGCTGGCTGCCCGGGTCCACGAGTCGGGGAATGCCGTCAAGATCCGGGCAGAAGAGCACGGCCTGCTCCCCGGGCCTGTGGTGAGCGCACTGGTTTCCTATCCCCATCGCCCGGCCGAGTGGCTGACCAGCGGCGAGGTAACGCCGCCCGGCCAGGATGAGATCGACTTCCTAGCACGGGCGGTCCTGGACGTGCTCACCGACGGGCACCGTGAGGCGGTCATCAAGTGCCTGCGCGTGTGGAGCACCGTCCAGGCAGGCACCTTCCGTTCTGACGCGGCCACGATAGACCTGCTCAAGACGTATCCGGCCGACCCGGAGACACGCGCGAAGGCCGACTCGGTTGTACGGGCCACGTGGGGTGCGCACAAATCGGCGCTGATGCAGGGCGAGGGCGAGAACCGCTTCGCGGACGCCGTCAGGTGGGCCAGGGTGTTCTGGGGTGCCAACTCGGTGTTCACGCGGTGCATGCGGCGCGGCGAAGGCCGGACAGGCGAGGACGACAGCAAGGAGGACACCGGGATGCAACCAGGTGAGGAAGCAGCGGATGACGAGGTAGCCGCTCCCGGTGCCGTGCCGGGGGACGGTGCTCATCTCCGCCGACTGGCGATGGACCTGCTGGCCAGCTTCATAGAAGCGCTTGAGGCATCGCCCGCGCGTCTGTACGACCACGAGCAGCAGGAGGTCATCTCAGGGCTCGTCGCCCGAGCCGGGCGCGACGTCATCGCAGCGCTCGGCGCTCCCGACCTGTGGTGCATGGAGCATGGCGCACATATAGCACGGGTACTCGTGGAGACGCGCATCTACATCCAGTGGATGGCCCAGCAGGACCCGTCCATCTACCGCACCTTCCAGGACTACGGAGCGGGGAAAGCCAAGCTGTACGCGAAGATCCTGGACGAGCTGCCGCCGGAGGCCAGGCGGCCTGACTTCGAGGCAGCGGTCCGGGAGTTGCAGAAGCTCAGCCGCAACAGCGAGATCCTCGACAACCGGGTCGTTGATACCCGGGACTCCTTCGCTGACGGGAAGTCGATCCGGGCGATGGCGGAGGAATGCGGCCTCCTCGATCTCTACCGCCAGACCTACTACATGGCCAGCGGCGTCTCGCACTCCGAGTGGTGGTCCATCGAGACCCACGTGATGGAGCGGTGCATCAACGTCCTGCACGGAGGCCACCTCATCCCCAGCCTGTCCCTCGATCCCGGGGGGAACTCGGAGTTCGCATCCGCCTGGGTGAACCAGCTCTACACGCTGATTCAAGTCAGCCTGAAGATTCTCGGTACAGATAAGGCAGCGGTGGAGAACGCATTCGCCTGGCTTGAGAGCGGGCAACAGGAAGAAACGTCCGAAGGTTCTTTACTTCTTAGCCCGTCGCGCGTCCCGAAGCAACCAGCAAATGGCGAGCAGGCGGAGCCGGGGAGATAATTTCTTCCCGTCGGCCGACCTGTCCGGATTCGGGTCCTTCGCGGCCTTCTCCTTGGCCTCCGTTCGCTCCACGACCCCCGCCACCATAGCGCGGTGCGCACCGGACAGGCCGCGGGAGGTTCGCCAGGCGGCGAGTGGGTTCTCGTGGTCGACGGTGACGAGTTCGCCGCGGCGCACCCAGGCTTCACGGGGGCGCAGCAGGTAGTTGGCGGTCAGGATGGGGACGTCATGGGCGAGCAGGTATTCCACGGTCTGCATGAGCTTACCCAGGTGCCGTGAAATGCGGCTGAGCGATGGAGCGAGCCACCCTGCGTCACCTGACTCGGCCGCCGCGCTCATGCGCCGCACGAGTTCCTGGTCAAACCGGGGGTCGATGCCGCTGAGGACGAACGCGTCGTCGCGGGTCTCCGCTGCGGGTGCCTCGACCTCGGCGGCGGGCAGTTCTGGGACCGGCGCCGCTGGGACGCGGTAGGGCCACCGGCCGCCGCCGGCGCCGTAGGCCCGCGCTACAGCTCCCAGACAGGCCCAGGCCCGCGGCCAGGTGTCCGCGAGGTCCGCGAACAGGTTGTGCTCCACGGTTACCGGGTTCCGGCGCCGGGCGGCCAGGAAGTGCGACAGCGGCGGCGCCGCCAGCGAAGTGATGCCCTCGATGCCGCCGGCATCCACTGGCCCGTGCGCGTGCGCCTCCTCCAGCAGGCTGCTGCGGACCACCACGGCGACGGCGCCTTTCAGTTGCAGTGACGAGTCGGTCGGCTCGTATCCGGCGACCTCTTCGGCGAACGGCGCTATCAGCACATCCCGTGCCGGGTCGTCGAGCATCGCGTAGGACTCCGCGCGGGCCAGGATGTCCTCGCCGATTTGCGCGGCCAGTTCGGTGCTCACTTGGCACGCGTCAGTCAGCAAGTCCGGTACGACGACGTTGCAGAACCGCTCGAAATGCCCCGGGTCGGGCTCGCCTTGCCCGTCCTTGCCGCCTGCCCTCACGATGATCACTCCCGTATGCCGCCGGAGTTTTGCGAGGGGCTCCAGCGCTCGCTCCTGGCGGCTGATTCGGCCCAGTGTAGCCAGTTGCCTACCGGTTGCTTGAGAGAGCGAAAGGCCCATTGCTGGCCCCATCTTCGCCTGCCGACAGACAGCATCCACGACATTGCCGCGACCACCCTGCTGGATCGTCCTGAAGGCACGACGAGTTGGATGGGCCGGGCAGCGCAACGGCGGCGGCCCGGCCCTGGCTTCCTACGAGACGGCAGCCTGCTCCTTGGCATAGTCGGCATTGAGCTGGAGGGCGAGTGCGTTCAGCCTCGCGTTGGACCCCTTGACCCCGCCGTCGCGCAGTGCCCGCCGGGACACGGGCTTCCCTGCTGTGACCAGCTTGAGGGCAATCATGGATGCCTGAACGCCTCCCTGGTCAGTGGAGCTGGAAACGACGCGCCTCGCGGCACCGGGCGGTGCTGCCGGACCCGGCGACGGCGTGGAGACGCTGGTCCTCGGAGGCGGACTGGCCGGGACCACGGCCTTGGTCCCGGCCTGCTGGTCCCGGACTTGCACTGGCTGGTCCTGGTCCGGATCGTGGTCCCGATCCCGTTGCCGGTCCGGGCGGTCCGCGGGCTGGTCCTCGGCGGACCAATCCGGGGACCGCGTGTCGGTTGGTCCGCCGGACCATCCGTCCGGCCGGTCCGCCGCTGCGGCGTCCTCGCGCAGCATGTGGGCCAGGGCGGTCCCCATACCCAGGACCAGGACCGGCAGGCAGGACACCAGGGTGGTAATGCCCCACGGCGCACGGGTGACGTGATCCTGGTCCATCAGGTGAAACGCGACCTGCCCGGCCATGCCGAGCGCGAACGAGAAAATCGCCGACCACCGGGCGAACCGCCGGGTCCGGTCGCTGATCGCGTGCCCGCCCGCCAGCCAGGCACGCAGCGCGTAGGCCGCGTAGCACTCGACCCCGACCGGCAGGGTGACGGCCGTGTCCAGGTGCAGCGAGGACCAGATGCCCGGCAGTAGGGGGACATCGCCGAAGCCGGTCAACTGGGCGATGCCGACCCAGCCGGACCACACCTCGGCGGCGGCGGGGACCGCGAGGACCAGCAGCGGCCAGGACCGCACGGCCCTCGCCTGGTCCCGGACCGGCCCGGACCGGACCGCAGCGGGGACCGGACCAGGGACCGCTCCCGGACCTGGACCGCGGCTGCCGGGCTCGCCATAGACGTGCGGACCGGCCTGCGCCACGGAGAAGTCAGCCAGCGCTGTCATACTGGCCTCCCTCCGGCAGCGTGAGCGCGAGCGGGTGGGGTTCGCCGGTCAGGGCGGCGAGCGCGGCGGCGATCTCTTCGATCGTGGCCTTCACGTACGTGAAGATGGCGCTCCCGTTCTCGCCTGAATCCTCGGTGTGGCCGGCGTAGCCACGCGCGACCGCGAGCCCGAAGTTCCTTTCCACCCACTTGAGCGTGGTGTGCCTGATCCAGTGGGTGGAGATCCCCTGGGTATAGACCCACGGCAGGTACCGGCCGACGCGCTCCCACAGCCCGTCGTAGCGCCGGTAGGTGATCGGGCGCCCGTCCTTGTAGCGCAGCAGTCGCCCGTCCCGGGGCGCGTGCCTGTCCTCTGCGTGCTTCAGCAGCCCGGCCATCAAGGTCGGCGACACCGGCTGCCACCTGACCGTCTCGCCCTTCTCCCTGAGCCTTACCAGGCACTGCACGGGGTCTAGGTCCAGGGGCCGTATGGCGAGCGCGCCGCCGCGCCGGCAGGCAGTCTCGGTGTGCAGCCGCAGGATCAGGGCGTCGAGTTCCGGGTCATCGCCCGTGGCGGCGGCTACCTCGTTGATCTCCGCCAGCCGGGTGTCGGCGATGGCCCGGCGGGTCGACGGCAGCCGGCGCGGCTTGTCGACCTTGCGGGCCGGGTTGTCCTTCTCGGCGATCAGGTTGTCCTTCTCCGCGCGCTTATACAGGCAGCGGAGCGCGGCGATGCAGTTCTCGGCGGCGCTGCGCCCGCCCCGGCTGTTGCGGCGGATCACCACGTTCGCCCTCACGTACGCGACGAGCGTTTCGATTTCCGACGCGGTCGGCTCGTCCAGGCGCTTGTCGCCCCACTGCTCGACAACCCGGTTCCAGTAGGAGCCGTACGTCTTGAGAGTGCCGGGCGTCACCGTGGCGCGCACGACCGGCACGTACTCGGCGAAGGTCGGCATGGGCTTCCGGTTCGAAGGTGCGGCGATCAGGTCGTCCAGCGACAGGCCCATCGACTGCAAGACCAGCCGCGCTGCATCGACAGCGGCCTGCTGAGACGCGGCAGGCGAAGATGGAGTGATGGTCATGGTCGTCCTCCCTGCGCGATCGGGTACGCGCCGTGGGCGCGGATGGCCTGGTCCACCACGGCGGGCGAGTAGGCAGTGAGGGTGTCGTTGCCGGGGACTGCGGCCAGTAGCACGAGGTCGCCGGGCTCCAGGCCGCAGCGGTGGCACAGCGCGGCGGGGATCACGATGTAGGGCTTGGCCGTCATGGCGACCATGCCGGCCGGGTCACGTCGGGCAGTCACCACGCCCGCCTCGGCGGTCAGGGTCAGCCGGTCACCACGGCGCCAGCCCAGCGCGCTGATCACGGCGCGGTCGGCCACTCGCCCGGCCATGTCGATCCGGCCGAACCCGTAGAGCACGTCCTGCGGGGCTGCCGGGATCACCGGCACGACGGCGACCGGCAGCCGCCGGCCCCCGCCCGCCGCGCGGCGCCCGCCGGCAGGCGGCCGGGCAGACGACGGTATGACGGGGGCGATGAGCGGGGCGGTCACGGCAGCCACCCGGAGGGAAGCGGCTCGGACGGCCCGGCAGGCGTCAGGGCAGCGGAGGCCGACGGCCTGACGGCGTGTTCAAGGGGTGTCTGATTTGTGGGAAATTTCCCGCGTTTGAGTGTCCGAGGGGGGACTTGAACCCCCATGCCCTTAACGGGCACTAGCACCTCAAGCTAGCGCGTCTGCCTATTCCGCCACCCGGACCGGCGATGCTGTTCACATCGGCTGAGCTAGGGTAGCAAACCCAGCGCGACTTGGCGAAGCCAGCCGCAGGCGAACCCGCAGAACGGGGCGCGGCACCAGAACCGCGCCGCCGCTTCTGTGGTCGGCCACCGCCCGGTGCGAGGATAGAGCGATGATGAGCGAGAACCCGGCCCGCGCCGCCGTCCCAGCCCACCGGACCGCGGAAGACGAGGTCGTGGACCTGTGCCGCGACCTGATCAGGATCGACACCACGAATCCTGGGGACCATTCTGGGCCGGGGGAGCGGAAGGCGGCCGAGTACGTCGCGGAGCGGTTGAGCGAGGCCGGGCTCGAGGCGCAGGTCTTCGAGTCCCACCCCAGGCGGACCAGCCTGGTGTGCCGTATCCCTGGCGAGGACCCGAACAGGCCGGGGCTGCTGATCCACGGCCACCTCGACGTGGTGCCGGCCAGCGCCGGGGACTGGCGGCGGCACCCGTTCGGCGGCGAGATCGCGGACGGCTGCGTGTGGGGGCGCGGCGCGGTCGACATGAAGGACATGGACGCGATGGTGCTCGCGGTCGCGCGGCAGCGGATGAGGGAGGGGCGCAGGCCGAAGCGGGACGTGGTGCTGGCGTTCACCGCCGACGAGGAGGCGGGCGGCAACTGGGGCGCGGGCTTCCTGGCGCAGCGGCACCCCGGGCTGTTCGAGGGGGTGTCCGAGGCGATCGGCGAGGTCGGCGGGTTCAGCGTCGGCGTCGGCGACCAGCGGATGTACCTGGTGCAGACGGCGGAGAAGGGCCTGGCCTGGATGCGGCTGACCGCGACGGGCACGGCGGGGCACGGCTCGATGATCCAGCAGGACAACGCGGTCACCGCGCTGGCCGAGGCGGTCGCGCGGATCGGGCGGCACGAGTGGCCGGTGCGCCTGCCGGAATCGGTCCGCGCGTTCCTCGAGGCGGCCGCCGGGGCGCTCGGCGCCGAGCTCGACCCGGAGGACCCGGGGGCCGTCATCGGCAAGCTGGGGCCGATAGGGCGCATGATCGGCGCCACGGTGAAAAATACGGTAAATCCGACAGGCCTGACAGCGGGTTATAAGGTCAACGTCATCCCGCAATCGGCGGCCGCGGAGATTGACGGGCGATTCCTTCCCGGATACGAAGAAGAGTTCTTCGCCGAGATCGACCGGCTGCTCGGCGGCGCGGTCAGGCGTGAGTTTATTCACCATGACATAGCGTTGGAAACCACCGCGGACGGGGCATTGTATGACGCGATGTCCGCCGCCCTCCTCGCGGAGGACCCGCAGGCCACGGTGGTGCCGTACTGCCTGTCCGCGGGAACGGACGCGAAGTGGTTCAGCAGGCTCGGAATCAGGTGCTTCGGCTTCAGCCCGCTCAGGCTGCCGCCAAATGTGGATTTTTCCGGAATGTTCCACGGCATCGACGAACTGGTTCCGGTCGACTCCCTGCGCTTCGGAGTTCGCGTTCTAGATCATTTCCTGGATATCTGCTAGGGCGGTATCGATCCAATAACTCATTAACGTGGCTACTTGCGCACCCCCTGTCCCCCGGCGCTAACGTTACGCACTGCACCTAGGTAACTCCGATACGTGAACCGCACCCCTGGGTGGGCTGACACCCAAAATTGGCTACGGACAGTTTTTGGGCAACTCCGATATGCGACGAGGGCCGTGCCCGCACGGACCCTCGGCACCGCCGCGACCTTTGACTTAAAGCTAGGAGCAAGCAATGCGTTCATGGGCTCAGCGCACGGCACGGTGGACCGTCAGGACCTTCCCGTTCCCCTTCGGCCGCGCTGACGGCAAGGCGCCCGGCGGGGCGCCAGGCAAGGCGCCCGCGCAGGCGCCAGCGTGCCCGCCCCGGGCGGACGACCATGGCTCGCGTCATCGTGCGATGCACGAACGGGAGACGACGCCGCAGCCGCGCGGTGGCCGGCACGCCGCCCCGCGCGGGGCCGCCCCGCGCCGGACCGCGCCGCGCCGGACCGCCC
>DAHVAN010000291.1 GCA_027314595.1 Actinomycetota bacterium | reverse complement strand
GGTCTCCGAGCGCGCGACGGCGCCCCGCGCCAGCACCCGCGCCGCGAGCGCGGCGCAGGCGGCCACCGCCTCCGCGTCGGTCCGCAGCGCGTGCCGGTGCGGCAGTTCGTACAGCGCCCATCCCGACTCGGCCGCCGTCTCGAGGGCACGATCAAGACCGCTCATCCCGAACGGGCGCGTGGTGAATCCCAGGCTCCGTTCCCCTGGCGAGGTGGCGGACGCGAAGCCGGTGAAGGGGTAGAACGCCTCAGAGACCACCGGGGCGGCCGACGCCGGAAGGCGCCAGGACACCGGCAGGGTGTGCACCGGGATGTCCGGGTTGTGGTTGAGCAGCACCGCGACCGCGCTGGACATCGGGTCCCAGGGCAGGCCCGTCCAGCGTTCGGTCGCCACGATCGAGAATGGATCGAGCTGGCCGGGGTCGCCGACGAACAGCGCCTTCCCGAACAGGCCGGCCACGCGCAGCAGCAGGTCGGCGCGCATCTGGTAGGCCTCGTCCACGATCGCCCACGGCCAGGCGCCGGACCCGGCGACCGTCGCCCATTTCGCCGCGGTGGCGAGTATCACCGGGCAGTGCGCGAGGTCATCGACGCTGGCGCCGATGCGCACGGCCGGGTGCCGCGCCACCCGTGCGGCCGGCGTGTAGCCGTGCCCGCACAGCCGCCCGGCCGGCAGGTCCGGGTGGGCGCTGGCGAGGCGGTCGGTCAGGTCGTCGACCTGCTCGTTGGTCTGGCCGACGACCATGACCCGCTCCCCCGCGGCGCTGAGCCCGGCCGCGGCCCGGACCACCAGCGCGGACTTCCCGGCCCCCGGCGGTGAGTCCACGACCACGCCGCGCGGGGCCGCCGCCAGGCCGTCGAGGATGCGCCGGGTCGCGTCGCCGGCCAGCCCGGCCGCGCCGGCCAGCCCGGCCGCGCCGGCCAGGCTCATGACCAGTCCTCTCGCGCCGCCTCGTCGCCGCCCGCGTAGGCCGGCGGCGGTCCGCCGTGCGTCCACGGCGTGTTCTCGGCGTCGGGGAAGGCCGGGGCGGGCAGGTACTCGTCCCGCAGCGTCGTGTAGCTGATCTCCTCCCCGGCCGCGGGCACGGAACCGGGCGAGGGCGTCAGCGCGCGGCCCATGCCGTTCTTGAGCTCGAGCGTCACCCGGGTGCTCTCCCCGGCCGGCCTGACCTCGACGACTTCCGCGTCCTGGCCGGGCCGGCGCGGCGAGACGAGCGCGGCTCCCGGCCCGGCGAGCACCGCGTCGGCGGTCTCGACGACGATCCGCGGACGCAGCCTGGCGCGCCTGCCGCTGGTGTCGAGCCGGTCCGGCCAGGCCTGGACCACCGTGCCGGCGAACGCCTCGCCTGTCATCCGGTACTCGGCCATCACCAGCGGGTCGTCGTACGCGCGGTGCACGTCGAGCCGCTGCTGGTCGCGCTCGAGCGCGGCCAGCTTGCGGGCCGCGGCGACCGCGCCGTCGCGGCGCGGCTGCGGGGCGCCGCCCTCGCGCAGCCAGGCCACCTGGCCGGCGAAGGCCCGCCGGTCGCTCTCCCAGCGACCGGGCACATGAGCGGCTTCGGGCAGGGCGCGCAGCACGCCGACCGCCCGCCACATCAGCGCCCACACCGGGTCAAGCTGGGTCCGCAGCGCGGCGTCCATCGCCAGGCGCGCGCGGCGCAGCGCCGCCTCGTCCCCGGCCGCTGTCGCGGCGCGGACGGCCTGCAGCCGGGGCTGCAGGACCTCGTTGTCGAAGCTCGGGTCGGTGGCCGGGCCGGCCGGCGGGCAGCGGAGCGGGTCTTCGGCGAGCAGGGCCGCCTGCGCGCCGGTCAGGCCGTCCGGCGGGTCTATCCAGGCGAGCAGCGCGCCCAGGCTGCCGTCCTCGGCGGCCGACTGCCCGGTGGCCCAGTGGTCCGCGAGGACTGCCGCCATGGGCAGGAGGAGACTGGAGGCAGGCGCCACCGAACGTTCGGAATAAAAGGAGAGGTAGCGGCCGAGAACCGGCACGTTCTCGCGGACGGCGTAGTCGCCGTCCGTCCTCCTGAACCGGGTGGAGCGGCCGAGCAGCCGGGTGAACGCCACCCCGGCCGGGTTCGGGACCAGGATCTGCGGGGCGTCGCCGGCGCGCGCTCCGGGCTCGGGGGCCGGCGTGGCGTAATCCTCGATGAACGCCAGCATGACGTCCGCCAGGGCGGCGGCGAACTCGAAGCGCTGTGTCCGGTCGCGCGGCTCGTAGACGGTCAGCATGCGCGGGTGCCGCGGGTCGTCGCCGGCCAGCGCCGCCAGCGGCGCGCACGCCTCGCCGGCCAGCTTGAGCGGGACGAATACCAGCGGGCGGTCGCTCAGGTGCACGTGCCGGACGGTGCGGACCTGCTGGGCACGGCCGGTCCGCGCGGCCAGGGTCCGGGCGAGCGAGGTCAGCAGCGTCATACCGGCTGCCCGAGGATCTGCTCCCGCAGCCTGGCCGCGTGCCTGAGCTGGGCCGCCACTTCCTCCCTGTCCGGGCCCGGGGAGGCGCCGCGGGCCAGGTCCAGGACCGTGCTCACGTGCTCGATGCCGCCAAGGTCCTCCCGGACGGACCTGCCGAGCGCGCCGGTGGTGCCGCGGGCCTCGTCGCGGCACAGCAAGCACAGCTCGCAGGTGCTCAGGCACTCGGGGGCGTAGTTCGCAGGCACCTCGCGGATCGCGGCGAGCAGCTGCGCGGGCGGACGGCGCGCGACCTGGTTCTCGTCCGGGTCCAGGTCGAAGGTCAGCTGCTCACCGCAGGCGTCGAGCAGGTCCTCGACGCGGGCGATCCTGGACAGCTGCCGTCGCAGCACCGTGAGCTGCCTGCGGACGTCGATGCTGGTGGCCACCGGGGCGTTGGAGAAGTTCTCCGGGCAGACCAGGATCGTCTCGTGGTGCACCCGGCCCGGGTCGCCGCCCAGCAGGTCGCGCAGGGCCAGCACGTAGACCGCGGACTGGATGGCGGCGGCGGCGACCTTGCCGGCGTCGGCCTGCCCGTCGATGACGGCGAAGCTTTTCACCTCCACGACATGGAACGCGCCGTTCAGCTGGAACGCGATGAGGTCGGGCTCCAGGTAGGCGTGCCTGCCGCCGACGCCGAGCCGGAGCAGCGGGTGGTCGTACATCGTGCCGCGCCGCTCGCCGGGGCTGGAGAGCAGCTGCCTGGTCCTGGTGTGCCGCAGTTGCATGCTCTCGCTGCCCGCGACGTCGTTGAGGTCGGTGTAGTGCGCCTCGGCTATGTCCAGGCCCAGATGGGCGCGAAGCAGGGCGAGCAGCTGCGCCGCGCCGCCGGCCTTCACCTGTGCCTCGAACGCGTTGCCCCGGGTGATGGCGAACTGCGACTGCCCGAACGGAGCGGGGTATCCCGTGTGATCGGCGAGCTTTTGCTTGTCGGCGCCGGCCGCGTCCATCAGGGCCCGCCTGCGGCAGCCGGGGTTCGCCGCGAGCGCGGAAATCGTCCGCGCGTCGTGGGCGCGCGGCGGCGTCCGGCCTCTCAGCCGGCCCAGCCTCGCCTCCAGCCGGGCTTGCGCGGGGTTCACGCGCTGGTGTCCTTCCCGGCAAGCTGGAACGACCTGGTGCCGAAGAGCTGCTCGGCTTCGGTCAGATGCTCGCGCGCCCTTTTCGCCGCCGCGCCGCGGTTGCGCGCGTCCGCCTCCTTGTGCACGCCCAGTTCAGCCTCCGCCGCTTCCTTCACCGCCTGCGGATCGACGCCGTCCGGGCTCCCCGCCGCGCCGGGGATGCTGGCGGCGAACCGCCACAGCAGGCGCCGGGCCGCGGGAACCGGGGCGGGAATCCGCTCGATCGCTTCGGCGACCCGGATGGCTGCCTCGAGAAAGTCGACGCGCGGGGACAGCGATCCGATGACACGGCGCTCCATCGGCCAGGTGGAGACGGCGAGGAGGCCGCGCGACGGGCTGAGAAATTCGGCGGTCAGCGCCGCGCATATGTAGTAGGGCCTGGCGAACGGCGCGGCGCGGAACGAGCGCTCCTCGTCCCTGCGCAGGCTGGTCACGCGTGCCGTCGGGAAGGTGGTCGCGAAGAACGCCTCGTGGACGGTCGCGATCAGCCGTGGCGTGGCCGGAACCTGGAGCAGGCTCAGTGCCTCGTACACCTGCTCGCGGAGCGGGAGCAGCGGCCCGCTCCGGGCGGGAGTCGCGCCGGCGTGGCCCGTGCCGTGGCGCTCCCCGCCCACCCCCTCGGCCGCTGCTCCCGGGTCCTTCGCGCCCTCCGCGATCTGCGCGCTGTCGGCACTCTCCGCACCCTTCGCACCCTTGGCGCCTGCCGCGCTCTGCCCGCTCTCCGCGGCGGCGAGCGCGTCCTCCCAGTCCTGCTCGGCTTCCCTCAGCTCGGCGCGAAGCGGTCTCGCCCGCGCCCTGTCGCCGGCCAGGACCGCTTCGCGCACGGCGATGCGCAGCTGGTCGATGCGGCGCTCGAGCGCCTCGATGGGTTCTGCCACGGAGCAGACTATACACCTCCTGCCATTTCCAACAAGTTCCAGTATGAAGAAGTGGCGATCGGGACGGCACGTGCCTGCTCGCGCTGCGCCACGCGAGCCGCCGGAGGACGCAGCCGGTGCGCTGGTGACGTAGACTTTCCTGAGCGTTTACCGCTGGGCGCGGGAATCATTTTCCACGGACGTGGCGCTGGAGAACTTGGCCCCCGAAGTCAACGCGACCACCTGAGTCAACGCGATCACCTGAGTCCCTGGAGACGATTTCTTTTGACTGCCCTGCTCGCAGAGCCTTCTGCCGTGCTCGCGTCCGGCGCGACGTTCGCGTCTCTCGGCGTGCCCGCTCCGCTGGTTGCCGTCCTCGATGGCGACGGCATCGGCACGCCGTTCCCGATCCAGGCCGCGACGCTGCCCGACGCGCTGGCCGGCCGCGACATCCTCGGCCGGGCGAAGACCGGGTCAGGCAAGACGCTCGGTTTCTCGCTGCCGATGGTCGCCCGGCTCGCGGGCGGCCGGACCGCGGCGGGCCGACCGCGCGGCCTCGTGCTCGTGCCCACCCGTGAACTCGCCACCCAGGTACACGCGGTGCTCGCGCCGCTCGCCCAGGCGATGGGCCTGCGGGTGGCCACCGTCTACGGCGGAGTCTCTTACCGTCCGCAGATCACGGCGCTGCAGCGCCGGACCGACGTGCTCGTCGCCTGCCCGGGGCGCCTCGCCGACCTGATCGGCCAGGGCCAGTGCGACCTCGGCGACGTCGAGGTGACCGTCATCGACGAGGCGGACCAGATGGCCGACCTGGGGTTCCTGCCGATCGTCCGGCGGCTGCTCGAGGCGACCCCGTCCGACGGGCAGCGGCTGCTGTTCTCCGCCACCCTGGACAGCGCGATCGACGTGCTCGCCCGCCGCTTCCTCAACGACCCGGCGCAGCACTGCGTGGACCCGAGTTCCACTCCCGCCGAGATCGAGCACCACGTGATCACGATCAAGCCGGCTGACCGGCTCGACGTCCTCGCGGCGCTTGCGGGCGGCGAGAAGCGGTCGCTGGTCTTCACCCGAACCAAGCACGGCGCCGAGCGGCTGGCCCGCCAGCTGACAGCCGCCGGCATCCCCGCCGCCGAACTGCACGGCAACCTCGCCCAGGGGGCCCGCTCGCGGAACATGGCGGCGTTCGGGGCTGGGGCGGTCCGGGTCATGGTCGCCACCGACATCGCCGCGCGCGGCATCCACGTGGACGGCGTTGACCTGGTGATCCACGCCGACCCGCCGGCCGAGCACAAGGCTTACCTGCACCGCTCCGGCCGGACCGCGCGCGGCGGCGCGGACGGAACCGTGGTCACCATGCAGACATCGGCGCAGGCGAGCGAGGTCCGCAGGCTGATGCGTGAGGCCGGGGTGACGCCGCATCTCGCGGACGCGGAGCCGGACTCGGAGGTGCTGGTGGAGATCGCCGGCCCGCCGGTCCCCAGGGTGACCCTCACGACGAAGGTCACCGAACTGGTCAAGCCCGCCGAGCGGCTTGCCGGCGGACTCGGTGGCCGGGGGGCAGGCGCCGGCCCCGGCGAGCGGCGCGGTCGCAAGCCGCGCCGGGAGCACCGGGCGAGCACCGACCGGGCCGAGCGCACTAACCGGGCCGAGCGCGCTGACCGGGCCGAGCGCCCGGCGCGGGCCGAGGGGCCGAAGCGGGCCGAGGGGCCGAAGCGGTTCGATCGCGCTGGGCGATTCGACGGGGCGGAGCGGGCCACGAGGGGCGAGCGCGCGGGCCGGGACGAACGGCGGGCCTGGGGCGAGCGCCCCTGGCGGTCCGGCCGCGCGGAGCGCACGAGCGGCGGCGAACGCGAACAGGGCGCGTGGGCGCCCGGCGGCGGGCCTCGTGGTGAGCAGGGTGCGGCCGGGCGGCCGCCGCGCCACGCCGGCGCCCCGGCCAGCAGCAGCGGGAGCTGGGGAGGAACAACCGCACGTTCGGGATATTCTGGAAGCCGGACCGTGCCGGGGAAGCGACGGAACCCTGGGCAGGGAAGACATTTCTGACATACCCTCAAGTCCGTCACCGACATCCGAGGCACTTTTCCAGTAGGACCATGCCGATTCCCGTCGCGGCATGCGGTAGATTGGGCTCCGGCTGTTGTCGGACTTTACGATCGCTAATTCGCCTGCGGTTTCCCGACGGGCGAATAACCGGTCGGCCAAAAGGTTTTGTACGGCGGTGGGGTTATCCCGCAGCTGATCCGCGCGAGGTGCGCGGGTCTCAGGCACATCTCGAAGGACACATAGCAAAATGGCTCAGGGGACCGTAAAGTGGTTCAACCCGGACAAAGGCTTTGGTTTCATCGCTCCCGATGACGGCAGCGCGGACGTCTTCGTCCACTTCTCCGCGATCGAGTCGACCGGGTACCGCACCCTCGAGGAAAACCAGAAGGTCGAGTACAGCGTGACCCAGGGGCCGAAGGGCCCGCAGGCCGCGCAGGTTCGCACCGTCTGACAACCGCTCAGACCCCTGCTCCGGTCACGAAGTCCACCGGATCACGGTATTGACCGGTTAGCTCGCCAAATGGTGGCGGGTCAACGCATGACGCGACGACCCGTCACCGTTGGCGTTTCACCCGCCTTATGCGGCACGCCCGTGCCCGCTTCTGGGTACGAGCCGGTTCTTGCTTCATGCTGCATGGAGCGGCGTTCGATGCCGGGGTGCGTGCTGCCAGGGGGTGACGGCATCGCTCATGGTTCCGGCGGCACGTCAGGGACGAGCCGGCCTTCCGGGCGCGCGTCTGGCTTCGCGGGCGGCTACGCCCGCGCCATGGGCGTGTCCGGCTTGCGCCTGCCCGGCACGCATCGATCGGTGCCGGTGCCGTCCGGCGGCCCGGGCGGGCCAGCCCCGGGGCGCGACCGGCGACCGGGCCTGCCGCCAGGTCCCGTCGGCGACCGGGGCTGTCGCCCGTCTTGTCCCGGGGTATCTCACGATGTGAGACAGTCGGTAGCGGTGTGCTGGTACTGGCGCGCCTGCCGGGGCATCCGATGTTAGCGCTGCTTGCAGGGCTGTCGAAGCGGCTGGGGCTCGGGTTCCGTGCATGGCCAGAGGGTCATGATGGCCGCTACGGTGCATCACCGAGCCAGCCGGCCCGGGGCCGGAAACCCGGCGGGCGGGCAACTGGCACGGGCAAGGGCGCGGGACCTAGCGGAAACAAGCATCAATTCTTTACGAGTTATTGATTTTTCCGCGATCATGTCGCCGGGCAGCCCGCTCGCACGGAATCCGCTGCCGCGCTATTACTGTCGGGGAAACCGCGGCTCATGATCTAATGACCTCACCACGGACGTAAGGGGTCATTGTGTTCCGTACGACCGCCGTGCTGGCGCTCGCCGCGTCCGGCCTGATCGCGTTGTCGTCCTGCAGCTCCGGAGGGCCGGCGTCGACTTCGGCGGAGGCGAGCACGACAAGGGCGCAGCCCGCCAGTTCGGCTGCGAGCACGGGTACCGGCACGGGCCTGATTCCGGCCGTCAGCGAGGCAACGCCTTCGGTCCGCGTCGGGCAGCTGACCGAGGTGTTCGCCACTCCGCTGCCGAGCGACCCGGCGAAGGCCAAGGTCATCGAGGAGTGGCGCGAATCGCAGGTTGTCTGGGATCAGTCCATCCAGGTGTGGCGTGTGCTCGCGTCGGCCAGCGCGTACATCACGGGGAACGCGTTCGTGCGGCTGCACACCGCCGTGGCTACCGACGCCAGTTACCACGTGATCCTCACGGGACCGCAGCGTTTCTACCACACGAACGTCACGTCGCTCACGGCCGACGGCGCCACGGTCACCTCGTGTGACGACGCGAGCAAGGCTCTCGACGAGAACCCGTCAACCGGGCACAAGTATCCGAACGGTCCGGGCTCTCCGGTGATCTTCTTCGTCACCTGGCAGCTGGTTCCCGTGGCCGGCCGCTGGGCCATCACCTCGTACACCCTGGTCGCCGCCCCCGACCCCAGGGAACGCGTCTGCGCAGGCGGTTAGCCGCTGCCGGCCCCAGGCAGTCAGCACGGGCAGAAGGACGTGCCCGCGGTGCTCGAACGCGTATTTGACATGCGCGATAGCCTGTTCGCATGAGGGTGCCGGTCCAGGAATCGCTGCTGGACCTCTGCGACGAGCCGGCGCCGGGCCCGGTCCGGCCGGAACGGGTCCGGCTGGCCCGCGGCGCCTGGGTCGACGTGCAGCGTGGCTGGCTGGCGGGCTCCGCGGAACTGTTCAGCCGGCTGGCGCGGCGGGTGCCGTGGCGGGCGGAGTGCCGGCAGATGTACGACCGCACGGTGGACGTGCCCAGGCTGCTGCGCTTCTACGGCGAAGAGTCGGAGCTTCCCGACCCGGCCCTGGAAGCGTGCCGCGAGATGCTGAACCAGCACTACCAGGCCGAGCTAGGCGAGCCGTTCCGCACCACGGGGCTGTGCCTGTACCGGGACGGCCGGGACAGCGTCGCCTGGCACGGCGACACGATCGGGCGCGGCAGCACCGAGGACACCATGGTCGCGATCCTGTCCGTCGGCGCGGCCCGCCCGCTGCTGTTGCGGCCCCGGGCCGGCATCGCCACCGCCGGCGACCCGAAGGGCGCGGTCAGCGGCGGCAAGGGCGGCACGCTGCGCTACAACCTCGGGCACGGCGACCTGCTCGTGATGGGCGGCAGTTGCCAGCGGACCTGGGAACACGCGGTCCCGAAATCGGCGCACTCCACGGGCCCGCGGATCAGCGTCCAGTTCCGGCCGCGCGGGGTCCGCTGACTGCACTTGTCCCGTTCGGCTCCGGGGTCTTAAGACCCAGCGGCCGACATTGGTGGCCAATTCCTGGTCTGCGGCAGCCGCCGGGCCCGGCGTGCGTCACGCGCCTGCTTCCTGCCCGCGATAGGCGCGAAGACTTGGTGCAGCACATTGAGCAATACGGCGCCGAGCATGATCATGGGCCATCGGGAGCGCATGGTGCCCGTCGGGCAGCCTGTCCCGCAGCGCGCGGGGTCGGCCACCCGCGAGCCGCGGCGGGCCGCCGCGGGTGATGGGCGGCAAGCAGCAGTCCCTGCAGCGGGTTCTCATCCTGTGCGTCCAGCCTTGCGGTGATCGGCGGCCGGGCCCCGGCGACGTGCACCTTCACGCGCTGGCGGGAGCCGGTGAACCCGTGCTCGGCGGTGTGGTGCCGGCGTCGCGCCGGTTGGGCGCGCAGGGCGCGCGGGGCGCGGGGGCTGGGTGGCCGTTCCTGGTTCAGGCGGGGTATTTCATGGGTCCCTGGGTGTAGGTGCGTCCGCTGGGGGTGCGCCATTGGTGCCAGCCGGGCAGCGGCTGGGTGAGGGTCCAGCCCCGTGATTGCTTGACGCGGTGGC
>DAHVAN010000277.1 GCA_027314595.1 Actinomycetota bacterium | reverse complement strand
CGCGCCGCCGCGCTCGCCCAGGCAGCCCGGGGCGCCTTCAGCCAGGCCGGCCTGCCGGCGCCGACGGTCAGCACCGTCACCCCCAGCGCCGGCGCCCGCCGCGAGACCCGGCGCCGGTAGGGTCAGCCGATCGGGCCGCCGCCCCGGCGCAGCAGCCGCCCGCGCGGTTCCCCGTCAGCGGAAACCTCGGCGCCGCCCAGCCACACCCGCGCCACCCGCCCGGTCAGCGTCCGCCCCTGGTACGGGGCCGGCAGGTCGGCGCCGCCCACGACGAAGGAGGCGTCCGGGTCGAACGCCACCAGGTCCGCGTCGCACCCGACCGCGATCCGCCCCTTCGCCGGCAGCCCGGCCAGCGACGCGGGAAACGAGGACATCCACCGCGCCACGTCGGCCAGCGACAGGCCGCGCCGCCGCGCCACAGTCCACACCGCCGGCAGCCCGGCCTGCAGCGACCCGATGCCGCGCTGCGAGTGGTCCGACACGACGCAGTCGACGGCGCCCGCCGCCAGCGCGCGCCACAGCGCCTCCCTGTTGGCCGCGTACCGCACCGGCGGGCGGCAGGTGAACGCGGTGGCGCCGGCCGGCACCTCCTCGGCGGCGAAGAACAGGTAGTGCGGGCAGGTCTCCGCCGACAGCGCGACGCCGGCCGCCTTCGCCGCGCCGATCAGCGCGGCGCACTCGGCGGCGGCCAGGTGCGCGATGTGCGCCCGGGCGCCGGTCGCCGCGGCGGCCCGCACCACGGTCTCGATCGCGCGCCGTTCGGCGACAGGCGGTCGCGACGCGACGAACGCGTCGTAGCCGGGCCCGGCCGGCTCGCGCACCTGTCCGGGGTCCTCCGCGTGCACGATCATCGGCGCCCCCGACCCGGCCAGCGCCCCCATCGCCGTCCGGAGCTCGTCGCGCGACAGCGGCGGGAACCCGGCCATCCCCGAGTCGATCAGGAAGGACTTGAACCCGAGCACGCCCGCGTCGAGCAGCGAGGCCATCTCGCCGAGATTGCCCGGCACCGCGCCGCCCCAGAACGCCACGTCCACCGCGCACTGGCCCGCCGCGGCCGCGACCTTCTCGCGCAGCGCCGCGGCCGACGTCGCGACGGGCAGCGACCCCAGCGGCATGTCGCAGATCGTCGTGACTCCGCCGGCCGCCGCCGCGCGCGTGACGGCCGCGAATCCCTCCCATCCCGTCCGCCCCGGCTCGTTCACGTGGACGTGCGTGTCCACAAGCCCGGGAAGAAGGGCAAGCTCACCGAGATCGGTTTCCGCGGTCGCGCCGAGCTGGGCACCGTACTCCGCGATGTCACAGATCCGGTTATCCCGAACGAGGACTGCCGCCTCCCTTACCCCAGCTGGCAGCACCACCCGGGCCGACCTGATGACCAGGCTCGCTGTGCCAGCCGCCGCTCGCCTCCGGGCGCTTTCCGGCCGCCCTCTTCCCTCGTCGCTCCGCACTGCGCTCGTCGCTCCTCAGTCATCCGGCGGCGCGCCCTCCGGCTCGCGGGGGAGACCCGGGGACCCACCCGAAACTGGCCGAGCTGTCGGCCGGGTCGGCCGGGAAGTACTCGAGGCCGACGCTGCCCGCGTAGCCCTGGGCGGCGAGCTGGGCGAACAGCGGCTCGAAGTCCAGCGTCCCGGTACCCGGCGCGCCCCGGCCCGGCGGGTCGGCGACCTGCACGTGGCCGATGCGCTCCCGGTACGCCGACAGCACGCCAGGCACGTCCTCTCCCATCTTCGCCAGGTGGTACACGTCCGCGAGGAACGCGACGTTGGAAGCGGGCACCTTGTCGATCACCGCGATCGCCGCGGCGCTTGAGTCGATCGGGAAGGCGGGCACGTCGACGCTGTTGATCGCCTCGACGAGGACCGTAGCGCCGATCCTGGCGGCCGCCTCGGCCGCGATCGCGAGGTTCTCGATCGCGATCTCGTCCTGCTCGGCAGGGTCAACCCCGGCGAGCCGGTTCCCGTACGGGGCGTTCAGCCGGGTGCATCCGGTCCGCCGCGCGATCTCCACGCACGCGCCGATGTTCCGCCGGAACGCGGCCGCCGCGGACGGGACCGACACCAGGCCGCGCTCCCCGGCCGCCATGTCCCCGGCGTGGAAGTTCAGGCTGACCAGCTCGACCCCGGCGTCGCCGAGCGCGGCGGCGAACGCGTCCGCGCCGGCGTCCGAGGGCGCCATCTCATCGAACGGCCACCAGAACTCGACCGCGTCGAACCCGGCCGCCCTGGCGGCGGCCGGCCTGGCGAGCAGCGGAAGCTCGGTGAACAAGATCGAGCAGTTTACGTCGAACCGCAGGCCATACGTCCGCATCGGGGCACCTACGTGGCCTTTCGCTCGCGCCGTGCTGCTGGAGGGCTGCATCCACGATCGTAGTTGCTTCCTGGTCCGTGTCCGGCCACTGCCCCACAGCGGCAGTGCGCGCCTGGGTGTGCGTCCCGGCTGGCGGCGGTTCGGGGGCAGCCCGTCGCGGCGTCAGACGCGGCAGTGCCACGCGGCCGATGGCCACGATGCCTGCGCTCAGTCCTGCTGGGCGTTCCCTTCTGCTTCCGCTTCCGCCTCGGCCTCCATCCTGGCAAGGCGGGAGTAGTAATCCGGGAACTCGTTCAGGTGGGCGCGCGCGATCTTCGCCGTCATGACGACGTCATCGTCGGTGACATTCGTCTGCGGATCGCGCGCGCCATGCTCGAGTTCCACATCCATCCCCATCCGGAACTGTTCGAGATCAAATGGCGCGGAGCCCCAGTCGACACCGATCCGCTCACCCGCGGCCCGGGCCTCGTCAGGGGTGAAACCTGAGCGGGAAGTCATGCCCTCATACTAGACGTCGCGGCCGCAGCGTCCGGTGGCTGGTGCAGCGGGCCATGATGACGTGCGTGCGCGCGGCCGGCCCTGGCGAAGGGACGGACGGCGTCGGTGACCCAGCCGGTGTCGGTGACGGGCGGGTGGACCATGCTGCCCAATGACGGGGGGTTAAGCCCGGCTGGCCCGCAGCAGCCGTTCGGACAGGGCGGCGGTGGCGCGCTGGAGTTCGGGTGATCCGAGGACGCGGAACGGCGCGCACAGGCGCGCGAGCTGCTGGGCGTACCAGTCCGGGTCGTTGGTGGAGGCGCGCAGCCTCGTCCCGCCCCCCTCGTCCGGTTCCAGGCGGGCCAGGCTTCTCGGCAGCCATCGCGAGGTGTCCTCGACGGTGGCATCGACGAGCACGTCGACCGGATGGGTCCACCCCTGAGACAGGTGATCTTCCAGGACGCGCAGCGAGTCGAGGTCCGCAGGGGGCGTGAACGTGTCCGTCAGGGCCTCGATCGCGACGATCCTGTCGATCCGCAGCGCGCGCTGCGCCTGCCTGGTGTGCGACCAGCAGAGCAGGTACCAGAAGCTGTGCCGCAGGACGACGGCCCAGGGGTCGACCTCCATCTGCCTGTCCGCCGCGCTCATCCGGTACGTCAGGCGCAGCCGCCGTGCCGCCGCGCAGGAGCCGATCAGCGCGGTGGTCAGTTCGGGGTCGGGCCGGGATTCCCCCGCCGGGAGCGGGGCGAAGGCGTCGCGGACGGCCCGGACCTGGCCCGCGGCCCGCTCCGGCAGGACCCTGACGATCTTGGCGAGGGCGCTGCCCACGGGGTCCGCCGGGTCGGCCGCCTCCCTGTGGCCCTCGAGGACGGCCATGACCAGCCCCATCGCCTCGGCCGCGCTGAACATCAGCGGCGGCAGCCGGAGCCCGCGCCCCACGCGATAGCCGCCGTGCGGTCCGCTGACCGACTGGATCGGCAGCTCCGCCTCCCGCAAGATCGTGACGTAGCGGCGGGCCGCCCGTTCGGTGACCCCGAGGCGGTCCGCAAGCCGCTGCGCGGTGATGCCGGGGTTGTTCTGGATGAGCTCCAGCGTGACAAGCGCCCGGGCGGTCGGGCTCACGTCGTGCGGTACGTGGCATGGAAACAGATCTAGCCCTGTAGTACTAGGACCCCAGCGGCCCCGGCCGCGGGCCGGGTGCCCCAGCGCTACAAGACCGAGGGCTGCCACTGGTCGCTGAGCGACACCGTGCGCTGGGACCGGCTGCGTTCGAAGACCAACTGCGGTGACCCGCACGCCCGGACCACTACCGGACTCGTGGCCTACCTGGACTCCGAACCGGTCGGCTGGGCGGCGGTCGATCCGCGCACCGAGTATCCGCGGCTGCGCCGCACTCCGACCGTCTGGCGGGGCAGGCAGGAGGACAGCGTGGTGATGCGGATCGACTTCACTGCCCAGCGGTGATGTCGATGGCGAACATCCGCTGTGCCTCGATGCGCGCGTAGACCGGCCCGGAGTCGAGGAACTGCTCCCATTGCGGTCCGTAGCGCGGCGTGTAAACCTCGAGCAGCGTCGCCCGCAGCCCGTTGGGACGGGCCATGCTGGTGTCCACGGGGACCGCGACGCCGTGCACGGTGACCGCCCATTCCTCCGACGGCAGGTGCGTCGCGCTGACGGCCGGGTTGCTCCGCAGATGACGCCAGCGGACCGCGTCCTTGCTGGTGCCGAAGTAGAAGGAGCCGCGGTGGAAGATGCCGTCGACCGGGCTGGTCATCGGCCGCCCGGCGGGACTGACGGTGGCCACCACGAGCAGGCGCATCCCCTGCAGCCGCCCGGCTAGGTCGGCGGCGCTCAGGCGGCGCTGCGGGCTGTGAATGACGCGCAGGTGGTCGCCTGCCGCCGCGTAGCTGCGGTCGAGCAGGTCCTGGAGCCTGGCGATGTCGTCGGGGTCCTCATGCATTCCAGCCTCCCTCGTTACCTATCTACCCAGGCGGGAGGCATTGTCTGCCGCGCGTCCTGGAGCCGGGGCGAAAGGGGAGCGGCGACCGGATACTCGCTAGCCCGCAGCCAACCGGGAGGTTAGCCGTGATCTCGTGACCGGAGCTGACGCGGCGATTTATCGTCTCCCGGCCCTGGGCGGGCCGCGGGGACGGCCCTGCCCGGTACGCTCGCCGCGCTCGGCTGCCACCCCGATGCCATCGACACGGTGGCATTCACGCACCTGCACGCGGACCACACCGGGCGGGCGTTCACCCGCGGCGAGGACGGGACCTACCGCAAGACGTTCCCCGCGGCCCGCTATCTGGTGGCCGGAGCGGAATGGGCGCCGTACGGCCGCGGGGAAACCCTGCCCGCGGCCGCGCCAGCCGCCATCCTCGGGCAGCTAGGGAGGCAGGCCGCCTGGCTCCGGACCCAGGCGGCCCGCCCGCTTCGGGTGTTCGCGGCGGGTGGCGGCCTACGGCTCGGTGCCGTAGACCAGCGTGCCGTTGTAGTAGACGGTGATGTCCGGGTTGGCGGTGAAGCTGGCGTCCGCGGCGTTGAAGGAGTAGTCATCGGTCTGCGTCATCGTGGCGTAGTCCGACTGGTAGATCCGGTTCTGGATGCCGCCGGTACTCGCTCCCGGCGCCAGTGAGCCCGCACCGGACCCGAACGACAGCTGCAGGTAGTGGTCGGCGCCGGTCACCGCGGGAGAGACGGCCGCGAACGTGCCGGTGATGTTCGCGCATCCCACGGGCGCGTAGTCGCAGGCGTAATCCAGCGTCCCTGTGCCGTTCTCGGTGAACCAGTACCGGACGGTCAGGTCCGACAGCGGCACCGGTGACGTGCCGTTGTTCACCAGCTCGATCTGGTTGCTGATCGTGGTGGTGCTCGCCGCGGTGTTGCTGGTCTCGTACTCGGCGGTCACCGACGGCGTGCCGGAGCCTGAGCCGCCGCCGGAGGAGCTGCCCGACCCGCAGCTCTCGTCCGCCGTGGTCGATGGCGTCTGCCCGTAGACGAGGCTGCCGTTGACGTACACCGGAATGTACGGGTCCGGCGCCGAGGCGTAGCTGCCCGCCGCGAGCCCGGTCATGAACGGCGAGGCCGCCGAGCTCCAGTGGAAACCGTAGTCAGAGCCGATGGCCGCGTTGATCCCGAACTCGAACGCGCGCGACGCCGGCAGCCCGATGCTGTCCTTGCTCCAGTCGACGGTGACGTAGTAGACGCAGCTGCTGGCATCCCCCCACTGGACCGGGGCGCTGACCGAAGTCGGGTTGCCGTCGATCTGGTCCGCCGCGTCGTAGTACACCGGCGTCGAGATGGCGCTGATCGACTGGCCCGCCTTGAACAGGGAGCTGATGTCGAAGTACACCCGCGCGCTCATCCCGGTCTGCAGGTGCGGCGGCTCGTCGGCCATGTTGTTGACGGTCACGGTGAGCTGGGTGCCCTGGTCGCTGTTCTGGTTGAGGGTGGCGGTCGCGTAGTACGGCGCCGTGCACTGCGACGGCGTTTCGGTGTACTCCGTGCAGTAACCCTGCGGGAACGCGGGCGGGGTGAAGTTCGTCATCGGCTGCGTCACCTGCGACCCGTAGTACGTCTCGAGCCCGGCCAGCGAGCCGACGAGCGCCGCGTTGTAGTCGATGGCGACCTCGTTGAGCACGAAGTCGGTGGTCACGTCGTCGGGCTGGTCCGTCGAGGACGGCCCGCCGACCAGGGCGCCCCACAGGATGTGGTTGTCGGTCGCCGGGTTCGACTGGCTGTTGGTCAGCGAGCCCTGCGCGTCGCCGTGGTGCGGGTGCGACGCCGCGGTGGCGGTCCCGCCGACCTCCGATCCCACGAACGGCGTGGTGGAGCCGAACCCGACGATGTAGGACCAGTTCGCCGGGTTGTCGCCCATCAGGTAGTTCATCTGGCCCATCGCCCAGTTGGTGAACAGCACGCTGTCCGGGTCGCTGGGGAAGTTCTTCCGGTACGTCAGCGCCTCGAGCTGGGCGGCCGTGTTGTAGCGCGCGGCGCCCCACGATGTCAGGTAGGAGAACCCGGCGGGCGTGGTGGCGATGAAGTTGGTGTCGGACGTGTTGTCGTGCGGCACGTGCGACCAGTACTGGACCTGCCACTTGTTCACGTAGTGCACGAACGACTGCACCGAGGCGGGCGCGTTGGAGTTGCCCTGCACGATGGGGTCAAGGAGGGAGAACACGCCGCCCCACCGGGTGTCCCAGTTCATCACCCAGGTGTTCTGCCACGTCGAGCCGGGGCTGGTGACGATGCTGCCGAAGTACCCCGTGTAGGCGCCGGAAGAGTTCGTGGCGATGATGTCGTTGATGTAGTTCCAGTTGCCGGTGGCGATGTACAGCCAGACAGCGGCCCACGCCTCCTTGTCCACGTACCCGCTTGAGTTGTAGAAGCCGCCCGAGTACCCGGTTCCCGGGTACTGCAGGGCGAAGGAGTACAGCGCCTGCGCGTACTTCAGGCACTGCGCGGAATAGCTGGCGTCGCTGCTGGCGGTCAGCACCGACTCCACCGCCAGCGCGGCCGCCGCGCTCGCCGTCTGGTCCGCCGCCGGCGTCGAGGAGGTGGCGAGGTAGGCAGGCCTCGGGTACGTGGTGGCGCTCTGCAGCTCCGACGGTCCCCAGTAGGAGTGGTCCACCTGGCCCTGACCGACCTGGTAGGCGAAAGCGACCACCTGGCCGGAGGAGTTGAGGAACGTGGACCGCAGGAAGTAGTCGCTGAACCACTTCATCTCGTCGAGCGCGTGGTTCCAGGTGCCCGTGTTCTGGTAGGCCTGCTGGAACTCGTACATGCCCCAGCCGAGCACCGAGGCGGCGTA
>DAHVAN010000276.1 GCA_027314595.1 Actinomycetota bacterium | reverse complement strand
CGCCGTCCGCGCCCGCCGGCTGCCGCGCCGCCCCGCCGGGCGCTGGCGATGCGGCGTTCTGCCGCCCCTGTCAGTCACGGACCGTAGTCGATTCTCCCGGGCGTTCGGGGGACGATCGCCGGTCGTGGTGAGGTTTGTCCTGGGAAATGCTTGAACCGGCGGCTTGCCTGTTGCGTATCTGTATATAACGAGTTACCGTCAGTAAGCAGGCTCGCAGCGCAGCGACCTGACGCCTGGGTCGGATGTTACTGGAGGTGACTCCAGTACTAGATCAGCATGTTTTGTTCGGCTCTATTGCTGCACATATGGCGTCTTTATGCGCACAATGGAGCTCGAGACCGGCAGGGAGAACGCCCGTACCTGGCTGACCAGGACGGGAGCGGGCGGAGGTGCAATGGTTGGCAGGTCGAGCGTTTCCAGACTCGATAGCGGAACGGAGTCGGCCGACTACGGTGAAGAATCGCCGGCGACGGCCAGGCGCGCTACTCAGGCGGCCAGGGCGCCATGGAGCGGCGGCGGCGGACGCTGGATGCTATGGCCGATGCGGGTCATTCTCTGGGCGGCGATCCTTGTTATCGGCTATCGCGGCGTGATGGCGATCGTGCTTAACGAGACGCCCGCCAATAAAACCAGCCCGGCGTCCGCGGTGTCTTCCGGCCCGGCGTTTCCCGTTACCCTCGGCGAGGCTTTCGCCCTAGAGTTCGGCCAGGTATACCTTAACTTCAGCCCCGCCACATCGGCGCAGCGAGCGGGACAGCTCGCCGAATTCATTCCGGTCAATGTCCGTGCTCTGGAACCCCAATTCGGCTGGAACGGAGGCGGCAGCCAGCACCTGCAGTCCGAGCAGGTAGCCGGGATTGACGTCCGCAGCGCGCAGACCGCGGTGGTGACTCTGCTCGCCATGGTGAACGGCCGGATGACCGAACTCGGTGTTCCCCTGTTCGCGTCGGGCGGCGGGATAGTGGTGTCCGGGGAGCCGGCGTTGCTGGCCGCGCCGCCGGCCGCCGTGCCCGCGGTCACGCGGCAGGCCACCAGTACCGATCAGGCCGCGCAGAGCGCGCTGTCGAGTCAGTTGCCCGCGTTCTTCGCGGCATACGCGAGCGGGAACCAGGCCACCCTGAACCGGTACCTCGCGCCGGGGGTTTCGCTCGGCGGACTTGGCGGCGCGGTCAGGTTCGGATCGATCGCGAGCATCGCCGTGCCGCGCGGCGGCGCGACACGCGACATCACCGTGACCGTCAACTGGATGCTTCCGGCCCAGGTCAGAGCGAGTGTGTCTGAGGTCTCCGCAACTTACGACATGTCGGTAATCGACCAGCAAAGCGGAAGATGGTATGTAAAGAAGATCCGTGCATCTACGCAGCCGATGGGAACCCCGTGACCCGGGACGTGACGTCAACCGCCGGTCGTGCCCCGCGGATCGCGGGCCACGACCGGGGCCTGCGGGCCGGCACCGGCCACATGTCCTTCCGGGCACCACGGCGACCCGCACAGCTAACTGATGTCCACGGAAGGGAAGGATGATGTCTCTTCAGATCATCGCCGCCGCGTCCCCGCAGGCGGCGATCAGCACCTCGAACCTAGTCACCTACCTGCAGAGCCTTTTCGGGCCGCTGTTCCTAGGGATAGTGGGCATCGTTGCGCTCTTCTTTCTCTTCACTCGTGAGATCACCCGGTTCGTACAGTTCATCGTCCTCGCCGTCGCGATCGCCGTGGTCTTCTACACGCCTAGCATCGTGCAGGTGCTGGCTACGGGAATAGCAAACGCGCTCGGGGTCCACTGAGTATTTCTCGCTGAGGAGCGCCGTCAAGTGGACCTGCCCACCTATACGAACATCTGGCGGATCGAAAAGCGGCTCTACAAGCTTTATGACTTCCGGCTGCCGGCGCCGCTGCCGATCAACTGGATCGCCGTATTCACTGGGATAACGGTGCCGTATATCGTTCTCCTGGTCGCGATAGGGCTGCCCTTCAGCCACAGCCTGGTATGGCTGTACGTGCTGCCGCCTTGGGTGCTCACCTGGCTGACAACTCGTCCGGTGATTGAAAGCAAACGACTGCCGGAACTCCTGGAATCGCAGATCCGCTATCTGGCCGAGCCGCGCGTCTGGTGCCGGCTCTCACCGCTCGGCGAGAAGGACCAGATAGTCGTGACCGCTCGCGTGTGGCACAGCCGCCGGGCGGCGCGGGAGCCGAAACAAGCGGGTACGGTGGCGCTGCGCGAACGAGGCACGCTGGTCCGGCGAAAAGCCGCTCCCGCCGTTCCGGTCGCCGCGGTCGCCGGGACCTCGCTGGCGGCGACCTCCGCCACTGCCGCCCCGAAGGCTCAGGGGTCCTCGCGCCAGCGGGTACAGGCCAGAGCGAACCCTCGCCCGGCAGAACCGGTGCGGCCGCGGCAGGGCCATTCCGCCCGGCCGGCTCCGGCCGGCCCCGCATGGCCGGGCCCCGCGGGCCCCGCGGGCCCCGCGCGGCCTGTCCAGCGGGGTCAGGCGCCGGGAGAACACGAGGCGCCGCGAATGCCCCCAGCCCGGCCAGCCCCGTCTCTCGGTCCCGTCGCCGCCCCGGCGCCGTCCGGCATGCCGCCGCATGCCACGCCAGACGTTTACCCGGCGCCGCCGGCGCGTGAGCGGGGCCGCGGCACGGGTGCTCCCCACATCGAGGTATCGCACAGCGGACGTGTCCAGCGACTCGCGCCGCCCGCCGCGCCGTCCCCGCCGTCCCCGCCGTCCCGGCCGCCTGCGACCCCGGACACCCCGCCGCCGGCGGACACCCCGCCGCCCGCGACCCCGGCGGCCACCGGGAAGACGGCGGCGGATTTGCCTGCGACGCAAGGTGCTAGCGAAGCGGAAAGCTCAAACGGAGCGCCAATCGCTCCGCCCGAGGTCCAGCATGCCCCGCCGCCAGCCGTCAAGGCGGTCGCGGAGAGCGAGCAGCAGAAGGTTCCGTCGATCGAGCGAGCGCTGAGCGGCCCGTCGAGGGACCGCAACCTGTCGTGGCCCGGCAAGGTCAAGATCGTCGCGGGTGCCGCGCAGGGGCCGGGCGCCAGGGACCAGGAGGCGCTCGACAGGGCGCGGGCACGCCTTCCGCTCAGCGGGCCCAGGCGCATCCTCATGCTCGGCTGCACCAGCGGTGCCGGCCAGACGGTGTCCGCGCTGATGACCGGTTACCTTCTCGCGAGCCTGCGCGAACACCCCGTCGCCGCGGTTGACCTGCACGACGGGTCGCTCGCCAGGTACGGCGCGCCGGCCGGCTGGCTCGAGGAGATCCTCGGCGGCGAGACCCCGCCGCCACCCGCCCCCGCCCGCCCCGAGCCGGCCCGCAAGGACACCATGGCGCGCCTTGACGTGATCGCGTCCCGCGAGGCGCTCGGGGATGGCGACGAACGACGGCTTGCCGAACACCTCGGCAGGCACTACCCGCTGACCATGCTCGACCCCGGGGCGGCCGGGCTCACCAGGCTGCTGTCGGTCGCCGATCAGCTTGTGGTCGTGGTGCCGGCCAGCGGGGAGGCGGCGGTCGCCCTCGCCGACACCCGCGACTGGCTTGACGCGCACGGCTTCACGGACCTCGCGTTCCACTCGGTGACGCTCATCAACGGCGTGAGCAGGCGCAGCATGCCGGACGTGGCGCAGGCCGAGGCGGTGGCACGCGGCCGCTGCCGCGCGATCGTCCGGGTTCCGTGGGACGACATGCTGCCCGTCAGCGCCGCCGGCCCGTCCACGCTGCGCCCGCAGACCCGCGTCGCCTACACCGCACTGGCGGGGGTGCTTGTGGCGGGAATGGCCGCGGCGCCGGTCAGGAGAAAGCAGTGATCTACCGAACGGTCCGTGGTGACTGCCCCGGACAGCTGACTCTGGAGACGTGGTGAGCGCGAAGTCGAAGGGCCGAAGCCGGCTGGCGATCCGATACTTCGACGACCGGGTGCTGCTGACCGATACGCACGCCTGGGCGTACTACCGGGTGCCCTCGGTCTCCTACGAGTTCACCACGCCCGAAGAACGCGAGGCGCTCGCGACGAACATCACGGTGGCACTGGCGGCGATCCGGATGCAGGACGCCGAGGTGCACCTGCGCATCGCGCACCGGCCCTACCCGGCGGTGGAGTGGGCGACGGGCCTGGACGCCACCGCCGACGGCGGCCCCGGCTGGCGTGAGTACCTGGAACAGATCTACCAGCACGTATGGGCGAAGGACTTCTGGTGCAAGGAGATCTACCTCGGCGTGCGGCTCGGCCAGCGCGGGATGCGAGCCCAGCTGTCCGGCGGCCTGTTCAGCCACTTCCTCAGCAGCTACCGGACAGCCGAGCGCACCCTGGGCATGGACGACGAGTCCGTGCCGGCCGGCGAGATCGGCAAGTGGACCGAGCTGGCCGAACGGCTCGGCCGCGCGCTCACCGCGAGCACCCTCGCCTCCAGGCACGCGACCTCCCGCGAGGTGGCCTGGCTGGTGCGGCACACGCTGATGGGATCGCTCAACGACCCCCCGCCGTCCGCGGCGCGCCGCCGCACCTGGGGCGCGGGGGAGATCGAGCAGCTTTACGAGGGTCAGGTGCACAACGGCCGCACGCTGCTGCGGCTCGAGCACGTCGAGGGGGAGTCGTACGCGGCGTTCCTGTCGTTCGCCAGGTTCCCCGACGTGATGTCGTTCCCCGACGGGGAGCCGTGGCTGCACTACGCGGATTCGCTGCCGTTCCCCGTCGAGGTAAGCTCGCGGATGAAGCTGATCCCGCCGGCCAAGGCGAGCAAGGACGTGAGCAGGCGGCTGGCGCACGCCCGCGACATGGACGCGCACATCAGGGCGGCGGGCGCGGAGGCGCCGATCGCGCTCGCCGAGCAGATCGCCGCCGCGCGGATGCTCGAGCACGGCATCACCAAGGAGCGGCTGCCGTTCGTGTACGGCTGGCACCGGCTGATAGTGACGGCGCCCACCCGCGACCTGTGCGTGCGCCGGGTGGAGGCGGTAACCGAGCACTACAGGGACATCGGCCTGGACGTCGTGAACTCGACAGGCGACCAGTTCTCGCTGCTGACCGAGTCGCTTCCCGGCGACCGGGTACGGCTGAGCAGTTACGTGCAGCGCCAGCCGCTGTACACGATCGCGGGCGGCATGCCGACGGCGACGGTGGAGCTTGGCGACCGGATCGCGGACGGCGTCGGCTGGATCGGTCCCTACATCGGCGAGACGATGGGCCGGGCGCGTTCCGTGGTCCACTTCGACCCCTTGCTCGCGGCGGCGCGGAACCGGCCGACGGCGGTCGCGATCACCGGCGAGCCCGGCGGCGGCAAGACCACGCTCGCGATGCTGCTGATCTACCAGCTCGCGCTGCGCGGCGCGACGGTCGCGGTGATCGACCCCAAGGGGGACGCGGAGCCGCTCGTCGAGTTCCTGTCCAGGTCCGGGCGCAAGGCCCGGGTGCTGCCGCTCGGGTCGGCCGCGGCCGGGCTGCTCGACCCGTTCTCGTTCGGCGACGACCTGGCGGAAAAGCGCACGATGGCGACGGAGACGCTGCGCCTGCTGCTGCCGCGGATGAGCGAGGAGCGGGAAAGCGCGATGATCCAGGCGGTCGGCGCCGTGGCCGGCGGGCAGCGGCCGAGCCTGGGCAAGGTCGTACGCCAGCTTGAGGAGTCCGAGGACCCGGCCTGGAAGAACCTGGGCGCGGTGATGCGATCGATTTCCGAGATGCGCCTGGCCAGGCTGTGCTTCTCGCCGTCTGGCGGGCAGCAGATCGACGCCGAGGGCTGGACGACCGTGTTCACCCTCGGCGGCCTGACACTGCCGGACACGACGACAAGCAGGGACGACTACTCCTACGAGCAGCGGCTGTCCGTCGCCCTGCTCTACCTGGTCTCCCAGTTCGCCCGCAGGCTGATGAACGCCGTGCACCGGACCACGCCGAAGGCGATCTTCCTCGATGAGGCGTGGGCGATCACGTCCACTCCCGAGGGCGCCAAGCTCGTCCCCGAAGTGTCGCGGATGGGGCGCTCGCGGAACACGGCGCTCGTCCTCATCTCGCAGAACGCGGGCGACCTGCTCCACGAGCAGGTGACCAACTGCCTGTCCAGTGTCTTCGCGTTCCGCTCGTCCGAACGTGCCGAGGTGGCGAACGTCTGCTCGCTGCTCGGCGTGGAGCCGTCCGAGGAGCACAAGGCCGTGCTGCGTGCCCTCGGCAACGGCGAATGCATATTCCGTGACCTCGACGACCGCGCGGGCCGCATCGGCGTCGATCTCGTATCCGGAGAACTACGGGACTGGATCGATACGAATCCGACACGAGCCCGTCGGCCGGCACAGCCGGCGGCGGCGACCACCTAGCACAACCGCCGTAACAGGAGCCCTCCCGATGGCTGAACCCCTCCTCCGAGCCGGACGATCGCGCGCGGCACGGACCCCTATCCGCTTGTCGCTGCTCGCGGGCGCGATCCTCACGCTCCTGCTCGGCGGGCTGTTCCTGGCCCGCCCCGCCGCCGCGGCCACGCTCACGCCCGCAGGCCCCGCCGCTCATGCTCTGTCGTCAGGGGGGACGACCCCCCTGGTCCCCCCGCCCCCCCGGGCAGCCGCGCGAACCGGGGCGGACGCCCGCGCCGCCACCATCGCGCCGGCGAAGCTGGACTCCCTGATCCGGCCGGACGGCGGTATCTGCTCGGTACCCGGGATCGGCGACATCGGCGGCCTGCTCGATCTCTGCAACGGCGGGACCTCGGGCATCGTCGGGGACCTGAACAACATCTGCACGCCGTCGGTGCCGCAGCCGGAACAGGCCACCTCTGGCATCGACTCGATGATCGCCACGCCCGGCGGCCAGACCGGCGGCAAGACGCTGTACGACAACTACGGGCTGGCCGGCCAGTACTGGGCGGCCTACGGCCTGCATTGCTCGGACATGACCTCGCTGATCGGCAACAACGTCGCCGGCATGGTCTTCGACATGGCCAAATCGCTCGACCGGGTGACGATCACCGTGTACCAGACCGCGGCGGGCAACGGCATCCTTGCCTGGCTGCAGACCGCGGTCGACAAGCTGATCACCGCGCTCGGCAACGCGATCTACTTCCCGTTCCTCGCGCCCGTCGTGATCATCGGCGCCATCTGGCTGGCCTGGCAGGGGCTGATCCGCAAGCGCGCCACAAGGACCATCGAGGGCACGCTGTGGATGGTCGTCGCCTGCGCGGCCGCGATCTGGCTGATCGGCCGGCCGGCCGACTTCACCGGCCTCGGGGGCACCGTGTCCAATTCGGTGACCCAGGTGATGAACGTGGCGTTCGCCAACCTGCCCGCGCCCTCCGGCAGCAACTGCCTGCCCGTCAGCGCGAACGACCCGCAGAGCGTGACGGCGAACTACTCGTTCACCTCGGCGAACGGGCTCGTGGACCAGAACGCGAACGAACTGTGGGCGGTCCTTGTCTGCAAGCCGTGGCTGGACGGCGAACTCGGCACCACGGTCTACGGCACGACGCCGCCGAACGTGGTGGACAACTACGGCAGGTCGCTGCTGTGGGCGCAGGCGATAGCGGTCAACGAGCAGCCCTCGGCTGCCGTGGTGACGGCGAAGCAGGACGCCTACGTCGGCATCGCGAAGAAGTTGCAGGCGAATTACCCGGCGGTGTACCCCCTGTTCCAGGGCGACTTGTGGACGACACGGCTGGAGATAGCGTTCACCGCGCTGTTCGCCGCGGTGGCCGCCGGCCTGCTCGTGCTGCTCATCGCGCTGACCTTGATCGTGCTCAAGCTCGGCTTCCTGCTGCTGCTCGTGGCCGGGCCGCTGTTCCTGATAATCGGGATACACCCCGGGTTCGGCCGGGTCATCGCGATCCGCTGGTTCGAGATGCTCGTCGGCGTGCTGATGAAACAGGTAGCCGTGGCGCTCGTGCTGAGCGTGCTCCTGTACTGCTACTCGCTGATCATGGGAACCTCCGACGCCGCGCTGTCGTGGGGGCTCAAGATCATGATGATCGCGCTCGTCACCGTCGCGGTGTTCGTCTACCGCAAGCCGTTCCAGCACCTGTTCTCCTCGGTCGGCTACGGCATGATCGGCTCCTCCGAGCGCGCGGAGTACAGCTGGCGCGAGGCGAGCTCCGGCTTCCGCCGCACGACCGCGACCGCGGCTGGCGCGGGGCTGGGCGGCTACGGCGCCTACCGCGCCGCCCGCTGGGCGCGGCGCAACCCGGCCACGGCCACGGCCACGGCCACGGCCGGCGGCGCG
>DAHVAN010000266.1 GCA_027314595.1 Actinomycetota bacterium | reverse complement strand
TCGGCAATGATCGTCAATGTCGGCCACGCCCACGGCACGGGCTCCGGATGGTTCCTGTTCTTCCTGCTGCTCGCGGCGTACGCAGGAGCCTGGGCCTGGGACTACGACCGGCGACTGGGCGGCGCGCGGACAGCGCTGCGGCTGAAACTGCGCGCGCAGTCATGCCTGGAGGCCGTCGACGCCATGACCGGCCACCAGTTCGAGTTCTATTACGCCCGGCTGCTCGAATGCCTGGGATGGACCCGCATCCAGGTGACCGGCGAAAAGTCGGGCGGCGACGGCGGCGCCGACATCCTCGCGACCGATCCCCGCAACCGCGACTTCGCCATCCAGTGCAAGCGGTACGCGCCCGCCAAGGCGGTCGCCATCGGCGACGTGCGGGAACTGAACGGCGCCCTGGCCCATGAGCACCCGAACCGTCTGGGGATGATCGTCACGACCAGCCGACTGACCCCGCCCGCCGAGCAGCTGGCCGCAAGGACCGGCATCCGGGTCGTCGCCCGCCCGGCCCTCGCAAGCCAGATGGCCCTCGTGCGAGACGCAGCCGATCGCAGAAGCGGGCGGTCAGCGACAGCAGCGCCGGCCGCCGAACTGCCCTGACCCGCCTCGTGAGCACCCGCCGTCTTGCTCTCCAAAGCCGACAGCCCGGTCATCGGGCAACCCGCTTCCCCGCCGCCCTCATCCCCCGCAGCCATGAGGGCGGCACTACCTAGAAAGAACGCACGCCGGACTCGAACGCCCAGGTCAAGCCGGAGCCAGTCCGCCCGTGCGGCCCGTCCGTGGCCGTCCGTGGAAACCAGCGTGATGCCATTCGCGGCCCCGTCCGCACAGCCCATATGCTGGCGCTTCACGTCGGCAGTGCTTTCGCCTTTCTTCTCCTGCCCAGTCTCATCCAGCGCGCCGACCCTGATCCGGCCCGGCCTGCGGCACTTCTTCGACGCCCCGTCCAGCCCCTGCACCGCGAATTTCCGGACTTCGTCCCGTTTCCGTTTCCCCAGCTCAGCACCTATCCTGGCACGGGCAGCCGCTTTCGTTGGTTTAGTTTGTTTGGCGCACAGGCATGATCACGGAGCGGCTGCCCTCTCGCGAATCACGCACCCCACTAGCCGCATCAGCCCAGCTCAGAGGCTGAATGGCGGCTGCCGTACCAGGCAGCAGGCCGGGAAGCAGCGCCGTTCACCTTGTGGACCGCTCATTGTGGCGGGTTCGCCCATCATCGGCAGGAAGCCCGGTCGTACCGACGCTGGCCGACCTCGCCGGTTCCACACCGCAGGTGTGGGTTCAGCGCGCCAGCTACCTGGCTGTCCGCGAGGACATCCGGGTCGCACTGGTCAGAGCAGGCCTCGTCCGTGCACCGGAGTGCGGACCCGCCACGCAAGCCACGCCATACTTAATGGTCCGTTACTGTAGCAGGGTTAACGTCATGTAGCTGGCCATTTTTCTTTTGTCCATGGCGTGCCATCTCGTTATAATCCGTCACAGGGCCATATCGGCGCCTGTATCGGGGGAGGGGTCAGGGTTTCCCCGTCCAGGGCGCCTAGAGAGTAGCAAGCAGCAATGTCGCTAGTTTCGCTGGGAGCAGGACCGTTGACGGGCGCCTTGCGACCAGCGGTCACCGAGACGGCGCCTGGCGGGCCTGCCGAGCGGCAGTTGGCTGCGTTCGACGCTGGCTGGATCGTCACGTGCCTGCAGCAGGTGCGGGAGCCGGCGCACATCGTCGGCACGACCGATGGGGGCCCGCGCGGGCTGGTGCTTGCCAGCCAGGCTGCCGGCCCCGGCGGCGCGGACTGCCCACGGTTGGGCACGCTGCCGCCGCTGTACCCGGAATGGCTCGGCGACCGCGACTTCGGCGAGGTGCACGGGGTGCGCTTCCCTTACGTGGCCGGCGAGATGGCGCGTGGCATCGCCACCACGCGGATGGTGATCGCCATGGCCCGTGCCGAGATGCTGGCCATCTTCGGCGCTGCCGGGCTAGATGCCGGGACCATCGAGCGCGCGGTGCGCGAGCTCAGCGGCACGCTTGGCGGCAACCGCCCATGGGGCGTCAACCTGATCTATTCGCCGGCCGAGCCCGCGCTGGAGGAACGCACGGCCGAACTGCTGCTGCGCGGCGGCGTCCCGATCATCTCGGCATCGGCCTACATGGACATCACGCCGCCGCTCGCCAGGTGCGCAGCGGCCGGGCTGCGGCTCGACCCGGCAGGCCAGATCGTGCGGCCGGTGCGGATTTTCGCGAAGGTGTCCAGGCCCGAGGTGGCCGAGAAGTTCATGTCGCCCGCGCCGGCCGGCCTGCTCGCCGCGCTGGTCGCCCGCGGCCAGCTGAGCGAGGATGAGGCCCGGCTGGCAGCCCGGGTGCCCGTCGCCGAGGACGTGACAGTCGAGGCCGACAGCGGCGGCCACACCGACAACCAGCCTCTCGGCGCGATGCTGCCCGCGATCCTGGCGCTGCGCGACGCGGTCGCCGCCCGGTACGGCTACCGCCGCCGGATCAGGGTCGGCGCGGCCGGCGGGCTCGGCAGCCCGCAGGCCGTGGCAGGCGCTTTCGCGCTTGGAGCCGCCTATGTGCTGACCGGATCGGTGAACCAGCTCGCCGTCGAGTCGGGCGTATCGGACGACGCCCGCGCGCTGCTGGCGCAGGCGGACCTCGCCGATGTGATGATGGCGCCCGCCGCGGACATGTTCGAGATGGGCGTCCAGGTCCAGGTGCTGCGCCGGGGCACCATGTTCGGCCCGCGGGCCCGCAGGCTGTACGAGGTCTACCGCCAGCACCCATCGGCCGAGGAACTTCCCGCGGACGTGCGCGACGCGCTGGAACGGGAGGTTCTGCACGCGAGCCTGGAAGAAGTGTGGGCGCAGACGGTCAGCTTCTGGCAGCAGCGGGACCCGGCTCAGCTCGCGAGGGCGGCCGGGGACCCAAGGCACCGGATGGCGTTGATGTTCCGCTGGTATCTGGGCAGCTCCAGCCGCTGGGCGGTCGAGGGTGACACCTCGCGCCGGGCCGACTACCAGCTCTGGGCCGGGCCCGCGGTGGGCGCGTTCAACCGGTGGACCGCCGGCAGCTTCCTCGCCGAGCCAGCCGAGCGCACGGTCACGCAGATCGCGCTCAACCTGCTGGAGGGCGCCGCCGTTATCACCCGGGCGCACCAGGCACGCACCTATGGGGTGCCGGTTCCGCCGCATGCTTTCGCGTTCGTTCCTCGCCGGCTGTGCTGAGACAGCCGGCGTCGCATCCGGGCAGCAAAGGGAGGAACATGGCATCCGACGGGCGTCCGCGCCAAGTGCCGATCGCCGTCGTCGGGATGGCGGCGTTCATGCCCGGGTCGACAGACCTATCGGGCTTCTGGCGCAACGTGCTCACCGGCCGGGACCTGATGACCGACGTGCCGCCCAGCCGCTGGCTGGTCGGCGACTACTACGACCCGGACCAGAAAGCCCCGGACAAGACGTACGGCAGGCGAGGCGCGTTCCTGCCGCGGGTCGATTTCGACCCGGTGCGCTACGGGATCCCGCCGAACAGCCTGCCGGCGATCGACACCACCCAGTTGCTGGCGCTGATGGTCGCCGACCGGGTGATCGCCGACTGCGCGGTCGCCCTGCCAGGTGACCGGGAGCGAGTCAGCGTGCTGCTGGGGGTCGCGCCGCTGCAGATGGTCGTCGAGGCGGCGAGCCGGCTCGACCGGCCGGTCTGGCGCAAGGCGCTACGCGAGCACGGCATCGCCGCGGCCGAGGCGGAGGCGATCTGCGACGCGATCGCCGGGCACTTCGTGCCCTGGCAGGAGGAGACGTTCCCCGGCCTGCTCAGCAACGTGGTGTCCGGCCGGATCGCGAACAAGTTCGACCTGCACGGCGTCAACCACACGACCGACGCCGCGTGCGCGAGTTCGCTCGCCGCACTGTACTCCGCGGTCGCGGATCTGTCTCTGCAGCGCTCCGACCTGGTGATCACCGGCGGCGTCGACACCGCCAACGACATCCTCATGTACAAGTGCTTCAGCAGCACGCCGGCGCTGTCGCCGACCGGGGACTGCAAGCCGTTCTCGGCCGCGGCCGACGGGACGATGCTCGGCGAGGGCGTGGTCATGTTCGCGCTGAAGCGACTCGCGGACGCCGAGCGCGACGGTGACCAGGTGCATGCGGTGATCCGGGGCGTCGGCGCCTCCTCTGACGGCCGCGGCACCGCCATCTACGCGCCGCTGCCAGCCGGACAGGTGCGCGCGCTGCGGCGGGCCTACGAACAGGCGGGCTACGGACCCGAGACCGTGGAACTGGTCGAGGCGCACGGCACCGGCACGACCGCCGGCGACGTGGCCGAGTTCACCGCGCTGCGCGAGGTCTTCGACGGCTCGGGAAGCGCGGACCGGCAGTGGTGCGCGCTCGGGTCGGTCAAGTCGCAGGTCGGCCACACCAAGGCCGCGGCGGGCGCTGCCGGGATGCTGAAAGCGGTGCTGGCCCTCCAGCAGAAGGTCCTGCCGCCCACGATCAAGATCGGCGAGCCCAATCCGGCCCTTGGGCTGGACGTCAGCCCGTTTTACCTCGCGGCCGCGCCGCGGCCGTGGATCCGCCCGGTGAGCGGGACCGCTCATCCGCGCCGGGCTTCGGTGTCCAGCTTCGGTTTCGGCGGGACCAACTTCCACGTCGCCATCGAGGAGTACGTCCCAGGAGCGGAATCGGCGGCGACCCCGGCCCGGCACCTGCACGCCGCGCCGGCCGAGCTGATCCTGCTCAGCGCCCCGTCCCCGGCCGCACTGCTTGAGCGGGCCAGGCAGGTCGACCTCGGCCAGCCGCTGCCCGATCTCGCCAGGCAGGCCGCGGCGGACTTCGGCCCCCGGCATGACGCGCGGCTGGCGATCGTCGCAGCCGACCCCGACGACCTGGCCGCCAAGATCCTGACCGCGGCAGAGCGGCTCGAGGCCGGCCGGCTCGAGGCCGGCCGGCCGCACGGCCAGGTCTGCTATGGCGTGGGCCGGCCGGCACCGGGGCTGACCGCGTTCCTGTTTCCCGGCCAGGGTTCGCAGTACGTCGCAATGGGCGCTGACCTGGCCATGCACCTGCCGCTGGCGCGGGCCGCGTGGGACGCCGCCGCGCGGCATGAGCTTGGCGACCGCCCGCTGCACCGCGTCGTCTTCCCGCCGCCCGCGCTGGGCGACGAGGAGCGCGCGGCCCAGCAGGCACTGCTGACCGCGACGGAGTGGGCGCAGCCGGCCCTGGCGGTGCACAGCATGGCGCTGCTCGCCGTGCTCACCAGGCTCGGGCTGCGTCCGGACTGCGTCGCCGGGCACAGCTTCGGCGAACTCGTGGCGCTGCACGCGGCGGGCGCCTTCGACGCCGCCACCCTGCTCCAGCTAGCCCGCCGACGGGGCGAGCTGATGCGCGACGCGGCGGCGGTGCCCGGCGCGATGCTGGCCGTCACGGCGGCCAGGGACCGGGCCGAGGCGGCGATCGCGGACCTGCCAGATGTCTGGCTGGCCAACGACAACGCGCCCGCGCAGGTCGTCTTCTCCGGCACGAAGCCGGCCCTGGAAGCGGCCGAGGCCAGGCTCGCGGCCGACGGAATCAGTTGCGTCCGGCTGCAGGCAGCCACCGGCTTCCACAGCCCGCTGGTCGCCCCGGCGGCGGCGCCGTTCGCCGGGTTCCTCGATGAAGCCGAAATGCGCGCCCCGGTCCTGGACGCGTACGCGGGGCGCGATGCCGGGGTGTACCCGGCCGACGCGGCCGCGGTCAGGGACGGCCTCACCGCGCAGATCGCGGCGCCGGTCCGGTTCGCCGACGTCATCGAGGCGATGTACGACCGCGGGGTGCGGACCTTCGTCGAGGTCGGCGCCGGCAGCACGCTGTCTGGCCTGGTCGGCCAGATCCTCGGCGAACGCGAGCACGCGGCGGTGAGCCTGGACCGCAAGGGCCGCCACGGTCTCACCAGCCTGCAGGACGGGCTCGCCCGCCTGGCAGTCCGCGGACTCGCGCTCGACCTTGCCGCGATCTACGCGCCGGGCGAAGGGCAGCGGCGAGCAGCAAAGCCCAGCAGGGCAACCGTGCGGATCGACGGCGGCAATTTCGGCCGGCCCTACCCGCCTCCCGCGCCCGCCCCGGCGCCCGCTCTGAATGGCCATGCCTCGCCGGCACCGGTATTCACGCCGGCTCCGGCGCCCACGGCGGCGCCGAGCGCCGCCCAGGCCGTCCACTCGGGCCCGGCCGCGGTGCTGGCCGCGGCGCCGGCTCTCATGGGGACCGGACCTGAGCCATCTGGGCCGCCCGCCGCTCCTGCCGCCGCGCCGGCGCCAGTCATGACCGCGCCGCTGGTCAGTCCACCGCTCCCGGCTAGGCGGCCGGCCGGTAATGGCGAGCCGGCCAGCCCAGCGCAGGCACGCACGCCGGCTGCGCCGGGCGCTGACGGCCGCGAGTGGCTGCGCGTCCTCGGCGCCGCCCAGGAACAGGCCGCGGTGGCGCACGCCGATTTCCAGCGTGCGCTGACCGAGAGCCACCTGGCCTACCTGCGGATGGCCGAGGCTACCTTCACGCACCTGCTGACGGCGGCGACGGGCGAGGCACTCCCGGCGGCGCCGCCCCAGGTCCCGGTGCCGCAGGCACCGGCATTCCGGGACCTGCCGCTGCCAGGCGCCGACCTGCCCGGGCCGCAGGCTCCGCCGGTCCCGGCGCCGTCCTGGAGCGCGGACACGCAGCCCGGGACCTCCGGTGGGTTGTCCCCCCGGGCAGGCAGCGCCGCTGAGGCGCAGCCGGGGGGTTCCGGTGGGTTGTCCCCCTGGGCAGGCAGCGCCGCTGAGGCGCAGCCGGGGGGTTCCGGTGGGTTGTCCCCCCGGGCAGGCAGCGCCGCTGAGGCGCAGCCGGGGGGTTCCGGGGGGTCGTCCCCCCGGGCAGGCACGGCCGCGGAATCGTCTGCGGCGTCTTCGCGGCAGGGCGACTGGGACGCGGAACGCGTCAGTGCGCTGCTGCTCGAAGTGGTCGCGGAGCGGACCGGTTACCCCCTCGACATGCTCAGCGTGGACATGGAAATCGACACCGACCTCGGCATCGACTCGATCAAGAAGGTGGAGATCCTGTCGGCCGTCAGGGAACGGGTCGGCGACGTGCCCGGCGATCTCGCGGCGATCGCCACGCTGCGGACGCTGCGCGCGATCGCCGAGCACTACGCGCGGCCGCCAGAGATCCCCGCCGCCGGGCAGACCTTAATCGCCGCTGCCCCGTCCTCGCCCGCGCCCCAGCCCGCCCAGTCGGCCCGGGCCGCCGCGGACCCGCAAGGTAGGCGGGACGTTCACGTCATGCGCTGGTCTGTCCGGGCGGTGCCGGCGCCGGCCAGCGGACTTGCCATGCCCGGGCTGACGGCAGGACGGCTGGCCGTGACCGACGACGGGACCGGCGTCGCGCCGGAACTGGCCGCCCAGCTTGCCCGGCACGGCATCCGCGCGGAGGTTGTGGCGGATCCGCCGCCGGACGCGTGCGGGATGATCGCGCTTGACGGCCTGCGGCCGGCCGCCACGCCGGCCGGGGCGGCTTCGGCGCAGCGCCGCCTCGTCGGGGTCGCGCGTCAGGTGGCCGCGCGCATGACCGCCGAGGGCGGCGTCTTCGTGACCGTGCAGGACACCGGCGGAGACTTCGGGCTGAGCGGTTACGGCTCGGGCACCGACCCGAGGCGGGCGTGGCTGGGCGGGCCTGCCGCTCTCGCGCGGACCGCCGCGAAGGAGTGGCCGCGCGCAGCGGTCAAGGCCATCGACGTCGCGACCGCGGGCAGGGCGCCGGCCGAGATCGCCGGCGCGCTCGTTGCCGAACTCCTCACTGGCAGCACGACCCTGGACGTCGGCCTGCGGGCCGACGGCACGAGGGTGACGCTCGCACTGGAGCCCGCGCGGTCCGGCGCGGGCGCACCGGGAGTGGGGCCGCGGTCGGTGATCGTGGCAACCGGCGGTGCCAGGGGTGTCACCGCGGCGGGCCTGCGGCGGCTCGCGAGCGAGCACCGGCCCCGGCTGGCGCTGCTGGGCCGGACGCCGCTTGACCCCGAGCCTGAAGGGCTGTCGGCGGCGGCCAGCCGGCCCGAACTGATCCGGCTGCTCGCCAGCCGCGAGAGGGGAACGCCGGCCGGGGTCGCCGCGGCCGCGGATCGCGTGCTCGCCGTCCGGGAGATCCGCCAGACCCTCCGGGCGATCGAGCAATCCGGTGCGCCGGTCCGGTACTACGCGGTCGACGTGACCGATCAGGCCGCGCTGGCCCGCGTGCTGGCGGCGGTGCGCGCCGACTGGGGTCCGATCACCGGAGTCGTGCACGCGGCCGGGGTGCTAGCCGATGCGCTGATCGCGGACAAGACCGATGAGCAGTTCGACCGGGTGTTCAGCACGAAGGTGGCGGGCCTGCGCGGCCTGCTGGCGGCCACAGCGGACGATCCGCTGACGATCATCTGCGCGTTCTCGTCGGTGGCAGCGCAGTTCGGCAATCCGGGGCAGTGCGACTACGCGATGGCCAACGAGGTGCTCAATCAGGTGCTGTCGGCCGAGCATGCGCGCCGGCCCGGCTGCGTGGTCCGGTCCCTCGGCTGGGGTCCGTGGCAGGGCGGCATGGTCACGGCAGAGATCGCCGGCCGCTTCCGCGACGCGGGCGTGCCGCTGATCGACCCGGACGCTGGCGCTGCCGCCTTCGTCGCCGAGCTCAGCGGTCCATCGGAAGAGGCGCGGGTCATCGTGTCCGCGGACGCTGTGCCACCAGGCGCCGGCCCGGCCGTCGGGCCAGACGCGGTGGCCGGGCAGGTGACGGTCGCCGGCCCGGACTACGCCTACCTCCTGGATCACCAGGTCGGGGACGCGCCGGTGGCGGCCGTCGCGACCGTGCTCGACTGGTTCGCGGGCGCGGCGCGCGCATGGCGCCCCGGCGCGTCCTCGCTGGCCATCCACGACCTGCGCGTGCTGAGCAAGCTAGTGCTGCCGCGCCTGGCGGACGGCGGGCACCTGCTGACCGTGCGCGGGCAGCAGGCACCGGCCGATCGGGGAGGCGCGCTTGAGGTGGACCTGCTCGGCGAGAGCGGGCAGCGGCACTATCGCGCGAGCGTGGCCGCGACGGCGCCGCCGCCGGCAGGTGCCTGGCATGCTCCGGGCGGTCTCGTGCCGCTGCCCTCCCCCTACGACGGCGTTACCCTCTTCCACGGCCCGCGGCTGCAGGTCATCCGGCGCGTGCCCGAGGTCGGGCCCAGCGGAGCGGCGGGCATCGTCGCCGGCTCGCGCGCTCATGGCTGGGAACGCTGGTCATGGCAGCTCGACCCGGCCGCCGTCGACGGGGCACTACAGCTCGCGGTGCTCTGGGCCTGGCACGCGGGCGTCGGCCGGACGCTGCCGATGGCCATCGGGGAATGCCGCGCGCACCGGCCCGGCGCCGCCGGGGACGAGCACCGCTGCGTGGTACTCGCCCGGCGCGCGGGCGACTCCGGGGCCACCTGCGATGTCGCGCTGATCGACCCGGACGGTGCGCCGTGGCTGGAACTGCTCGGCGTGGAACTCGTCCGGCGCCCAAGCTGAGGATCACATGGCACTGGAACCGATCGCGATCGTAGGGCGCGGCTGCGTCGTGCCCGGCGCGTGCGACCCAGACGCGTTCTGGGCGAACATCGTGGCCGGGAGGTCGAGCCTCGCGGCTGAGGCCGGCGGCGGGGTCGTGCGGGACTTCGACCTGGCTTTCGACCCGGCCGGATTCGCCATCAGCGCCGGCGAGATCATGCGGCTGGATCCGCTTTACCGGTGGGTGCTGCACGCGGCGCGCCAGGCGCTGCGGGAGGCCGGCCGTGCCGGGGAGCCGCTGCCGCGCGCGGGACTGGTGCTCGGCAACCTGTCGTATCCGTCGGCGGGCCTGGTGGCGTTCGCCGAGCAGACCTGGCGGACGGCCGCTGGCCCGGAATCCGGTGGCCCGGAATCCGCTGGCCCGGAATCCGCTGGCCCGGGGCTGGCATACACCGGTCCGGCCCGCCGGGACGGGCGCGACCGGTTCTCCTCCGGGCTGCCCGCCCACTTCGCGGCCCGTGCGCTCGGCCTTGGGGCGGGCGGCTTCGCGCTCGACGCCGCCTGCGCTTCCGCCCTGTACGCGATCAAGATCGGCTGTGACCGGCTGCACGACAGGACCGCCGACCTCATCGTGGCGGGCGGCGTCAGCTGCCCGTACCGGCCGCTCGTGCTTGGCGGGTTCCGCGGGCTCGGCGCGGCCAGCCCGACCGGCCAGTCCCGCCCCTTCCACCGCGGTGCCGACGGGCTGGTCCCCAGCGAGGGTACGGCCGTGGTGGCGCTGATGCGGCTGGCCGACGCGGTCGCGGCGGGCGTCGCGATCCTCGGGGTCATCAGGGCGATCGGGCTGTCGAACGACGGCCGCGCCGGCGGGCTGCTCGCACCGTCGCAGGACGGCCAGGAACGGGCGATGCGGCTGGCCTACGCGGCGGCCGGCGTCGCGCCTGAGACGGTGTCGCTGGTCGAGTGCCACGCCACCGGCACGCCCGTCGGGGACGCGGTGGAGGCGCGCAGCATGGCCCGCGTGTTCGCCGGCCGTGCGGACCTGCCGATCGGGTCGGTGAAATCCAATATCGGGCACCTGCTGACCGCGGCGGGCGGCGCGGGGCTCCTGAAGGTGCTCGGCGCCATGCGCGCTGGCGTGCGGCCGTCGTCGCTGCATGCCGACGACCCGATCGCGGCGCTGGACGGCACGCCGCTGCGCCTGCTCGCCGAGGCGGAGGACTGGCCCGGACCGCGCCGGGCCGCGGTCAGCGCCTTCGGCTTCGGCGGGACGAATGCTCATCTGGTGCTGGACGAATGGGCGCCGGCGGCCCATCCGCCCGGTCTCGCCGCGCCCGGCGCCGCCGCGCCCGGCGCCGTCGCCCCCGGGGACGCCGGCGGGTCCGGCGCTTACGGGCGGCCGCGAGCAGATGTGCCGGTGGCGATCACCGCGATCGGCGCCAAGGTCGGCCGCGGCCGGGACGAGGCCGACTTCCGGCGGGCGATCCTGCTCGGCGAACGGGACGCGGGCCCGCGCGAGTCGATCGACGTCAGGCTGGACGGCCTGCGATTCCCCCCGCGCGACCTGGAGATGGCACACCCGCAGCACGTGCTCCTGCTCGAGGCGGCGCGGGAAGCCGCCCGGGATGTGCCGCTGCCGCGCGATCGGACCACGGTCATCGTCGGCATGGGCGTCGATCCCGAAGTGGCCAGGTACCCGGTGCTGCACAGGGAGGCGGTGCACGGGGACGAGCCACGGGACGCGGCGCGGTTCCCCGGCGCGGCGGTGCTCGGCACGATGCCGAACCTGGTGGCCAACCGCATCAATGTGCAGCTTGACCTCGCGGGCCCCGGCTACACGGTCTCCGCCGAGGAGGCGTCCGGGCTGGTCGCGCTGGAACTCGGGGCCCGTGCGCTGCGCCATGGCGAGGCCGACGCCGCCGTCGTGGGCGCGGTGGACCTGTCCTGCGAGCCTGTGCACCAGGCGGCGCTGCGTGCCCTGGGCCGGGAACGCCCGCCGGGTGACGCGGCCGTGGTGCTGGTACTCGAGCGCCTGGCGGATGCCCGCCGCGCCGGCCGCGAGGTGATCGCCGTGCTGGGCGGGCCGTCGCCGGCGGCCGCTGACCCCGGGGCCACGGCGGACGTGGTCGTGGGCGACCAGCCGGGCGGACCTGGCGCCGACGGCGATATCGCGGCCCGGTTCGATCCAGCCGAACTGTTCGGCCGGGCGCATGCGGCGCACGGCCTCGTCGCGGTCGCCGCCGCGGCCACCGCCGTCAGGCACCAGGCGATCCCGCGACCAGGCGGGCTCGCCGTTCCGGTTTCCGGCGCCGTGTCCGCGATGGCCGTGGCCGACCCGCTCGGCGCAGGTCAAGCGCGCGCCTGGCTGCGGCCGGACGGCCCGGCACAGGCGTGGGCCGTCGGCCCGGCCCCGCGCCTGCGCGTGTACTCCGGAGCGGACCGGGCAGCCGTGCTGCAGTCGCTCGCGGCGGGCCGCGAGTCCGCCGAGGGGCCTGCCCGGCTGGCTATGGTCGTTGACGGCCAGCAGGACCAGGCCGGCCGGATCGAGGCTGTGCGCCGGTGGCTCGCGCAGAGCGGGCCCCACGGACCCCAAGGGCCCTATGTGCCCCGGCCGGATGCGGTCGCGTACCGCGACGCGCCGCTTGGCGGCCAGCTGGCGTTCGTGTTCACCAACGGGTCGGCCGCCTACCAGGGCATGGGCGCCGGGCTGGCGCTGGCCTTCCCTGACCTGGCCCGCGAGTTCGAGGCGCGCCACGCGCCGCTGCGCCGTCCGGCCGTCCAGCCGTCGGCGGGCGCGCGCGGCGGCGTGGTCGACCGGATCCTCGCGGCAGCGGTCCTCGGCGCCTTTCACGCGCAGCTCACCCGTCACCTGCTGCGGATCCGGCCGGATGCCGCGATCGGGTACTCCTCGGGCGAGTCGGCGGCCCTGGCGGCGCTCGGGGCGTGGACCGCCCCGGCAGCGCTGTACCGCGACGTGCGCGACAGCGAGCTGCTGGCCACCGACCTGACCGGGGAACTGCGCGCCGTGCGCCGCGCCTGGCGGCGCCTTGGCGTCACCGGCCAGCGGTGGTCCTGCTACCTGGTCAGCGCTCCCGCGACTCGGGTCCGCCAGGCGCTCGGCGACGAGCCTGCCGCCTACCTGATGGCGGTCAACGCACCGGACGCCTGCGTCGTCGGCGGAGAGGCAGCGGCGTGCGACGCGGTGCTGCGGCGCCTGGACGGCGCTGCCGTGGCGCCCATCGACTACGCGATCGCGGCGCATGCCCCGGTGCTCGCCGATGTGGCGGCCGAATACCGGCAGCTCCATCTGCGCCCGACGGCGGACGTGCCGGGCGTCAGGTTCTACAGCGGTGCCACCGGCGGCTCTTACCGGGCATCGGCGGACCGGGCGGCCGATGCCCTGCTTGCGCACATTCTCGGCACGATCGATTTCGTCGCGGTGATCGAGCGCGCCTGGGCGGACGGGGTGCGCGTCTTCGTCGAGCACGGGCCGCAGGGGCAGTGCACAGGCTGGATCCGGCGCATCCTCGGCGACCGCGAGCACGTCAGCGTGGCGCTTGACGCTCCCGGCGCCCAGGCCACGCGCCAGCTCTGCCAGGTGGCGGCCGAACTGGCGGCGGCCGGCGTGCCGATGGACGCCGCGGCGCTCTTCGGCCGCCTGGCCGCGGCTGTTCCCGCGATCGCGCGCGGGGCCGAGACGATCCGGCTCGCCGCCCATCCGCCGCCGATGCGACTGCCGGCCCCCGAGGCCCCACGGCCGGCCCCCGACGCGGCTCCACGGCCGGCCCCCGGGCCGGCGGCCGGCATCATGGCGAGGGCGCCGCGGCTGGCGCCAGTGGCCGACAGCTACTCCGGCGGTGCCCGCGACACGAGCGGCACGAGCGGCACGAGCGGCACCAGCGGCACGACCGGCACGACCGGCACGAGCGGCACGGACCGCCTGGCGTCGGCGGAGCCGCTCGCCGCCACCGCCGTCGGCCACCGGTCTCAGCCTGCCGGGCTGCCTGGGCTCGCCGCCCGGCAGTTCCAGGACGCCACCGCACTGCACCGCGACTACCTGGCCAGGCTGACCAAGGCTCAGGCCGAGTTCCTGCGCACTCGTCAGCAGGCCGTCGCGGCGCTGGCCGCTCTCGCGCGCGGCGCGGCCGGCGTGCGGGCGATCGCGCCGGCCGCGGCGAACGGCCGCGCGGCCGCGGCGAACGACGCG
>DAHVAN010000255.1 GCA_027314595.1 Actinomycetota bacterium | reverse complement strand
GCGGGGTGGGCCGCGCCGGCGGCGGGGTCTGCCGCGCGGGCGGCGGGGTCTGCCGCGCGGGTGGCCGGTGAGGTCCCCGCGGCGGTTGCGGCTATCGCGCCGCAGGCGCGCAGCTGGACAAGCTCGGCCACGATGGCGACCGCTATCTCCGAGTGCGTCGTGCTGCCAAGGTCCAGGCCGGCCGGCACCCTGACGCGCTCCAACTGGTCGGCGGGCACGCCCCGGTCGGCGAGGTAGCCGAGCACCGCCGCGCCGCGCTTGGCCGACCCGACCAGGCCGAGGTAGGCCGGGCGCGCGGCCGCGGCCCGCGCGAGCACCTCCTCGTCGTTGTGTCCCTGGGTGGCGACGACCACCATCGACCGCTGGTCCGCGTCCTGGGTGCCGAAGTCCGGGCCCGCGATCAGGTCGGCCTGCCAGCCCAGCGTCTGGGCCAGCGTGACGAGCGTCCGCGCCATCGGCGAGCCGCCCACGACCACCAGGCGCGGAGCGGGCAGCACCGGCTCGATGTACACCTCAAGCGCTCCCTCGCTCTGACAGGAGATCGGCACCACGGCCATCCCCTCGGGGACGGCGCCGCTGAACTGCTCCGGGCTGCCGAGCAGCAGCAGGCGGGCGTCTCCGGACTCGATCACCCGGCGGGCCTCGCGGATGACCGCCGGCTCGGCGCAGGCGCCGCCGATCCAGCCGTGCACCTGGCCGCCGGCGGTGATGATCGCCCGCGAGCCCTCCTTGCCCGACGACGGGCGCTGCCGCCACACCACGGTCGCGAGCGCGAACCCCTCACCGCGTCGCGCCAGCTCCGCGGCCTGCTCCAGGACACCCCAGCTATCGCCGGCCATCATGACCGCTACTCCGCCCTGACCGGCGGCGCGCCTGAGACGTCGCGCCGGTAGGTGATGGCCTCCCAGACCCGGTCCGGCAGCAGCGGCATGTCGATGTTGCGCACGCCGGTGCCGGACAGCGCGTCGATGACGGCGTTCACGAACGCCGCCGGCCCGCCGACGGCCGCGCACTCGCCGATCCCCTTGGCGCCGATCGGGTGGTGCGGGCAGGGCGTGACGACCTCGCTGTGCAGCTCGAAGCCCGGCGTCTCCCACGCCGACGGCAGCAGGTAGTCCATGTAGTTCGAGCCGACGCAGTTGCCGTCGGCGTCGAACGTGATGAACTGCATGGAGGCCATCGCGTACGCCTCGGTGAGCCCGCCCATGATCTGGCCTTCCACGATCATCGGGTTGATCCTGACGCCGCAGTCGTCGACGGCGACCGTGTTCAGCACGTCCCACACGCCGGTCTGCGGGTCCACCTCGACCGTGACGATGTAGACGGCGAACGGCCAGGTGTGGTTGGGCGGGTCGTAGTAGGCGGTGTTCTCAAGGCCCGGCTCCATGCCGTCGGGCATGTTGGTGTACGCGGCCATCGCGCACTCCTGGATCGTGACCCCACGGTCCGGCGCGCTGCGCACGTAGAACCGGCCGAGCTCCCAGTCGACGTCCTCCTCCGAGACCTCAAGCAGGTGCGCGGCCAGCTTGCGGGCCTTGGCGCGGATCTTGCGTGACACCATCGCCACCGCCGCGCCTGCCACCGGCGTGCTGCGCGAGGCGTAGGTCCCCATGCCGAACGGCGCGGTGTCGGTGTCGCCCTCCTCGACCACCACGTCCTCGGCGGGGATGCCGAGCTCGTGGGCCACGATCTGCGCCCAGGTCGTCTCGTGCCCCTGGCCCTGCCCCCGGGCCCCGGTCCGCACGATGGCCTTGCCCGTCATGTGCACCTTCAGCTCGGCCGAGTCGAACATCTTGATGCCCAGGATGTCGTACTCGCGGCTGTTGCCCGCCCCGAGCGGTTCGGTCATCGTGGAGATGCCCAGGCCGAGCAGCCGGCCCCGGGACCTGGCTTCTTCCTGGCGCTCGCGGAAGTCCTGGTAGCCGACCGCCCGCAGGCCGACGTCAAGGCACTTGGCGTACTGGCCGGAGTCGGTGAGGAAGCCGAACGGCGTCCGGTGCGGGAAGTCGTCGTCGCGCACGAAGTTCATCCGGCGGAACTCGGCCTGGTCCATGCCCAGGTCGCTGGCCGCCGCCTGCATCATCCGCTCCTGGAAGAACATCGCCTCGGTGATCCGGAACGAGCAGCGGTAGGCGACCCCGCCGGGCGCCTTGTTGGTGTAGACCCCGCGCGCGGTCAGGTGCGCGACCGGGACGTCGTAGGCGGCGAAGGTGGAGTGAATCAGGCCGATCTTGAACTTGCTCGGCTGGGCGTCGGAGAAGAACGCCCCGTGGTCGGCGTCGGTGTGCATCCGGACGGCGAGGATCTTGCCGTCCTTGCGCAGCGCCATCTCGCCCTTGAGGTACACGTCGCGGGCGAACCCGGTGGAGATCAGGTTGCCCGACTTGTCCTCGATCCACTTGACCGGCCGCTCAAGCAGGATCGAGGCCAGGATCGAGCAGACGTACCCCGGATAGACCGGCACCTTGTTGCCGAATCCCCCGCCGATGTCGGGGGAGATGATCCGGATCATGTGCTCGGGCAGTTCCGCCACCATGGCGACCGCCGCCCGGATGATGTGCGGCGCCTGCGTCGTCATGTAGACGGTGAGCTTGGAGGTGGCCCGGTTGAAGTCGGCGATCGAGCCGCAGCATTCGATCGGCGACGGGTGCGAGCGCGGGTAGTGCAGTTCCAGCCTGGACACCAGGTCCGCCTGGGCGAACGCGCGGTCGGTGCCCGCGGCGTCGCCGACCTCCCAGTCGTAGATGACGTTGTCCGGCTGGTTCTCCTTGTCGTCGCGGATCAGCGGCGCGCCCTCGGCCAGCGCCTGGTAGGGGTTCACCAGGGGTGGCAGCGGCTCGTAGTCGACCTCGATCGCCTCGCACGCGTCCTTGGCGATGTACGGGTCGTCGGCGATGACGCAGGCGACCTCCTGGCCCTGGAAGCGCACCTTGTCGGTGGCCAGCACGGCCTGCGTGTCATAGGACAGGGTCGGCATCCACGCCAGGTTCCTGCTCGCCATCATCTCGCCGGTCAGCACCAGGCGGACGCCGGGGACCTGCCATGCCTTGCTGGTGTCGACGGACTTGATCCGCGCGTGCGGCAGCGGGCTGCGCAGGATCTCCATGTGCAGCATGCCTGGCAGCACGATGTCATCGGTGTAGTTGCCCCTGCCGCGGATGAAGCGGTCGTCTTCCACGCGCTTGCGGCTCGCGCCGAGCCCGCCGATCTTGATCTCGTCTACTGCCTGCGACATGTCCGCTCTTCCCGTCTCACTCCGACCGCAGCTTCGCCGCGGCCCACAGCACCGACTTCACGATGTTCTGGTAGCCCGTGCACCGGCACAGGTTGCCCGACAGCGCCCAGCGCACGTCTTCTTCGGTCGGATCCGGGTTACCGGCGAGCAGCGCCTTGGCGGCCATCATCATCCCCGGCGTGCAGAACCCGCACTGCAGGCCGTGCTCGGCCTTGAAGCCCTCCTGCAGCGGGTGCAGTTCGCTCGCCGAGGCGAGGCCCTCGACCGTCTCGATCGCCCGGCCGTCCACCTGGACCGCCAGCATCGTGCAGGACTTGACCGCGGCGCCGTCGACAAGGACGGTGCACGCGCCGCAGTTGGTGGTGTCGCAGCCCATGTGCGTGCCGGTCAGGCCGGCACCGCGGCGGATCAGGTGGGACAGCAGCAGCCGGGGCTCCACCTCGGCGATCTTCTTCTCGCCGTTGATCGTGAACCTGATCCGGCGCATCGGCACCGCGCTCGCGGCGCTGGCCTCGTCGCCGCGGTCATCGTAGACGACGGTCATCTCAGGCCGCCCTTTCCGCCGCGTGCACGGCGCGGCTGAGAATGCGCTCGACGAACGTCGCCACCATGTGCCGCTTGTACTCGGCACTGCCGCGGTGATCGGTTCTCGGCTGAGCCGCCGCCGCGGCGAGGCCGGCCGCCTGGCCGATGCTCTGCGCGCCGAGCGGCCTGCCGACCAGAGCCCTGGCCGCCTCGGTCGCCGCGATCGTGGCGCCGCCGACCCCGGTCAGGGCGATTCCGGCCCTGGTCACGGACTCGCCCGAGGTCTCGATCGAGACCGCCACGCCGACCGTGGCGAAGTCGCCGACCCGCCGCTCGAGCTTGAGGTAACCGCCCGAGCGCACGCCACTGGCGGCCGGGATGACCGCCTCGACCGCGATCTCGTCAGGCGCCAGCGCGTTCTCGAACGGCCCGGGCACGAAGTCCGAGAGCGGGATCACCCGCCGGCCGGCCGGCCCTTGCGCCACCACCGATCCGCCGAGCGAGAGCACCACCGACGCCCAGTCGCCCTGCGGATCGGCGTGGCACAGCGAGCCCACGAGGGTGCCCCGGTTGCGCACGATCGGGTCCGCGATCAGCGGCGCGGCGGCCGTCATGGTCGGCTGGGTGCCCGGCAGCAGGTCCGACCGCTCCAGGTCCGCGTGCCGGCACAGCGCCCCGACGCGGAGCGTGCCGTCCGGGTCGGCCCGGTGATAGCCGAGGCCGGGAACGTTGTTGATGTCAACCACGAGCTCCGGCGACGCGAAGCGCAGCTTCATCATCGGGACGAGGCTCTGGCCGCCGGCCAGCACCTTGGCGTAGTCGCCGCCGTCGTGCAGCAGGGCGATCGCCTCGTCCAGGGAATGCGGTGCCTCGTAGCGGAACCGCGATGGGTACATTCGCTGCCTCCGGTGTCTGCCGGGAATGAGGGAAGATCGCAGGTCAAGCCGTGCGGGCGGCGGGGCCCGCAGCGGGGTCCGCAGCGGGGTCCGCCGCGGGCTTGGCGGCGGGGTCCGCGGGGTGCGGGTCGGCTATCGCCACGGGGCCGGCCTCGTAGTCGGGATCGGGCCGCGGCTGCTGGTGCGGCGGCCATGGTCCGGAGACCGGCTGGCCGGCGATCTTGAGATGGTCGATCAGTTGCGGCCAGGCCCACACGGTGGGGCTCTTACCGGTCTTGGGCGCGTGCTCGATCAGCTCGTACAGGCGCGGATTGCCCTTGCTGTGGCCGCTGGACTCGATAGGCATGCGCGAGGCCTCCTGCCGACATGGCGATGCCGCCAGGCTGGCATCATCACCAACGAAATATCTTCCGTATAGTGCGCTCAGCCGGTTTCTGCCGCAACGGGCAAATAAGCTATCGCTTAACTGAACCGTTCGGCTTGGTGGGGCATGATCGCTAAAGCAGGGTGCTCAGCTCCAGATGGTGACGTACACCGGGGGCTTGAACCGGGATGGCGGGACGCCCGCGGCGGGCGACCGCATCACCTGCATGGCATCGGGCGTGCCGAGGAAGCGGCGCAGCGCCCCCGCCGCGCTGCTGCGGTAGTCCCGCTCGAGGAAGGTCGCGTACCAGCACTCCTCCGCCGGCAGCCCGGGCATCTCGACCAGGGACAGCTCGCCGCGGCGCAGTTGCTGCGACACCAGGTGCTCGATCGCGGGCGCGACGCCCGTGCCGTCCGCGGCCGCCGCCCAGGCGGCGGTCTGGCTGGGCAGGACACCGATGTTGTCCTCCGGTATGCCCAGCCGGGCGAGCAGCCTGGCCGTGGCGCTGCCCGGGTCGGTTCCCGACGGGTCCACCAGCCAGCGCCACTGCTTGGCCGGCCCGCGCATCCTGGAGTGCCCGGCCGCCACGACGACCAGCCGGTACTTGAATATCGGCTCGGTTTCGACCGGCATCGAGTTCTCGCCGGCCCCGCCCGGGCCGAAGGCGACGTCGGCGAGCCGGTTCGCGACGAGCACGGCATGCTCGCCGGAGGCCGCGACTCCCGTCGAGACCTCGATGGAGGCCCCGAAGCGCCGGGTGAACGCCTCGATCAGCGGGCCGACCATGAACTCCGCGAACGCCGAGGTGGCGACGACGCGCAACTGCTCGGGCGCGCCCTGCGCCGCACGGACCGCGGCATGCGCCTCGGCGCCGAGCACCACGATCTGGGACGCGGTGGCGAGCAGCCGGGAACCGCCTGGCGTCAGCGTCATGCCCGCCGGGCCGCGGGTGATCAGACTGTCGCCGAGGTAGTTGCGCAGCGCCGTGAGGGCCTGGGACACGGCTGGCTCGCTGACGCCGAGCGCGCTGGCGGCGGCCCGCACCGAGCCCAGGCGCGCGACGAGGACGAAGGCGTTCAGCTGGGTGAGTGTCATGTCAGTTCCAGTGTGGCGCATCGGCGGCGTCTGGCAAATGAGGTCCGCCCGCGCCCGGTCGCGCCGGTCGCGCCGGTCGCGCCGGTCGCGTCACGGCAGGCACGGCGGACACGGCAGGCACGGCGGACACAGCGGAGCCGGGCGGAGGGGAGGCCGTAGTGCAGGTTCCCGCGCACGTCGATTACGAGAGGGCGGCCAGCGTCGACCATGCGCTGGCGCTGCTCGCCAGGTACGGGCCCGAGGCCAGGGTCCTGGCGGGCGGGCACAGCCTGATACCGATGATGAAGCTGCGCCTGGCACAGCCCGAGCTGCTCGTCGACATCAACGGCCTCACGGACCTGTGCTACATCAGGCGGGCCGGGGACGAGCTCAGGATCGGGACGCTGACCCGGCACGTTCAGCTGCTGGAGTCCGAACGGGCGGGCGAGCACTTCGCGATCATGCACGACGCCGAGCGCGTGATCGCCGACCCCATCGTCCGCAACTGGGGCACCGTCGGCGGCTCGCTGTGCCAGGCCGACCCGTCGGAGGACCTGTCCGCCGCGTTCGCGGCGATGAAGGGCACCATGGTCATCCAGGGTCCCGGCGGCACGCGGGAGGTGCCGGCCAGGGCGTTCCACACCGGCCCGTACGAGACCGTGGTCGGCCCGTCCGAGCTGCTGACCGAGATCAGGCTGCCGGTCAGGCCGGGCGGCGGGAGCGGGTACCTGAAGGTGGCCCGGCGGGCCGGCGACTGGCCGGTCGCCGCCGCCGGCGCCGCCGTCTGGCTGACCGAAGGCGTCATCGCCGAGGTCGGCATCGGGCTGACCGCCGTCGGCGCCACGCACTTCGCGGCGGCGGAGGCCGAAGAGTTCCTCCGCGGCCGGCCGGCCGGCGAGGAGAGCCTCGCCCGGGCGGGCGAGATCGCGGCCGGGCACTGCCGGCCGGTCACCGACCAGCGCGGCCCGGCCGACTACAAGCGCCACCTCGTGCGGGAGCTGACCACGCGGGTGCTGCGTGTCGCCGTCGCCCGCGCCGGAGGGCTGGCGTCATGAAGGTCACCCTGACCGTCAACGGGACGGAGTACTCGCGGACGATCGAGCCGCGGCTGCTGCTCATCCACTTCCTGCGCGACGAGCTTGGCCTGACCGGCTCGCACTGGGGCTGTGACACCTCCAATTGCGGCGCCTGTGTGGTATGGCTGGACGAGACGCCGGTGAAGTCCTGCACGGTGCTGGCCGCGATGGCGGACGGCAGGCGGGTCAGGACCGTCGAGGGCCTGGCCCGCGGCGGTGCTCTCGACCCGGTACAGGAGGGCTTTTCCGCCTGCCACGGGCTCCAGTGCGGGTTCTGCACGCCGGGGATGATGATGACGGCGCGATGGCTGCTTGACCGCAACCCCGATCCCACCCAGGCGGAGGTGCGCGAGGCGATATCCGGCCAGATCTGCCGGTGCACGGGATATGAGAACATCGTCAGGTCGGTGCTGTGGGCCGCCAGGCACGAGCGGGGTGATGACGATTCGCGCCGGTGAGTCCGCGGGCAACGGCGCCTACGGGCCGCTGCCCCGCAAGGAGGACGCGCGTTTCGTCCGCGGCCTGGGCACCTTCGTCGACGACGTCGTGCTGCCCGGGATGGCGCACGGCGCGGTCCTGCGCAGCCCGCTGGCGCACGCGCGGATCGTCTCGGTGGACGCGACCGCGGCCAGCGCCCACCCGAAGGTCATGGCCGTGCTCACCGGCGCGGACCTGGCCGAGCGCGGCCTGGCCTGGATGCCGACGATCTCGGGTGACGTGCAGGCGGTGCTGGCGACCGACAAGGTGCGGTTCCAGGGCCAGGAGGTCGCCTTCGTGGTCGCGACGGACAGGTACGCCGCGCGGGACGCGCTCGAGCTGATCTCGGTCGACTACGAGCCGCTGCCGCCCCTTGTCGACGCGCGGACCGCGCTCGACCCCGGCTCCCCGGTTGTCAGGGACGACCTTGGCGCCCTGCCGGGATTCTCCGGCAATCGCGTCTTCGACTGGACCGCGGGCGATCAGGCCGCCACCGACGCCGCCTTCGCCGCCGCGGACGTGGTGGTCGGCTGTGACATGATCTATCCGCGCTCCCATCCCGCCCCGCTCGAGACATGCGGGATCGTCGCCGACATGGACGCGGTCACCGGCAAGCTGACGCTCTGGTCGACCAGCCAGGCCCCGCACGCGCATCGCACGATGTACGCGACGATCACCGGGGTGCCCGAGCACAAGATCCGGATAGTGTCGCCGGACCTCGGCGGCGGCTTCGGCGCCAAGGTGCCGCTGTACCCCGGCTACCTGTGCGCGATCGTCGGGTCGATGGTGACCGGGCGGCCGGTGAAGTGGATGGAAGACAGGTCAGAGAACCTGATGTCCGCCGCGTTCGCGCGCGATTTCCACATGCACGGCGAGATCGCCGCCACGGCCGAGGGGAAGATCCTCGCGCTGCGCGCGCGGGTGCTCGCCGATCACGGCGCGTTCAACGCGACCGCGCAGCCGACTCGGTTCCCGGCCGGGTTCTTCCACATCTTCACCGGCTCTTACCACATCGAGGCGGCGTTCTGCGAGGTCACCGGCGTCTACACGAACAAGGCGCCGGGCGGAGTCGCCTACTCCTGCTCGTTCCGGGTCACCGAGGCCGTGTACCTGGTCGAGAGGCTGACCGACATACTCGCCCGTGAGCTCGCGATGGATCCGGCCGAACTGCGCATGCGCAACCTGCTCCGCCCCGACCAGTTCCCTTACACCTGCGCGACCGGCTGGCAGTACGACTCGGGCGACTACCCTCGCGCGCTGCGGCTTGCCCTCGACATGGCCGGCTACGACGAACTGCGCCGCGAGCAGGCGCGGCGGCGGGCCCGCGGCGAGTACATGGGCATCGGGCTGAGCTTTTTCACCGAGGGCGTCGGCGCCGGCCCGCGCGGCCAGATGGACATCCTCGGCCTGGCCATGGCCGACGGCGCCGACCTGCGGGTGCACCCGACGGGCAAGGCGGTGCTAGGCATCTCGGTGCAGACCCAGGGCCAGGGGCACGAGACCACGTTCGCGCAGATCGTGGCGCACGAGCTCGGGCTGTCGCCGGACGATGTCGAGGTCGTGCACGGTGACACCGACCGGACCCCGTACGGCCTGGGCACCTACGGGTCGCGGTCCACGCCGGTCTCCGGGGCCGCCGCCGTCATCGCGGCCCGCAAGGTGCGGGAGCGGGCGCGCCTGGTGGCGGCGGCGATGCTCGAGGTGGCCGCGGACGACCTGGAGTGGCTGGACGGCAAGTGGCGGGTGCGCGGGGATCGGGAGCAGGCCCGCGGCATCGCCGAGATCGCGATGGCCGCGCACTCGACGCTCCGGCTGCCGGACGGGGTCGAAGGGCACCTGGACGCGTCGGCTGTTTACGACCCGCCGAACCTGACGTTCCCGTTCGGGGCATATATCTGCGTGACGGACGTGGACCCGGGCACCGGCGAGGTCAAGGTGCGGCGCTTCATCGCCGTCGACGACTGCGGCGTGCGGATCAACCCGATGATCGTCGAGGGACAGGTGCACCGCGGCCTGGCCGACGGCATCGGCATCGCGCTGATGCAGGCCATCGTGTTCGACGAGGCCGGCAACTGCCTGGGCGGCTCCTTCATGGACTACCTGCTGCCCACGTCGATGGAGTGCCCGTCGCCCGAGCTCGGCGAGACGGTCACGCCGTCGCCGCATCATCCGATCGGCGCCAAGGGCATCGGCGAGTCGGCCACCGTCGGCTCCCCCGCGGCCGTGGTGAACTCGGTCATGGACGCGCTCGCCCCGTTCGGCGTGGTGCACGCGGACATGCCGCTGACCCCGGCCAGCGTCTGGCGCGCCATCCAGGGCCGCCCGATCCGCCCCGACCTGGCACTCGGCTGAAGCCGGGTTGGTCAGGTGTAGGTGTACCTGCTCGCCGCGCTCACCGAGCTGCTGGTGCCGCCGACGGCGGTGACGGTGACATGGACCACCCCGCGCCCGGCCGGCGCGGTCACCACGAGCTCAGTCCGCGACACCACCGTGACGTGGGTCGCCAGCCTGCCGCCGAAGCGCACCGCGCGCACCGCGACGAAGTTCGACCCGCGGATCGTCACCCGGTTGCCGCCCCTGGCCGGGCCCCTGGCCGGAGACACCACGGACACGGCCGGCGCGCCGACGTAGGCGTAACGGTCCCTCGCGGATATGGCGCTCGGCGTGAAGTCCTCAGCGGAGATCTGGATGTTGAGCGTGGTGCCCGCCGGGCGGGCCGGAAGGGTGACCCGGCACGACGTCGTCGTCGGGCAGCTTGCGGGGATGAGGGTCGTGCCGACGACGGCCATGTCGGCGCCGGCTATCGGGAGGAACCCCGATCCGCGCACGGTGACGGCCGCCGCCCGCCCGGCCGGCCCCACGCTGGGCGAGATGGCGGTGACCGCCGTCTTGCGCAGCCTGGGGCCGTAGGTCCTGCACATCAGCGCCGACAGGCCCGGGTAGAACGTGCTCGTTCTCAGCGCCCCGGTTATGCCGGTGACCAGCGGGACGCCCAGTCCGCTCGCCATGTCGAATCCGGTGCCCGCCGGGTACAGGCCGCCGGCGTAGCCGGACGGGGTGTAGTCGTTGTTGCCCCGGGTGATGTCGGCCAGGACCTCGGGGACCTGGTTCCGGCGCGTCGGGTAGATGTAGGCGTGGTCGAGCGCGACCGCGGCGTACAGGCCCTCGGGCAGGACGCCGGCGCGACGCGAGCCGTAGGCCCCGCAGAACGGCGAGGCGTCGGTGAGCGCCGCGACCGCCGCCCACAGCGGGGCCGCCGCGCTTGTCCCGCCGACGGGCAGCCACTGCCCGCTGTAGTAGATCGCGTAGCCGCTGTTCGGGTCGGCGTCGGCGGAGACGTCGGGAACCTGGCGCAGAAGGCGGCCCTTCGTCGCTTTCGCGCACGACGAACTGGCCTTGGAGTCGCGGTTGACGAGGCCGGGGATGGCGGTCTTGTACTGGTAGGCGGGCATGCAGAAGTACTGGGAGACGCCGCCGCTGCCGGCGCCCTCCTGGGTGGAGGAGTCGTTCCAGACGGTCTCGGCGGACGACCCGATCGTGGTGCCGCCCACCGCGTTCACGTAGGGCTCGTCGGCCGGGTTCTGCACGCTCAGGGCGCTCTGGGCGGGCCCGCCGCTGCTCAGGCATCCCGTGGAGCCGGTGTCGCCGGTCGCCGCGAACACCGTCTGGCCCTGCGCGTTCGCCTGCTCGAACAGGGTCTGCAGTGACGCGACGGCCGACCCCGTGGTGTAGGCCTCGCATATCCCCCATGACGTGGACACGACCGGGTCCCTGTCGGCGTTGACGATCGCCTTCCAGTCGTCGAAGCTGCCTGAGGCGCTGTTGGGAGCCTGGTAGACGTCGATGGTGGCGCGGGGCGCGAGCCCGGCCGCGTCCTCGATGTCCAGCGCCGCCTCGCCCTGGCCCGGCCCGCTGCCGGCGCCCCCCAGGACCTTGAAGTAGTCGACCGCCGTGCCGATGTGGTAGCACGACTCGTACGCCGAGATGTCAGAGGGCAGGTTCGGCTCGAACTCGACCAGCGCTATGCGCTCCCCCTGCCCCAGGTCGCCCATGGAGTACAGCGGCGACATCAGGTAGTGGGAGGCGAGCTGGTTGGCCGTCAGGGTGCCGAAGGAGTTGAGGGCCGCCGCGGCGGCGCACGCCTTCGGGCCCGCGGTGTCGGGAGCGGTGCGCGCCAGGCGTCCCCGCAGCGCCGCCGCGCGGGACGCGCTCGGGGCGCTCGGGCCGCTTGGCCAGCCGATCAGGCTTTGCTGCTGGTACAGGTTGTCCAGGCCGAGCACTCCGGTCACCAGCGGCGCGACGGCCGCAGGCAGGCGGGGCGCGGCGGAGTTCGCGTACGCCACGCGGCCGCCGGGCAGCCGGTAGCTGACGAGCTCTATGCCGAAGGCGCGGTCGATGGCCGCGGCGGTCGCGGTCACCGGTATGGCGATACGGTCCGACGAGACCGGGCCCGGGGAAAGCCCCGCCGATCGCAGCGCGTTCTCGACGGCCGCCACCTGCGCGAGCGTGGGCCCGAACATGGCGCCGAACTGCCCGGGACGCAGGAAGTGATCGAACAGCGGCGAGTTCTGGTCCGACAGCCCGGCGAGGAACGCGGTCAGCGCGGACTGGTCGCGCACGCCGAGCGTGACTTCCAGGCTGATCCTGGCGGCCGGGGAAACCAGCCCGAGGCGCATCGCGCCGGCCGGCGGCTTCGGCGCCGCGCTCCCCGCGAGCGCCACCGGAGCGGCCGCGCTCGTCACGTACCCTGACCGCGCCGCGGACGGCGCCGCCATTGACGGCGTCGACACGGCGATCGCGCCGGTCAGGCCGGTGAGAACGGCAATAGCAGCTAGCAGTGGTCTGCCGAAACGGCTCATCTGTCCCCGCCCTGTCAGATACTCGCACGATCGGCCATCACGGCATATGTCGTTCCCGTCGACATATGACCCGGGCCGGCATGCGACGAATGCTCCGCCGGTCCCCTTTTATCACCAAGCCTGGCGAGAGCGCCAGACCTGCGGAGGAATACGCGCGTTTGGATGAAAACGCGCCGCGCCGAATGCGGGTCATGGGTTCCGGTGAGGTGAAACCACGCTCCGTTCGGGAGAATGATCTTCTTTGCTCGTGAAGCTCGCCTTGTCCACCGTTTGGCTGACGCGGGCCCGGCCGGGCCTGACCGGATGGCCGACGCGGCGGGCGCGGCCCGGCGGCAGGCTTGAGGCATGAACGCGAACGGCTTGGCGGTCCTGGCGAGCGGGCTGCGCAAGAGCTATGGCGGCGTCGCGGCGGTCGGCGGGATCGACCTGCGGATCGCGGCGGGCGAGGTGTTCGCCCTTCTCGGCCCGAACGGCGCCGGCAAGACCACGACGGTGGAGATCCTCGAGGGCTATCGCGAGCGGGACGGCGGTGAGGTCGCCGTGCTGGGCGCGGACCCGCAGCGGGCGGGGCGGGCCTGGCGGGCGCGGATCGGCATCGTGCTGCAGCTCGCGGCCGACGCGCCGGAACTGACGGTGGCCGAGATGGTCGGGCACTTCGCCGGCCTCTACCCCAACCCGCGGCGGCCCGCCGAGGTGATCGACCTGGTCGGGCTGACCGGCAAGGCCCGCGCGCGGATCCGAACGCTGTCCGGCGGCCAGGTGCGGCGGCTGGACGTCGCGCTCGGCCTTGTCGGCGGGCCTGAGCTGCTCTTCCTCGACGAGCCGACGACCGGGTTCGACCCTGCGGCCCGGCACGCGTTCTGGGACGTCATCCGCTCGCTGTCCGACGGCGGGGTCACGGTGCTGCTCACCACCCATTACCTGGACGAGGCGGCGGAACTGGCGGACCGGGTCGCGGTGATATGCGACGGCGTGATCGTCGCCTCCGGCCGGCCCGGCGACCTTGGCGGCCGGGCCGCCGCCGGCGCGGTCGTGGGCTGGCAGGACCGCGACGGTCACAGGAAGGAGCGGACGCCGGAGCCGACCCGGCTGGTCGCCGAGCTCGCCGCCCGCTTCGGCGGGGAGGTCCCGGGGCTGACCGTGACCCGGCCCACACTCGAAGACGCGTACCTGGAGCTGACAGGAGGCCGGCAGTGACCGTCATGTCGAGCGCGAGGGGATCTGCCACCGTGCGCGGAACGCAGGCGCCGCTGCCCGGCGTGTGGCGGACCGGGCTGTCCCGTGGGGCGGTCGAGCTGAAGTCGTTCTTCCGCGAGCGTCAGGCGGTGGTGTTCATCTTCGCCATGCCGGCCGTGATGCTGGTGCTGCTCGGCGCGATATTCGGCGGGCAGGCCGCCGGTCACGGCGTCACCATCGGGGACCTGTACGTGGCGGGACTGATCGGCGGCGGCGTGATGGCGGCCAGCTACCAGAACCTGGGCATGTCGATCGCGTTCGAGCGCGAGCGGCACACGCTCAAGCGGCTGCGCGGCACGCCCATGCCCGCCGCCGCCTACTTCGCCGGGAAGATCATCCAGGTGCTCGTCGCCAGCGTGGCGGAGGTCGTGGTGCTCCTGGCCGTCGGCATCGGGTTCTACCATCTTCGGCTGCCGACGTCGGCGATGGCCTGGTGGACCTTCGCCTGGGTGTTCGGTCTGGGGGTGGCCGCCTGCTCGCTGCTTGGCATCGCGGCCAGCAGCGTGCCGCGCTCGGCGGCACGCAACGGGGTGGCCGTGATCACCCTCCCGTTCGTGGTGCTGCAGTTCATCTCCGGGGTGTACGTCCCCTTTACTTCGGTGCCGCCCTGGCTGCGCGACATCGCGTCGGTGTTCCCGCTTGAGTGGATGTGCCGGGGCATGCGCTCGGTGTTCGTGCCGCAGGCCGTCGCCCTGGAGCCGGGGCATGCCTGGGATCACGGGCAGACCGCGCTGGTGCTGCTGGCCTGGACCGGCGCAGGATTGGTGTTGTGCCTTCGAACGTTCCGCTGGCGCGGCCGGCAAGACGGATGAGCGCGGTGTCCGGGCGGTGCGCTCCGGAGCCGCCGCCGGGCGCGGGCGCGGAGCGGGCGCCGGGGGCGGAGCCGGCGCCGGGGCGGCACGCCTGGGAGACAGGCAGCCTGGGCTGGGACGTCTTCTACCTGGTTGTATTCGGCACCGTCCTGGCGGTCGTGCTGGCGGGCTCGCCCGGCGCCGTGCTCGTGGCGGGCGTGGCGCTCGGCGCGCTCGTCCCCTGGTACCTGTTCGCGGGCCGGCCGCTGTGGACCGGCGGCGCCCCGGCTTCGCCGCGGCGCGCGGCCGTCTACGTCGCCGGGCTGTTCGTCCTGTTCGGGATCGCGCAGAGCCAGAATCCCGAAGTCTGGTTCCTGATGTTCGCGATCGCGCCGCAGTTCTTTAGCATCATGGACACCTATTGGGCCATGGGGCTTGGCGTCGCGCTGAACTTCCTCGCCGCGGGCCTGCTGGTGTACCGGTATCCCGCGGCGGCGACCGAGGCGTTCGCGATCGCCGTGGCAGGCGGCGGCTTCTCGCTCTTCTACAGCGCCTGGGTCTCACGGATCATCAGGCAGAGCGCGGAGCGAGCCGAGATCATCGGCCAGCTCGAGGCCACACGGACCGAGTTGGCCGCCGCACAGCATGAGGCCGGCCGGCTGTCCGAACGGCAGCGGCTGGCTGCCGACATCCACGACACTCTGGCACAGGGGTTTGCCAGCGTGCTCATGCTGATCCAGGCGGCGCAAGCCGACCTGAACGGCTCGCGTCCCGTCGCCGGCCGGCACCTGGACCTCGCGGCGCGGACCGCCAGGGAGAACCTGGCCGAGGCACGCGCGCTGGTGGCTGACCTGGCGCCCGCGCGGCTCGACGGCAGCACGCTGCCCGACGCGCTGCGCAGGCTTTCGGCCGAGCCGGGATTGAACGCCGGCGCCGCCGGCGCCGCCGGCGCCGCCGACCCGCAGGCCTGCCCGGCCTGCCC
>DAHVAN010000253.1 GCA_027314595.1 Actinomycetota bacterium | reverse complement strand
CGCGCCGGCGCACCGCCCCGCCCGCGCCCCCGGACGCCAGCGCCGCGGCGCCCCCGGCCCGCCGCCGCCGCTGATACGCCGACCTCGTGCTCACCCGCAGCTCGTGCGCCACCCGGCACGGCCAGGAATCACGCAGCCGCGCCGACCGTGATCAGGCAGGCAAACGCAGACCTCGGCAATTCAATCCCTGTAGCGCGCGGGTCCCGGGGTTCAGCGCCGGACAATGGCACGCGCGTGCCATTACCGTTTATCTGGCAAGTCTTTGCGCTTTCGCGCTTGGCGAACTACATCATTAATGGTTCATCGGCGCCCGCAGTTCATCCTGACGCTAGGGTGGCGCTAGGGTGTGAATCCGGAATCGCACTTCGGCGTAACTGGTCGACCTGCGCTCAAGCGTCGGAAGTCAGCTAGTGATTCAGACGGACAGACTGGCCGCCCGCAGGATCGATCTCAGCGTGACCGACGGCCATATAGGCAACCTTGAGACCGCTCAAGAGACCATCTGCAGGTCTTAGCGAGAACACGCCACAGCACTTGTAAAAATTCTCAGGAGACTTCCGGAGCAGCAACCACACATATGAACAGCGTCCACACCAGCAAACCCGAAATGTCAGAGGCCCCCGCTAGCGTAAAACATTAGGTATTTCGCGCGGGTATTCACGCTTCGGCCTGCTACGGGCCAGGCGCGCCCGCTAGGCTAAGGAGGAACGGTGTCCACAGGACTTGAAGACCGCGTCGAGCGACTAGAGCAGAAGGTGGACCATCTGGTCAACGAGGAGGTGCGGCCTTTGAAGGCCCAGGTCGACCGACTGGACACGTGGGCCGGTCCTGGTCAGAATGAGACGCTCTCGTCCAATCTGGCCGAACTCAGGAAGATGTTTAGGAGCTTCGCCAAGGTCCAGGCGGGCCACACGCGCAAGCTTGACACTCTTACCAAGGACGTGGCCGGGCTCAAGACCGACGTGGCCGGGCTCAAGGCGGACATGGTAGAGGTCAAGGACAGGCTCGGTGAAATCTTGGACCGGCTGCCGCCCCGGCAGGAAACGCCGGGGAGGTAGCCTGCGGGTAGCCTCGACGGCGTTATGGCTGCCGTCACCTTCGTCGTCAATGGCACGCTGGCGCACGCCAGCGGCCGGTTCCTCGAGCAGTGCCGTGCGACGGCCCTGCGGGGCGGCTGGCAGCCAGAGTTCCGCCTGACGCAGAAGGCGGACGCAGGCACAACCGCGGCGCGGGAGGCCGCGACCGGCGGCGCGGCCCTTGTGGTGGCCGCGGGCGGAGACGGGACCGTCCGGGGCTGCGCCGAAGGACTGGCAGGCACCGGCGTCCCGCTCGGGATCGTCCCGCTCGGTACCGGCAACCTGCTCGCCCGGACGCTGGGCATACCAGCTCATCCGAAGGCGGCGCTGAACATCGCGCTCGGCGAAACCGGGACGGCGGCGCAGGACCGCACGATCGACCTGGCGACCGCGGACGGGATGCCGTTCACGGCCATGGCGGGCATGGGCCTCGACGCCGCCGTGGTCGCCGCGACCAGGCTCAAGCACCACCTCGGCTGGGTTGCCTACGTCGTGGCGGGCGCGGTTCATCTCGCGGTGCCGCCAGTCAGGTTCAGCATCCGGATGGACGACGGGGCGCCGGTCGAACGCGAAGCCAGGTCCGTGGTCGTGGGCAATTCGGGACTGCTCCCTGGCGGGTTCCGGCTGCTGCCCGACGCGCGGATCGATGACGGCCTGCTCGACGTCGGCATCCTCGCACCGCACGGCCCGTTCGGCTGGCCCGTGGTGGCCACCCGCGTGCTGACCCACAGCCATCGCCAGGACCGGCACCTCGAGCGCTTCCAGGCGCGCGAGGTCGAGATCATCGCGCATGCCCCGCTCCCCCGTGAAGTGGACGGCGAGGTCGTCGCGCATGGCAGGACGCTCACCGTCGCGGTGCGGCCGGCGGCGCTCAAGGTCCGCGTGCCAGCGCCCGGCCGGGTTGAGCACACCGGCGGGCATGGCAGGCTTGGGGTATGGCAGAGCCCCTCACCCTGATGGCAGTACACGCCCACCCTGACGACGAAGCGTCAGGCGGCGGCATCCTCGCCGCCTATTCCGACGAGGGCGTCAGAACGATCGTGGTCACCTGCACCAACGGCGAGTTCGGCGACGCGCCCGGTGGCATCAAGCCGGGCCAGGACGGTCATGACGAGGAGGAAGTGGCACGGCTGCGGCTCGCCGAGCTCAGGGAGTCGGCCCGTATTCTCGGCGTCAGCGACCTCGAGACGCTGGGCTATCACGACTCCGGCATGCCGGACTGGGAGTACAGGAACCGCCCGGAGGCCTTCTGCAACATCCCGGTCGGGACCATCGCGGACCGGATCGCAGAACTCATCACCAAGTACCGCCCGCAGGTGCTCGTCACCTACGACGACCAAGGTGCCTACCAGCATCCTGACCACGTGCACGCCAGCCAGGCGGCGCAGGCCGCCGCCTGGGCGACCGGCGTCCTGGCCAAGGTCTACCTGTCCACGATGCGCGGCAGCAGTTGGCGCAAGATCTGGGAGGCGCTGCGCGAGGCCGGCGAGCAGGTGCCGGCCTGGGACGGCGACGAGGACCGCACGCGCCGGGCGGCCGCGTCCGAGGAACGGATCACCACGACGGTCGACATCCGGCCGGTGCTCACCCGCAAGCGCGAGGCCCTGTTCGCACACGGCAGCCAGATCGACGACTCGTGGTTCAGCAAGATCCCGCACACGGTCACCGAAGCCGCCTTCGGCTACGAGTACTTCATCCGGCTGGCCGACACGACCGGCGCGGCGCTGCCGGAAAGCGACCTGTTCGCGGGGCTGCGCGACGGGGCATGACCGGTAGGTGGGCAGCAGCGCTCCGGACTCCCAGCGCGGCGGCGCGGCGGATGCCAGCGTTCCGCCAGGCGCCACTGACGACCTGGTAAGCGAGGCCGTCGCCGAACTGTACGGCACCGATCCGCAGCAGTTCACCGAGCGCCGCAAGGCGCTGGCCGCCGCCGCCAAAGCCAGCGGCGACGGCGCGGCGGCCAGGCAGATCGCCGCGCTGCGAAAGCCTACCCGCGCGGCATGGGTGGTCAACCGGCTGACCCGCGAGAATCCGGCGGCGCCTGCCCGGCTGGCCAGCCTCGCGACCGCCCTGCGCGCCGCCGAAAAGGCAAAGGACGGCCCGCGGCTGCGTGAGCTGTCCGCGGCACGCGGACAGCTCATTGACGCCCTGACCGGCCAGGCGCTTGCCGCCGCGGACATCGCGGATCCGCACGCCGCGCTGCGCGATGAGGTGAGCGCGACCCTCACCGCGGCGCTAGCCGATCCGGAGGTAGCCGCCGGATTCGCAGCGGGCACCCTGACCCGGGCCGCCGAATGGGCCGGCTTCGGCCTCGCCCTATCCGGAACCCCCGACGGCGAAGCGGACGCAGCCGAACCCGCCAGGCCTGTGAAAGCGCCCGCGCCCCTTGCGGAAGTCCGGCTGCTCAAGGAGAGCAGGAGGGGGCAGGCCGGCCGCGCCGGGCAGGGGGGCCGCCCCGGACAGGTGAGAGAGCAGACGCAGGGGCTCGGCGAGGAGACCGAGCGCCGGGAGGAAACCGAGCGCAAGGAGGGGCTGGCCGAGGAGGCGAGGCGGCGGCGAGAACGGCTGGCTGAGGAGACGGCGGCGCGGCTAGCTGAGGAAGCTGCACAGGCAGCGGCCCGCCGCAGGAAAAGCTTCGAGGATGCCGAACGAGCGGTGGCGTTTGCCGCGGCGGTCGCGTCCGGCGCGGCGGCGGCGGAAGACGGCCTGGAGATAGAGGTCCGCGACCTCGAGGAGCGTCTCACCCGGGCGCGCGCCAAACTGGCTGACGCCAGGCTCTCGGCCCGCCGGGCGGAAGCCGCCGAGCGTAAGGCCCGCCTGACGCTGGAGCACCTGCCGCGCCCCGGCGAGGGAGCGTGAGACGGCGGCCGGGGCGCCGCCGCGATGTCCACCCCGGGCTGTCTCCTCTGGTGCGGCGGAGTCGGCATAGGTGCGGAACGCAACTCGGGCCGGCCCGCATATGCGGCCGCGGCGAGAGTGAGCCCGGCCGCGCCCGGCGCGGCCTGCCGGACGAGGCGCAAGACATCCTCCCGCGTTGTCACACCAGTACCACGTCGAATCTTTGTGTGTAGTTTGACCCCGCGCAGGGGGTCAAACTACACACAATCTTCTGATCACGTCAGACTTCGGCCGCCTGACGCCCGAAATGCGTGGTTTATGCCAGGCGGGCAGCCCGGGCAGCCCGTTTCGTCGCTTACCGGCCCTTGCAGTTGCCTGCCGCCGGGGGGTCGGTCAGCCGTCAGCGCTGATGCCGGGGTTCGGGCCGGGCGCGTGGTCTGCGGGCGGGATGGCGTGTCCACTGTGGTGCCGTCTGGGCCGACGCCCCCGGTCGGCGCTCCCGCCTGCCTAGGGGTGGGCGGTCGTGACGCCGGCGGACTTGAGGAACGCGGTGTTGCGCTCGTCAAGGGCCGCGTAGGCGGCGTTCTCTTCGGCGGCGTAGTCGACAGGACTGGCCTGGCGGCCGGCCTGGTCGGTCTCGGCACGGTAGACGACCGTGGCGTTGCCCTCGAGGACGGGGAACCAGTCGCCGCCGCGGACCCGGATGGACGCGGCGGCCACGCCGCCGGCGTTCCTGACCACGAGGCGCTGTCCGGGGTCAAGGCCGGTCACCCGCGAGTACGCGGCCCGGGACGCGACCACCCCAGAGCCGCAGGAGGGGGTGAGGCCGGCGCCGCGCTCAAAGGTGCGGACGAAGACCTCCGGGACGTTCGAGGCCGAGGGGGTGCCTGGGGCGGCGGGGGCGTGCGGGGTTGGCGGGGCGTGCGGGGTTGGCGGGAGCGGGAGGAGGAAGGAGACGTTGGCGCCTGCGGGGAAGACCTCGGCGGCGCGCTTGCCTACCCCGATCAGGTCGGGCTCGGAGTACTCGGCGACGACGGCGACGACGTGCGGGTTCGGCACCGTCACGGCGGTGAAGCGCTCGAAGGGCGCGGGGGGCGCCGCCGCGAACTCCACCTGCGGGAGTTCGAGCAGCACCTGGCGGACGCCTTCGGGCATCGTCGGGGCGCGACGGATCGTGTACAGGCGGCCGCCGCTCGCGATCACCTCCGCGTCCGTCCCCCGTAGGTCCAGGATCAGCCTGCCAAGGCCGCGCATGCCGTTGCCGCAGAACTCCGCGGACGATCCGTCCGGGTTGAAGAACCACGCCTGGACCCGCGGCGAGCTGGCGTCGTACAGGTAGATCCCGTCGCTGCCCCCGGTCCACGAGTCCCGGTCGCACACCCGCCGGACGAACTCGCGGAGTTCGGCGTCCGACGCCCAGGCCGCGGGGCCCGCGGCCAGCGCGAAGATCTCGTTGAGTGACCCGTGGGTCTTAACCAGTCGCATCGGTGGCGAGTCTATCCGCACGGCGCGCGGGCCGTCCGGGGGCGGCTGCCGGGCGGAGGCCGGCCGGTCGTGGCGTGGGCCGGGGCGGCGAAGGGAAACCAGGGGACCGTCCGGGATGAAGGAGGGCGGGAACCGGGGGTCCGCCCGCAATGGAACCGTTTTGGGCGTTAGCGGGCCCGCCGCCGCCGAGTTACCGCCCGGGACGGTTCCGATGTACGGACCCCCGAACCCGTCACATGCCGAAGGCTGGGTACGTCGAGAAGCGGGCGCCGGCGGCGAAATTACGGACGGCAACCCGGGCGCGGTCGATCATGTTCGCGGGCAGTTCCGGCAGCGGGAACCAGGCGAGATCGCTGTAGCTCGTGGTCGACGCGCCGGCGTCGCCCGCCCAGCCCTCGACGGTGAGGAAGAACGCCATCCGGCCGGCACCGGACACGTCGTGCATGACGTGGGCGAGCGAGACCCTGGCCGGGTCGACCGCGATGCCGACCTGCGCCGCCGCGACCCGGACGGCGGCCTCCACCAGCGTCTCGCGCTCGGCCAGGCGGCCGGACGGCGGCTCGTAGGCGCCGTCGCCGTACCCGGTGTTCGCGCGCCGGCCGAGCAGCACGTCCCCGTCGCGAAGCAGCAGCAGGTGGACGTCGACTATCAGCTGGAAATGGCGGCTACGCCTGGCCGTGTCTGCGGCCGGGGGCTGCGTGAGGGCTCTGGTCATGGCTCGGTGTCCTGCTCGGCTCGCCATCAAATTCCCCGGGGTACGGGACCGCGGTCTGCGCGGTCCCGGGACAGGTAACGTACTCCTGGCACCCTGTGGATCGCCATGTGCACAAGCCGTGCACAAGCCTGCCTTGGCTGTGGACACAGGGCCGTTTGCCGGGTCCCGGGCTGTGGACTTCAGTTGCTGCTAACCCTAGCGGCCTTGGCCATAGCGCTGTGGAGCGTCCCTGCCCGGCTGTGGACGACGGCTGCGGAAAACAATCTTGCCGGCTCGTCAGCCGCGCTCGCCTGAGCGCTCGCGGATGGCCTTCAGATCGTCGTGGATCCGGTGGATGACCATGAAGAACTCGAGGATGACCCGGTAGGCGCCGAGGGTCAGCAGCAGGAAGATCGGGTCGACGACGATCAGCGTGAAGATGCCGCCCGACGAGCCGCCGTACTTGAAGCCGAGGCGCAGGAAGATCAGCGCCCAGACCACCATCCAGGCCGTGTAGAGGACATACAGCACCTTGATGATCTTCGGTGTCACGAAGGACGTGAAGCCGAAGTCGAAGAGCGCGCCGAAGAACCCCTTGGCGTCGCCGGCCGCCCTCGACGCCAAGGGCGCCGGCGCGCCGGCGCCGCGCCACGACTGGCCCTCCTGGCCCGCCTGTCCCGGGTAGGCGGGCCCCTGGTCGCCGATGGCATGGCCGGGGAACGGCTGGTCCAGGACGGTGTAGGGCTGGTCCTGGCCGGTGTAGGGCTGGTCCTGGCCGGTGTAGGCAGGCGGGTAGCCCGGCGCGGGCCTGGCGTTGGCCTGGGCCTGACCGAACCCCTGAGCGCCCGGGTGAGGGTACCCGTACGTGTCCTTGCTGTCGGCAGACGGCGGGGAGTACGACTGCCACGGGTCTTGCGGCTGACCGGCCAACGTCTTCTCCCTGGGGGGTGAGATCCAGCGGGGGGTTGGATAAAAAGCGGGCAACTTAGCCTGTTTCGCTATCCTGCCACACTCCCTGAACGCCGCGCCTGTTCCGGCCGTGACACAGTAGTGGCCATATCCAGGCCCGCTGGGCGCGATGAGTTCCGCCGGCGCACGCAGTCATATCCGCAGAACACTGCCTCCGAGGCCTGGAACGTCAGTTCGATCACAAGATAAGATAGAACAGGAGTTCAGGCCAGAAGACGCTGAACGGGAAGGAACGTCATGACGCAGGTACGAGTGCTCGCGGGAACCCGCAAGGGCGGGTTCGTGCTGACCTCCGACGGCAAGCGCGACAAGTGGTCGGTCACCGGGCCGTACTTCGGCGGCTGGGAGATCTACCACATGAAGGGCTCCCCCGCCGACCCGGACCGGCTGTACGCCTCGCAGAACACGGGCTGGTTCGGCCAGCTGGTCCAGCGGTCCGACGACGGCGGGGCCAGCTGGCAGCCGGCCGGCAACGACTTCTCCTACGCCGGCGAGCCGGGCACGCACATGTACTTCGACGGCACGCCGCGGCCGTGGGAGTTCAAGCGGATCTGGCACCTGGAGCCGTCGGCGGCCGACCCGGACGTGGTGTACGCCGGGGCCGAGGACGCGGCCCTGTTCAAGTCATCGGACGGCGGCATGACCTGGAGCGAGCTGAGCGGGCTGCGGCTGCATCCGTCGGCTTCCCAGTGGGGGCCCGGCGCCGGCGGGCTCTGCGCGCACACGATCATCCTGCAGGGCACGCGGATGTTCGTCGCGATCTCCGCGGCCGGCGCGTTCCGGTCCGACGACGAAGGGGTCACGTGGCGGCCGGTGAACCGCGGGCTGCGATCCGAGAGCATCCCGGACACCGACGCCGAGGTCGGGCACTGCGTGCACCACGTCGAGGCGCATCCGTCGCGGCCGGACACGCTGTTCATGCAGAAGCACTGGGACGTCATGAGGTCCGACGACGGCGGGCTTTCGTGGACCGAGGTCAGCGGGAACCTGCCGACGGACTTCGGCTTCCCGATCGGGGTGCACGCGCACGAGCCCGAGACGGTCTACGTCGTCCCGATCACCAGCGACAGCCTGCACTACCCGCCGGACGGGCGGCTGCAGGTGTGGCGGTCGCGGTCGGGCGGGAACGAGTGGGAGCCGCTGACACGCGGCCTGCCGCAGCAGGACTGCTACGTGAACGTGTACCGCGACGCGATGGCGGTCGACACCCTGGACGAGTGCGGCGTCTACTTCGGCACCACCGGCGGGCAGGTCTACGCGTCCGCCGACTCCGGCGATTCATGGGCGCCGATCGTGCGTGACCTGCCCGCGGTGCTGTCGGTCGAGGTGCAGGTCGTGCCGTGACCCGCGCCGGCGCCGGGCCCGTCACCTCGGTCAGGGTCGTGCTGCCCGCGCACCTGAAGAACCTGGCCAGGGTGCGCGGCGAGGTCGTCGTCCCGGTGGCGTGCCCGGCGCTCACGCAGCGGGCGGTGCTCGACGCGGTGGAAGAGCGGTTCCCGGTGCTGCTCGGCACCATCAGGGACCGGCACACCGGCCGCAGGCGGGCGTTCATCCGGTTCTACGCGTGCGAACAGGACCTGTCCAACGAGCCGCCGGACGCGCCGCTGCCCGAGGCGGTCGCGGCGGCGGTCGCCGCGGGCACCGAGCCGTTCCTCGTCGTGGGGGCGATGGCGGGCGGATAATCGTCGCATGGGTGACGCTTCGGGCCGGACGTTCCTGGTCACCGGCGGCAACACCGGGATCGGCCGCGCCACCGCCCTCGCGCTCGCGCGCGAGGGCGGCCGGGTGTACATAGCCTGCCGTTCGGCCTGCGCGGGAGAGGCGGCGGTGGACGCGATCAAGGCCGCGTCGGGGTCCGGCGCGGTATGGCTGCTGCCGCTCGACCTCGCCTCGCTGGAGTCGGCGCGGGCGTGCGCGTCGGCATTCCTGGAGCGGGACGAGCCGCTGCACGCCCTGGTCAACAACGCCGGCGTGGGCGGCCAGCGGGGGCTGACCGCGGACGGTTTCGAGCTGCACTTCGGCGTGAACCACCTCGGTCACTTCGCGCTGACGTCATTGCTGCTTGAGCGGCTGAAGGCGAGCGGGTCCGGCGCGCCCGGCGCACGGGGCGCCGGGGGCGCGCGGATCGTGAACGTGTCGAGCGCGGCGCACTACGGCGCGCCCGGCATCGACTTCGACGCGCTCAGGCGCCGCACCCCCTCGTTCACCGGACAGCGCGAGTACGCCGTCTCCAAGCTGTGCAACGTGCTGTTCACGCAGGAGCTCGCCCGGCGGCTATCCGGGATCGGGGTGTCCTCCTACGCGCTTCACCCGGGTGTGGTCGCCTCCGACATCTGGCGCCGCGTGCCGCGGCCCGCGCGGGACCTGATCAAGAAGCGCATGCTCACCATCGAGGAGGGCGCGGTGACGTCGGTGTACTGCGCGACGTCGCCGGAGGCGGCGGACCAGAGCGGGCTGTACTACGACAAGTGCGCGGTACGCGCCCCGAGCCGGGTCGCCACGCCCGAACTCGGCGAACTGCTGTGGAAGCACAGCGCCGAATGGACGGGGCTCGGCTAGCCCGCGGCTAGCCCTGCGCTGTCCGGGCAGGCACGGTCGTGGAAACTTGAGGACATGGACCTTCCGGTGATGCCACCGGTGGCGCCGATGCTGGCCAGGCCGGTGGACGCGATTCCCGACGGCGACTACGTCTTCGAGCCCAAGTGGGACGGGTTCCGCTCGATCGTGTTCCGCGACGGCGCCGAGGTGGAGATCGGCAGCAGGAACGAGAAGCCGATGACACGCTACTTCCCCGAACTGGTGACCGCCGTGCTGGCGAACCTGCCGCAGCGCTGCGTGGTCGACGGGGAGATCGTGCTGCCAGACTTCGCCGCCGGGCGGCTCGACTTCGAGGCGCTGCAGTTGCGCATCCACCCGGCGGCCAGCCGTGTCCGGCTGCTGGCCGGGCAGACGCCAGCCCACTTCGTCGCTTTCGACCTGCTGGCGCTGGACTGCGTGGACTACACGTCCCGGCCGTTCGCGGACCGGCGCGCGGCCCTGGAGACGGCGCTTTCCGGTGCCGCGTCCCCCATCCACCTGACCCCCGTGACCGCGGACAAGGCGCTCGCCGCCCGGTGGTTCAGCCAGTTCGAGGGGGCCGGCCTCGACGGGCTGATCGCCAAGTCCCCCGACCTGACGTACCAGCCGGACAAGCGGGTCATGCTCAAGATCAAGCACGAGCGCACGGCGGACTGCGTGGTGGCGGGCTACCGGCCGCACAAGAGCGGCGGCGACGCGGTCGGCTCGCTGCTGCTCGGGCTGTACCGGCCCGGCGGCGAGCTAGCCAGCGTCGGCGTGGTCGGCGCGTTCCCGATGGCCCAGCGCCGCGCGCTGCGCACCGAACTCGAGCCGCTTGTCACCACGTTCGACCAGCACCCGTGGAACTGGGCCCGGCCGCAGGACGGCGTGCGCACGCCGCGCAGCGCCGAGTACAGCCGGTGGAACGCGGGCAAGGACCTGTCTGTCCTTCATACCGCTGCGCCCGGAGCGGGTCGTCGAGGTCCGCTACGACCACATGCAGGGCCCGCGGTTCCGGCATACCGCGCAGTTCGTCCGCTGGCGCCCGGACCGCTCGCCGGGCTCGTGCACCTACGCGCAGCTCCAGGAGCCGGTCAGCTACAGCCTGTCCGAGATCTTGCCGGAAAACCCGGACTGAGTAATCCGGCATGGCTCCCGGGTCTGCCCCCAGGCTCTGGACGACCTCGCAGTGCCGCGGCGTATCGTGACCTCATGCCGGACAGGAAGACTGTCGTCGAGGTGGCCGGCCGCGCGGTGCCAGTGTCCAACCCCGACAAGGTGTTCTTCCCGCGCACCGGGCACACCAAGCTGGACCTGGTGCGGTACTACCTGGCGGTCGCCGACGGGGCGCTGCGCGGGGTGGCCGGGCGGCCGATGGCGCTCAAGCGCTTCGTCAACGGCGCCGAGGCCGAGCCGTTCTTCCAGAAGCGCGCGCCGGAAAAGCGCCCGGACTGGATCGGGACCGTCGAGCTGCGGTTCCCTTCCGGGCGGACCGCGGACGAGGTGGTGCTTCAGGAAAGCGCCGGCCTGGTGTGGGTGGCCAACCTCGGCTGCATCGACCTCAACCCCCACCCCGTCCTTGCCGCGGATCTCGATCATCCCGATGAGCTGCGCGTGGACCTCGACCCGGTGCCGGGCGTGGGATGGCCGCAGATCCGGGACGTGGCGCTGGTCGCCAGGTCCGTGCTCGCCGATTTCGGGCTGACCGGGTGGCCGAAGACCTCGGGGTCGCGCGGCATGCACGTCTACGCCAGGATTTCGCCGCGCTGGCCGTTCACCGACGTGCGCCGGGCCGCGGTGGCGGTGGCCCGCGAGATCGAGCGGCGGGCGCCTGACCTGGCGACCTCGAAGTGGTGGAAGGAGGAGCGGCACGGCGTGTTCGTCGACTACAACCAGAACGCCAAGGACCGCACCGTCGCCTCCGCCTACTCCGTCCGCCCGCTGCCGGACGCGCGGGTATCCACCCCGCTGGCCTGGGACGAGGTCCCCGGCTGCGATCCGGCGGAGTTCACGATCGACACGGTCCCCGCGCGGTTCGCGGCCATCGGCGACCCGTGGGAGGGCATGGACTCCGCCATCGGGTCGCTCGATGCCCTGCTCGAGCTCGCGGCACGCGACGAGGCGGCCGGCCTGCCCGACGCGCCGTGGCCGCCGCACTACGAGAAGCAGTCCGGCGAGGCGCCCCGGGTGCAGCCGTCCAAGCGCCGGCCGGCCGGCCGGGCCGCTGGGAGCGGGACCGGCGGCGGGCGCGCGCCCAGCCCGACCGGGCGCCGGCAGTCGGTCAAGCCGCTGATCGAGATCGCGCGGGCGGCCACCAAGGCGGAGGCGATGGAGGGCCTGGAGCGGTGGAAGGCGCGGCACGCCGCGGTGTGGCCCTACCTGGAGCCCGCCGACGTGCTCGTCGACTCCATGCGCGGCCGCAGTTCGACGTGGACCAGGATCCGGCTCAACCTGGAGCACGTGCCAGAACCGGAGCGCCCGTCCCAGGAGCCGCTCGAGGTCGACTACGACCCGTGGGCCGACCTCGGCCCGCGCGACAGCGCCGGCCCGCGCGACAGCGCCGGCCCGCGCGACAGCGCCGGCCCGGGACGGGATCCGGGCGGGTCAGGAGGGGATCGAGGCCCGGGCGGAGGCGGAGGGCAGGCCCGAGGGGCCCGGGCGCAGCCGGAGCAGGCACCCGGCCAGGGGCTCGGCGGCTCGCTCGGCGCCGGTGAGGCCGATGCTGGCGGTGGTCACGTACAGCTCGGTCAGGTCCGCCCCGCCGAAGGCGCAGCTTGTCGGCCGTGACACCGGCACCGGGAGCACCGCGTCCTGCTGGCCGCCGGGGGTGAACCTGCGCAGCACGCCGCCGCCCCACATGGCCACCCACACACAGCCGTCCAGGTCCACCGTCAGCCCGTCAGGGACCCCGTCCGCGCGGGACAGGTCGGCGAACACGCGCCGGCCGGACGCCTCACCTGTCGCCGGGTCGTAGTCGAACACGTCGACCCGGCGCATGGGTGAGTCCGCGTAGTACATGCGCGACCCATCCGGGCTCCAGCCGAGCCCGTTGGAGACCGTCACGCCGGTCACCACGGGCGTCAGGACGCGGCCCGGGTCCAGCCGGTAGAGCACGCCGACGGGTTCGGTCTCGCCGGTGTGCATCGAGCCCACCCATACGCGGCCCGCCGGGTCCACCGAGGCGTCGTTGAACCGGATGCCCTCCCGGGCGGGCGCCTGCGCGATCGTCCGCGACACCGGCCCCTCCCCCGGCGCCGGCTGCCGGGTGTGCAGCGTCAGCCGGTTCCCCCCCGCGGTGAGGATCCCGCCGCCGATCGCGGGGAAAGCCGCCGACGCCGCGCCGACCGGGGTGCGCTCGGTGGCGCCCGACGGTAGCTGCGTGCGGAGCAGCAGCCCGTTCGGGATGTCCACCCAGAACAGGCACGAGTCCTCGGGTACCCAGTAAGGCCCCTCGCCGAGCACGGCCACCACATCACCGACCGGCTCGGCGGCGGCCGGCGTGCGCACGTCCATCATGGATGGCCGCTCCTTCGTCACTGCTGCTTCGTCACTGCTGCTTCGTCACTGCTGGGCGTCGCGCTCCCCGCTGGCATACCCGGAGCGGGACCGCGACATGCGGGAAATCAGCCGACGTCCACCCAGCCGAAGGTCCGCTCGACGGCCTTCTTCCAGCCGGCGTAGCCGGCCGCGCGCCTGTCCTGGCTCCAGGCGGGTTCCCAGCGCCGGGCCTGGCTCCAGTTGGCGCGCAGCTCGGCGGTGTCACGCCAGAACCCGGCCGCCAGGCCCGCGGCATAGGCCGCGCCGAGCGCGGTGGTCTCGGCGACCACGGGACGGCTGACCGGAACGCCCAGGATGTCGGCCTGCAACTGCATGCACAGGTCGTTGTCCGTGACGCCGCCGTCCACCTTGAGCACGTCGAGGGTGACGCCGGAGTCCGCGGTCATCGCCTCCACCACGTCTCTCGTCTGATAGCAGATCGCCTCGAGCGTGGCGCGGGCCAGGTGCGCGTTGGTGTGGAACCGGGACAGCCCGACGATCGCGCCGCGCGCGTCGGCGCGCCAGTACGGCGCGAACAGCCCGGAGAACGCCGGGACGAAGTACATCCCCGACGTGTCGTCGACCTGCCTGGCCAGGTCCTCGCTGTGCGCGGCGCCGCTGATGATGCCGAGCTGGTCGCGCAGCCACTGCACCGCGGCGCCGGTCACCGCGACCGAGCCTTCGAGCGCGTACACGGGAACCGCCTCCCCGAGCTGGTAGGCGACCGTGGTGAGCAGGCCCGCCTGCGACCGGTGCAGGTCGGACCCGGTGTTGAGGACGAGGAAGTTGCCGGTTCCGTAGGTGTTCTTCGCCTCGCCTGGCGCGAAGCACACCTGGCCCATCGTCGCCGCCTGCTGGTCGCCGAGCACCCCGCCGAGCAGCACCTCGGCGCCGAACGGGCCGGACGCCGCCGTGACGCCGAACTCGTGCGCCGACGGCGCGACCGGCGGCAGCATCGCGCGCGGCACGCCGAACAATCCGCAGAGCTCGTCGTCCCAGTCAAGCGTGCGCAGGTCCATCAGCATCGTGCGGCTGGCGTTGGTCACGTCGGTGACGTGCGCGCCTCCCGAGGTGCCGCCGGTCAGGTTCCACACCAGCCAGCTGTCGACCGTGCCGAACAGCGCCTCCCCCCGCTCGGCGTCGGCGCGCAGCGCGGCGCTGCTCTCGAGCAGCCACTGCAGCTTGCCGCCCGAGAAGTACGTCGCCGGGGGGAGGCCGGCCTTGCGCCTGATCACCTCGCCGTCGCCGCTCCTGTCGTGCGCCGAGGCGATCCGGTCGGTGCGGGTGTCCTGCCAGACGATGGCGTTGGCGTAGGGGACGCCGGTGCGGCGGTTCCACACCACGGTGGTCTCCCGCTGGTTGGCGATGCCCACCGCGGCCAGGTCGCGCGCGGACAGGCCGCTGGCGTTCAGCGTGGCCTCGACAACCGTCCTGGTGCGCTCCCAGATCTCCACCGGGTCATGCTCGACCCAGCCGGGCCTGGGCAGGATCTGCCGGTGCTCGAGCTGGTGCCTGGCGACCTCGTTGCCCCCGTGGTCGAAGATCATGAACCTCGTGCTCGTGGTGCCCTGGTCGACGGCCCCGACGAAATCGGACAATGCGGTCTCCTTGACAGTAGCCACGGATCCGTTCCGGATCAGTGTTTCAGTGCCCGCGCCTGGGAGGCAGGATGTCTGCCGTGAACATCGAGAAAGCGTCAGTGCTCATCGCAGGAGGCGGGCCCGCGGGGCTCGCCGCGGCCGCCGAGCTCAGCCTGCACGGCACCGGCTGCGTGGTGATCGAGCCGCGACCGCAGGTGTCGCACCGGCGGCCGCGCGCCAAGACGTCGAGCGTGCGGACGATGGAGCACCTGCGCCGCTGGGGGCTGGCCGCCGCGGTGCGGGACGCGGCGCCGCTCAAGGTCGCCTGGTCGCAGCGCGTCACGTTCTGCGAGTCGCTGACGGGCGCGCGGATCACCGACTTCGACGGGGCGTTCGGGCTGACCACCGGGCGCGACGAGCGGTTCGCCGAGCCGGGGCAGCAGGTGCCCCAGCCGGTCGTCGAAGAGGTGCTCAGGGCGCACCTGGCCCGGCAGCCGCGCGCCGAGCTGAGGCTCGGCCACGCGGTGACCGAACTGGCCGAAGACGGCGACGGCGTGACCGTGACCGTGCGGGACGGCGACGGCCGGGCGTACCGGATCCGGGCGGACTACGTGCTCGGCTGCGACGGCTACGGCGGCGTGACACGCGAGCAGATCGGGACGGGCTACGCGGGCCACTCCGATCCGCGGCCCAACTTCAACGTGGTCTTCCGGGCGCCGGGATTCGACACTCCCCTGGGCCCGGCGGTGCAGTACTGGACGGTGACCGCGGCCACCCAGGCCCTGGCCGGGCGCCTGGACCTGGACGGCACCTGGTGGGCGATCATGCCGCGCGTCACCCCGGAGTACGGGATCGCGCATGCCGACGGGCTGATCAGGGGCTTGTTCGGCGCGCCGGTTGAGCACGAACTGCTCGCCACCGACCCGTGGACGGCGCGGATGCTCGTCGCCGACAGGTTCGCCGCCGGCCGGGTGTTCCTGGCCGGCGAGAGCGCGCACGTGAACCCGCCCTTCGGCGGCCACGGCTACAACACCAGCGTCGGCGACTCGGTCAACATCGCGTGGAAGCTCGCGTTCGTGCTGCACGGCTGGGCGCCGCCGGCGCTGCTGCGGAGCTACGAGCCGGAGCGCCGCGGCGTGGTGGAACAGACCGTGGCCAGCGCGGCGGCGAACATGGCCGCGATGCCCGCCGACCTGGTCCCGGACCCGGCCGCGATCAGGCGGGCGAAATCCCCCGAGTTCCACAACCTGGGCCTGGTGCTCGGCTACACCTACGCCGGGTCGCCCGTGGTCCAGGGCGGCCGTGCCGGCCGCGGCGGGGGCTCCGACGGCGTGACGGCCGTCGCGGACGTGGGCCGCTACACCCCGTCCGCCGAGCCGGGCGCGCGGCTGCCGCACTGCTGGCTGCCCGACGGCAGCTCGCTGTATGACCAGCTAGGCACCGGGTTCACGCTCGTAGGGCCGGCGGGCGCGGGTGACCCGCGCGTCGCCGCTGTCTCCGAACGGGCCCGTGCGCTGCGCATACCGCTCACCCTGACCGCGGCGCCACCGGACTACCCGTGGCGCGATGAGTTCCTCCTGGTCAGGCCCGACCAGCACATCGCGTGGCGGGCGCGGGACCCGGCCGGCATCGACCTGGCGGCGGCCGTCGGCCGGTGACGAGGGGGAATTCGCCGGCAGTTGGCGGGCCGGCCGCGGGCCGGTAACCAGGCCTGGCCGGGAATCTCCTTACCATGGATCACGAGACCCTCGCGGGGCTCAGGGAGGAGTCAGCGCCCATGCCAGGCGTTCTTGACGCGCGCGACCGGAGCACCGTGCTGCGCAGGCTGACCGCGGGGCCGCTCGACGTGCTGGTCATCGGCGGCGGCATAACCGGCGCGGGCGCCGCGCTCGACGCCGTCTCCCGCGGCCTGCGGGTCGGCCTCATCGAGGCACGCGACCTGGCGGCCGGCTCGTCGAGCCGGTCGAGCAAGCTGATCCACGGCGGGCTGCGATACCTGGAGCAGGGCGACTTCAAGCTGGTCAGGGAGGCGCTGCGGGAGCGCGACCTGCTCGTCGCCAGGCTCGCCCCGCACCTGGTCAAGCCCGTCCCGTTCCTGTATCCGCTGTACAGGAAGGTCGTGGAGCGACCCTACGTGGGCGCCGGGCTGGTGATCTACGACGCGATGGAGGGCACCAGGCGCCCCGTCCCGTACCACCGGCACCTCACGGCGCGCGGCGCGCTGCGCCGCGCCCCCGCGCTGCGCTCCGAGCGGCTGGCCGGGGCCATGGTCTACTACGACGCGCAGGTGGACGACGCCAGGCACACGCTCACCGTCGCCAGGACCGCCGTCGCGCACGGCGCGATCGTGCTCACCCGGGCCCGCGCCATCGCGCTGCTGCGTTCGGCGGACGGGAGCCAGGTGACCGGGGCCCGGGTGCGCGACGAGGAGACGGGCAAGTCGTTCGCCATCGCGGCGTCGCGGGTCGTGGTCTGCGCGGGGGTATGGACCGACCTGGTGCACTCGCTCGCCGGGGTCCGCGCCGGGTACGAGGTGCGGATGTCCAAGGGGGTGCACCTGGTGGTGCCCCGCGCGGCGATCGACGCCGAGACCGGGATGATCGTGCGCACCGACAAGAGCGTGCTGTTCTTCATCCCGTGGGGCGAGCGGTGGATCGTGGGCACCACCGACACCGACTGGTCCGGCGACCGCGACGAGCCGGCGGCCACCGGGGAGGACATCGACTACATCCTCGCCAACGCCAACCGGGTGCTCGCCAGGCCGCTCGCCCGCGCCGACGTGACCGGCGTCTACGCCGGGCTGCGGCCGCTCGTCGCCGCCGCGGCGGGCACGCCGACCACCAAGCTGTCCAGGGAGCACGTGGTGGACGTGCCGCTGCCCGGCCTGGCCTCGATCGCCGGCGGGAAGTTCACCACCTACCGGCTGATGGCCAGGGACGTGGTGGACGCGGCCGTGGCCGGCTTCCCGCGCCCGGTGCCTGAGTCGGTCACCGACCAGCTGCCGCTGCTCGGCGCGGACGGGCTGCCCGCGGTCCGCGCCGCGGCGCAGCGGCTGGCCGAAGACTTCGAGGTGCCGATCTCGGCGGTCGGGCACCTGCTCAACAGGTACGGCTCACTCGTGCCGGAGGTGCTCGAGCCGGTACACCGCGACCGGTCGCTGGCGCGCCCGCTGCTCGACGGCTACCCGTATCTGCGCGCCGAAGTCGCGTACGCGGTCACGCACGAGGGCGCGCTGGGAGTCGAGGACGTGCTGGCGCGCAGGGTCCGGCTGCTCATCGAGGCGCCGGACGCCGGCGCCGCGGCGGCGCCCGACGTGGCCGCGATCATGGGCGGCCTGCTCGACTGGAGCCGCCGCCGCCGCGCGGTCGAGACCCGCAAGTACCTGGAATTCGCGGCGGCCGGCACCGGGGCGCTGCGGTCCGCCCCGGCGCTGGCTGAACCCGCGGACTCGGTCTCCGTCCCCGCTTAGCCGAGCCCGCCGCGCACAGGCCAGATAAGTGATACATTTATGGTCTGATTACTAGGGAATAGTCTGGTTACCGGGACAGGCTGGTTACCGGGACAGGCTGATTACCGGGACAGGCTGATTACCGGGAAATACTGCCCAGGTGAACGGAGCACCGGCGGGTGGACGCGTACGTCATCGTTGGCAGTGCGGTCGTAGGGCTGCTCGTCGGGCTCACCGGGGCAGGCGGGGGCGCGCTGATGACGCCGATGCTGATCCTGCTCTTCAACGTAAAGCCCGCTGCGGCGATCTCGGGCGACCTCGTCGCCGCCGTGGTGATGCGGCCGGCCGGATCGCTCGTGCACTTGCGCAAGGGCACGGTCAACATGCGGCTGGCCGGCTGGATGTGCCTGGGCTCGGCGCCGATGGCGTTCCTCGGCGCTTACCTGCTGCACCTGCTTGGCGGCACTTCCGCGCAGCAGCGGAACGTCGGGCACGCGCTCGGCGCGGCCATGCTCGCCGGGACGGCCGCGATGCTGCTGCGGTCCCGGCTCGACCTCCGGTCGGGCCTGCGGCGCGACGCCGGCGTGGCGGACCTGCGGATCGCCCCGGTGCCTACCGTCCTCATCGGCGCCGCCGGCGGGCTGGTCGTCGGCATGACGTCGGTGGGCTCCGGGTCGCTGATGATCGTGCTGCTGCTGTTCGCCTACCCGAAGGTCAGCGCCGGCCAGCTCGTGGGGACCGACCTGGCGCAGGCGGTCCCGCTGACCGCGGCGGCGGCGCTCGGCGCGATCGCGTTCGGGCACGTGCAGTCCGGGCTGACCGCGGCCGTGATCGCCGGCAGCGTGCCGGCCGTGATCGCCGGCTCGCTGCTCTCCTCGCGGGCGCCGGACAAGTACATCAGGCCCGTCATCACGTTCGCGACCTTCGGCTCCGGCCTGAAGTACGCGGGGATGGGTACCACGGCGCTCGGCTGGACGCTGTGCGCCGTGCTGCTGGCCTGGGCCGGGTCCCGGCTGGTGCGCACGTGGCGCGGCGGGAAGGCCGACGGCGGCGCGGCGGCGGGCGTGGTCGCGGACCTGCCCGGGCTGCGGGCGGCGGATTGACAGGCGCCGGGAGGTTCGGGCCACTAGGATGCCGCGTACACCGGTCTGCGCGTGGAGGGAGTTGGCATCGTGGGTGCCCCGCGCGGTGCCGTTCCGGTCCTGTCCGGGACGGTGCCGCCGCTCGCCCAGGCGTTCTACGCCCGCCAGGAAACCGGCCTCGGCCTGGCAGACGCGCCGCGGCCTGGCGAGACGACAGTGCTCGTGCCCGCTGAGCAGGACGCGGCCGGCGACATCAAGGACGGCGCGCCGTCCGGCACAGGCAAGACGCAGCTCGCGGTGAATTTCGCGCACGCGATGTGGAACGCGCGCGCCGTTGACCTGCTTGTCTGGGTGCCCGCGGGGAACCGGGCCGCGATCGTGGCGGGGCTGGCGCAGGCGGCCGCCGACCTCGACTCCTACCGCCCGGAAGAGACGGCCGACGCCGCCGCGAAGCGGTTCCTCGGCTGGCTCAGCAGGACCGAGCGCCGGTGGGCGGTGGTCCTTGACGACATGACGTCCGCCGCCGACCTGGACGGGCTGTGGCCGAAGGGCGAGACCGGCCAGGTGGTGGTGACCACGCGGCTGCCCGAGGGGGAACTGCGCGACGGCGCGCGGACGTTCCTCGCCGTGCCGGGATTCAGCAGGCGGGAGGCTCTGGGCTACCTCAACTCCCGGCTCACCGGCCATCCCGACCAGCGGATCGAGGCTCTCGACCTAGCCGAGGACACCGGCGGGCTGCCTATCAGCATGGCTCAGGCGGCGGCAGTGGTCACCGGATGCGGCACCACGTGCCGGGACTACCGGGCGGAGTTCGCGGAGCGGCTGCGGAGCACGCTGGGCACCGTCGTCGAGGACTGCCCGCCGTCGCTGATCGTCAGCTGGTCGCTCGCGGTCGAGCGCGCCCATGAACTGCCGCCCGCGGGGCTGGCCTGGCCCGCCCTCGCGTTCGCCGCGGCGCTTGACACGGGCGGGATTCCCGGGACCGTGCTCACCTCTCCCGCCGCCTGCTCGTACATCACCGGGCGCCCGTCGGTGGCGGCACCGGAGGACCAGGAGCTCGTCCGCACCTCCTTCCGGAACCTGGAGAAGTTCGGCCTGCTCAGCGTGGACAAGACAAGCGCGGCGCGCACCGTGTGGCTGCACCGGTCAGTGCGGTCCGCGGTCCGGGCCTACCTGCCGCCTGCCGACGAACCGCTCATGCTCGCGGCGGCGAGCGCGCTGCTCGAGGCCTGGCCGGACGCGGGGTCAGTGGCGCCGGGGCCGTCGGCTCCGGGGGCCGCGGAGCCCCAGCTGCTCCAGGCGCTGCGCGACTGCGCGGCCAGCCTGCGCGCGTATGCCGGCGACCTGATGTGGAAGCCCGAGGCCCATCCGCTGCTGCTGCGGGCGGGGACCTCGCTGCTGGAGTCCATGCTCGCCGAATCGGCCATCAGCTACTGGCAGTCGGTCGCGACAAGCTGCAACACCCGGCTCGGCCGGTCGCACGCGCAGTCGGTGTACGTCAGGGACAGGCTGGCCGCCTCCTACTCGGCGGCGGGCCGGATGGGCGAGGCGATGCCCGTGTTCGAGACCGCGCTCGCCGACCGCGAGCTCGAGCTCGGACCCGAGCACCCGGACACGGTGACCGCGCGGGTCAGCCTGGCGCGCTGCTACGTGGCATCGGGACGCGACGCCGAGGCGATCACGCTTTACGAGCGGGCGCTTACCCAGTCAGAGCGGCTGTTCGGCTCGGCGCACCGCGACACGCTGGCGGTCCGGGCCAGCCTGGCCGCCGCCTACCAGGCCGCGGGGCGGCGCGGCGACAGCGTGTCGCTTTACGAGCGGACGCTCACCGAGTCCGAGCTCACGTTCGGCCCGGCGCACCGCAACACGCTGACGGCGCGGGGCAGCCTGGCCGGCGCCTATCAGGCGGTGGGCCAGCTAACCGACGCGATCGACGCGTTCGAGCGCACGCTGGCCGACCGGGAGCGGGCGCAGGGGCCGGACCATCCGGACACGGTCGCGGCGCGGGCGAGCCTGGCGGGCGCCTACCGGGCGGCGGGCAGGCTCAAGGAGGCCGTCGCGGTCTGCGAGCGCGTTCTCGCGGACAGGGAACGCATCCAGGGCGCGGACCACCCGGACACGATGACCGCGCGGGGCGAGCTGGCGCTGGCCTTGCGCGAGGCGGGCAAGGCGAAGGCCGCGATCCCGCACTACGAGCGGGCGCTGGCCGACCGCGAGCGGGTGCAGGGGCCCGACCACCGCGACGCGCTCAGCACCCGCGGCAACCTCGCGGTGGCCTACCAGCTAGCCCGGCGGCTGAGGGACGCGATCCCGCAGTACGAACGCGCGGTCTCCGACAGCGAGCGCCTGCTCGGCCCCGGCGACGTCGAGACGCTGACCACGCGGTGCAACCTGGCCGCCGCCTACCGGGCGGCGGGCCGTCCGGCGGACGCGGCCACCGAGCTGCGCCGCGCGCTCGCCGACGGTGAGCAGTACCTCGGCGCGGACCATCCGATGACCGCGACGGCGCGGGCGCACCTGGGCGGCGGCGGTGCGTGAGCGTGAGCGTTAGCCGCGGCGCAGGACCAGGATCATCCGCCAGGCGGCTGGATCGTCGAGCATGGTCGTGTCGTCGAAGTCGCCGTATCTTGCGGCGGCGGCGAAGCCGCCGGCCAGCCGGATGGCGGCGGTCAGCTCCGTCGCCGTCCAGAACCGGTTGGGCACCACGTCGGTGACGGTGCGGATTGTCCCGTCGGCGGCATGCGCGGTGATGCTCATGTGCTCGGCGGTGATCTGGCTCACCGGGTCGATCTGGTCCTGATGGCCGCCCCACCGGACCTCGGCGCGGACGCCGTCCTGCTCGACGGTCCACTCGCTGCTCGTCCTGGGCACCGGCGCGAGGTAGTCCGCGGGGTGCGCGAGCTCGGCGATGTAGAGCCCGCCCGGCACCAGGTGGGCCGCCACCGCTGTCAGGTGGGCGACCATGTCATCGAGCGTGAACAGGTGACACAGCGAATTGAGCATGGTGATGGCGAGATCGAAGCGGGCCGGGATGCTGAAGTCCCGCATGTCGGCCTCGACGACGTCGAGGGCGAGCCCGGCGGCCTTGGCGCGCGAGGCGGCATACGTGCACATCGCTCGCGACCGGTCGAGCGCGGTCGCCCGTAGTCCGCGACGGGCGAGTTCGAGCGAGTGTTCGGCCGGGCCCGCGGCGAGCTCGAGGACCGAGCGGACCCCGGCACCGTCTCCGGTGCCGTCCCAGTGTCTGGCGCACCAGCCCTGCACCGCGCCGACCTCGGCGGGGACATCCCGGTAGGCGCAGGCCAGCTGATAAAGCTCGGGTTCGTCGTAGATGCCGCTCACCTGAGCAATCATGCCGGAAACGCGGGGCCGGGGCGGCCGCGGGTGGCCGGGACATGCCGGACGAAAAGGGCTTGCGCTGTGTTAGGTAACTACCATCACATGACCTGCCAAATCCGCAACCCGTCTACCGCGGGGGATCGACGTGCGGCAGACTGGCCGCATGATGAGCGAGGCGGAGGCACTCCAGGCGCTGGCGCGCGAGGACCCTGCGGTAGCCGACGACGCGAAGGCGGCGCTCCGCTGGCTGACTTCCGGCGGCGGGCTGGAGGCGATCTCGCTGCTGCGCCTGCAAGAATTCCTGTGGTACGTGCTGCCGACCAGCTGGCCGATGCCGGAGAACGGCCATATCGCCGTCGCGCGGGCGCTGTCCAGGCTGCTCGCGCTCGCCGGGATGGAGCGCTATGGCGACGTGTGCGCCTCGGCGGAGACCGAGCGGATCATCGCCGCCTACACGTGCGCGCACGCCGACGGCGTCACCGCGTACGCCAAGGCGCTGGCCACGTCCCACACGGCCCCACCGGACACGGACCTGCTCGCCTGGAGTTCCGCGATGGGCCCGGAGGAGCGTGCCGCCTACGACGCCTGCGCCGCCGCGATCGAGCTCGCACTGGCCGCCCGTGAACTGCGGGTCGGCACGAGCGGATGGAAGACCAAGCGTGCCGCGCTCGTGGAGCGCTGGCTCACCCGGGGCACCGACGAGACAAGCGACACCTGGCTCAGCAGGATCAGCGCCGAGCGCATCGACGAGTGGGCGCACGGCCACCCGGGTGAGCGCGCCCAGATGGCCCGGCGCGTGGTGCCGCGGCTGCTCGAGCCCCCGGTGCTGCCGGGCGAGCCGCTGCCCACGCTCCGCTGGCTGCTGCAGCACGCCGACGCGGGCCTGCGGCTGACCGCCAGGCACTACATCGCCCCCGCCCTTGTCGGGGAGGCCGTGGGGATGTTCGGCTGGGGAGGGCACGGGAGCGCCAGGCGGCACACCGAGCTCGACGTGTTCCCGCTGCACACGCTGCGCGGCCTGGCACAGCACGAGATGGGCGCGGTGCGGCGCGCCGGCACCAGCCTGGTGCTGACGAGGACCGGCCGCCTGATGGCCGAGGACGCCGCGGTCCGCTGGCACATCGGCACCGCGGCGCTTATCGGCCCCGACGACGGTCCCGACCCCGACTTCACGGTCGCCGTGCGCGAGGCCGCCCTGCTCGTGGCCACGCTGAACGCCGCCCCTGTCGGCTACGAGGAACTGGCGGGCAGGCTGACCGAGGTGCACGCGGCCGAGGGCTGGACGTCCAGGTCGGGCAGCAGCCTGGCGGCCGCGATCCGCGCCGAGATCCACGTGCTGAGGCACCGGCTGCGCGCCCTTCAGCTGCTCGACGAGCAGGCGGTGGCCGGCCCGCTCGACATCGCGCTGACGAGCACGGGCATCGCCGCCGCGCTGTCCGCGCTGCTGGCCAGGGCGCTGCGCCCGCGCCGCCACCACCATCCGTGACCGCAGGTGCTGGTCGTCGCCGACGACTTCACCACGCGCGGAAGCGGGCCCGGCGTGTTCGGGATGCCGGCCCCCCGCCGGTCACCAGGATGGCAGGAACAGGCTGGCGCGCAGCCCGACGTGGTCCGACAGGTAGCCCGGCCCGCCGGGAAGCGGCTCTGCGCCGGCGAAGACCACGACCGCGCCCGCTGCCTTGACCCCGGCGCCGGTCAAGACGAAATCGATGCACCGCGGCGTTTGTCCCGCTTGCAGGTACTCGGCGCGGAACGTTGCCGGGCAGTTCCCTTCGAAGGCATCGGCCAGCTCCGTGCCCGTCACGAAGTCGCCGAACAGCGAGCTGTCCCGGTCGATGTTGAAATCACCGCATACCGCGACCGGGCCGCGGACGCCGCGCACGACTCGGGTAAGGACAGTGAGCTGGGCGCGGTGCAGCAGGTAGAACCGGCCGTCCCGGGACCAGTCGCCATCCCGGTTGGCGACGGGATGGGTGTTGACGATATGCAGCCGGGGCCGGGTCAGCGCGGTTACCAGGGCACCCTTCATTGCCCCCCGCAAGCGGGCCGCCGGGGAGATGCCGGGAGCGCGGGGCGGGAGGCCGAAGCCCTGGTAAGAGGCCCCGGATACCGGCAGGCGCGAGAACGTCACCAGTCCGCCGGCCGGACCCGGCACCGAAGGCCGGAAGCTCACATGCCGGAACGAGCGCATGCGCCGGGCAAGCAGCCGCAGGTGCCACCAGGTGACCACCTCCTGCAAGCAGACGACATCGCAATCTTCGGCCTCAAGCGCCGCCCCGATTGCCGCATACCGCCCTGCCAGGCGTGACCCGGCCACGGGGACGCCCCGCGTGTTGAAGGACACGACAGCCACACGCGCCGTCAGATCCTCAGGCATGGGCCCGACCTTACCTGGCCCTTCCGGCCCGGCGTGTTATCCGGGCCGGCGTGTTATCCGGCGCGGGCGGTGGGCGGTGAGTGGCTGTGCTGGACTTGGCCGTGGGGTCCGTATGCGGTGGTGGTGCCGTCGGGGTGGAGGATCAGCCGCCAGCCCCATCTGTGGACGCATACGTCATGGTGAAACTGGCAGAGTAGAACACATTCGCTAACGCTGGTCCTGCCGCCGTCCCGCTTGTGCTGCAGATGGTGCACGTCGCAGTGCGCGGCGGGCCGCCCGCAGCGGGGCCAGGCGCATGTCTTGTCGCGCAGGGTGACGGCGCGGCGGATGTGGGCCGGGACGGAGTCTGAATAGCCGATATCCAGCGGGAGCGCTGGCGTGTTGCCCGGGGCTGGCAGGAGGCTCGTCCGCAGAACGGAGGCCAGGCCGTCCGGGCCGGACAGGAACCGGACGGCCAGCCGGGCTATCGCGTAGCGCAAGGCGGCCCACGCCTCGGGGGATAGCGGCTTTGGCGCGGGCCTGTCCCTGTCCGTGTTCTTGTCGCCGTGGTGCCCGGCGGCCAGGACGAGCTCGATCATCTGGTCGACCACGCGCATGTCGGCATGGCCGGTGACCACCGGGACCGTGAGCGCGTCGCAGGCGGCGGTTTCGGCGTCCTTGCCGGCCAGGTACCCAGCCTGGCCGGGCCGGCCCGCCAGCCAGGCGGCCTCGATCTGCGAGGCGCCCGCCTCCTGCCGCAGCCGGGACAGCGGGATGTGCACGATCACCTGCGTGTCGGCGCCGGCCCGGTCGGGCACCATCCGGGCCCGGATCAGCAGCTCGCAGCCCAGCTGCAAGGCGTCGTGGTACCGCTGGCCCTCGGTGCGGGTGTCTTCGGGACCCTGGCGCTTGCCGAGGGCCTCAAGGACCGCCTGGACCGCGGCGTTGCACTCGGGCGTCAGGTTCCCCCTGATGCAGGCCGCGCCGCCGAACGTGGTGCCGACCCGGACGTACCGGTCGTCGAAATCGTCGTCGTCGGGGTCCGGCTGCTGTGCGCGCCACTGTTCGTAGGCGGCCGCGACGATGATCTTCAGGTCGTCCAGGTCCGCGCCCGCGGTCGCGGCCTCCAGCAGGATCTTGTCGGTGCCGGCGCGCAGTTCCCCGGGGAGCTTCCTGGTCAGCTCGTCGATCTCGGCGAACCAGGACTCCGACAGCGCACCGCGGCCCATCGCCTGCTCCAGCTGGCGGCGCTCGCCGAGCCGGCGCATCCGGCGGACAGCGGCCCTGGCGGCCTTCGGGCTCATCCTGGTCATCGCGGCCAGCCACGACGCCGCACTGCCGTACCCGTCGGCGTCGTGGGCGCCGGCGGCATCGAACCGCCGCAAGAATCCGGCGTGCGCCGCGGTGAACTTCGACTCCAGCTCGCCGAGGGACCGCAGCACGTCTCCGATCGCGGACGCCGCGACCTCGCCGGCCGCCGGGGAATTCAGGTAATCCAGGCTGCGGTGCGCCGCCCGCAGCGCCTCGGCAACACTCCCTGGGGCGCTGCCGCGCGGCTGGTCACTTGCGGTGCACATGCTGGATCACCTCCCCGCAGATCGCCGGTACCGCCGACGCCTTCCGCGCTTCCCGCCTGTTCGCAGGCCTGTCTGTATAATAGCCTGCCTGTTCTAGTAGCACAATAGATATAACCAAGATTCTTTTTCTAATCTCGTGTTCGCCCTGCCGCGATGTCCGGGCACCGGCGATGGTGTGGCGGGCCGGCCTGCGCGTGCGGCTCGTCCAGTAGCTCGGTCACCAGTTCCGGCGGAAGGCCGTGCGTCTGGTGCAGGTACCGCAGGTCCGCTTCGGTCAGCGGCTGACCAGGGCCAAACTGCGCCAGCACTGTGCGGCCGCGGCTGAGCAGGCCGCGGAACCGGCGTTCCTCACCGCGGAGCACCTCGCGGACAAGTCCGATTCCCTCGTGCCGGCCGAACTGCGTCAGCGTCTGCTCGACCAGCGATGCTGGCAGGTCATCCAGCGTCCTGGTGCTGTCAGGGCGCCACAGCACGGTGAGCGCGCGCCGGATCAGCCGCCGCAGCACGTAGCCCCGGCCGGTATTGGACGGGGTGATCCCGTCGCCGATGATCACGATGCTGGAGCGCAGGTGATCGGCGAGCAGTCGCAGCGACCGCTGGTCCGGCTGCCACAGGCCGGTCAGCGCGGTCGTCCAGGGCCGGAAGACGTCGCAGCCGAACACCGACGGCTGGCCTTGCACCACCATCAGCAGGCGCTCGAGGCCCATCCCGGTGTCCACGCTGCGCTGCGGCAGCGGCTCCAGGCTGCGGTCATCATGCCGCCGGTAGCTCATCGTCACGTGGTTCCACAGCTCCATCCAGCGCTGGTCGGTGCCCGGCGTGCCCTGCGGCGGGCCGTCGCCGGTCCACGCGAACAGTTCTGAGTCCGGGCCGCACGGGCCCGTCGGGCCGTTGGACCACCAGTTGTCCGGCCCGAGAGGCTCGACCGGGACGCCGAGCTCGGTCCAGGTCCGCCACGACGCCAGATCGGGGCCCGCTTGCTCATCACCGCCGAACACCGTGGCGTGCAGCCGGTCCCGGCCGATGCCCAAGCGGTCGGTGAGCAGTTCCCAGCCCCAGCGCAGGCTCCGCGGCCCGTCGTAATCCCCCAGCGACCAGGAGCCCAGCATCTGGAACACGGTCAGGTGGCGGTCATCGCCGACCTCGTCCAGGTCAGTGGTGCGCAGGCAGCGCTGCACGCCGGCCAGCCGCCTGCCCTGAGGATGGGGGAGGCCTTCCAGGTACCGGGTCAGCGGATGCATCCCCGCGGTGGTGAACAGCACCGGGTCGCCGTCCGGCGGCACCAGCGAGCTTCCCGGCACCACCTGGTGGCCCAGGTCGGCGAAGAACTCGAGGAAGGTCTGGATCGTTTCGGTCGCGTCCATGGCATGGGCCCCTTTCTGGTTTCGGCACCGGAAAGGGACCGCTGGCGCGGCCGTGATCACCAACGCGCTAGCGAACCGTTCCCGGTCGCCAGCGCGGAATTTTCGTGAGGTCAGGCAGCGGCAACCGGCGAGCCGATAGCTCGCGCGACCGCGCAGGTGAAACTGACCTCCATGCCGCCACTGTAAGCCCGGTCCGCTGGACGGGCCAAACGGTTTTGGCGCCCGCATGGATCCTGTTGGCTTATTCGCGACACGCGGGGCGAGGTCCTCGGCCCGGGGCGTGACGCTGGTCATGATTTCGCTGCGGCCGGTGTTCCATCCCCTCGTTCCGGTTGCAGAATGGGCGTGTCATGTCGATGAAGCCTGTCC
>DAHVAN010000251.1 GCA_027314595.1 Actinomycetota bacterium | reverse complement strand
GGCGCCGGCGCCGGCGGAGGCGCCGCCGCGGCCGGCGGAGGCCGCGCCGGGCGCGCCGGCGATCGCGTCACCAGGATCGCCATCGCGCACCGCCGGGCACGCCGCCGCGAGCGCCTTGCGTATGACGGCGCGGTCCGCCGTCACCGCGGGCCCCTGATAAGCCAAGGCGGCAGCGCAAGCGCTGGACAGACGGCCGGGACCGTTCGGAATGATGACATCAGAAAATCTCCGCCTGTCCGGCGGCCACTGCCGGATGCGGAGCACGCCGCGCGCCGGGTACCTCGCCGCACAGCCTCGGGGTCGGGAAGACCTTGCCCGGGTTGCACAGGCTGTCCGGGTCGAACGCGCACCGCAGGAGCTGCATGGTGTCGAGATCGTCGGCGGTGAACATCTTCGGCATGTACCTGGACTTGTCCACGCCCACGCCGTGCTCGCCGGTGATGGACCCGCCATGGGAGATGCAGGTGTCGAGGATGGCGCCGGACAGCGCCTGCGCCGCCTCGGTCTGGGCCGCGGACGCGTCGTCGTAGAGCACCAGCGGATGCAGGTTGCCGTCGCCGGCGTGGAACACGTTCGCCACCCTGATGCCGGCCTGCGCGGACAGCTCGGAGATCCGGGCGAGCACGTCGCCGAGCGCGGTCCGCGGCACCACGCCGTCCTGCACGATGTACGCCGGCGACAGCCGCCCGACCGCGGCGAACGCCGACTTGCGCCCGGCCCAGATCCCGGCCCGCTGCGCGGGATCGTCGGCCGCGCGGATCTCGCGCGCCCCCGCGGCAAGGCACAAGGACCGGACCGTGGCCAGTTCCGCCTCCACCTCGGCCGCGGGCCCGTCGAGCTCGACAAGCAGCACGGCCGACGCGCCCTCCGGGTAGCCGCAGTGCACGGCCGCCTCGGCCGCCTCGATGGACAGCGCGTCCATCATCTCGATCGCGGCCGGCACGATCCCCGCGCCGATGACGTCGGAGACCGCGCGCCCGCCCGCCTCGAGAGAGTCGTAGGCCGCGAGCACCAGGTGCACCGTCTCCGGCGCCGGCGTGAGCTTGACGACGATCTTGGTGACGATGCCGAGCGTGCCCTCGGAGCCGGTGAACGCGCCGAGCAGGTCGTACCCGTTGATGACGCCGGTGCCGTCGCCGAGCCAGGTCAGCTCGCCGGCCGGCGTGACGATCTCCAGGCCCATCACGTGGTTCACCGTGAACCCGTGCTTGAGGCAGTGCGCGCCGCCGGAGTTCTCGGCCACGTTCCCGCCGACCGAGCAGACCACCTGACTGGAAGGATCGGGCGCGTAGAACAACCCGAACGGGCGCGCCGCCTCTGTCACGGCCAGGTTCGTGACCCCGGGCTCCACGACCGCCCGCCGGGCTACCGGGTCGACCTCGAGGACCTTCCGCATCCGCGACGTCACGATGAGGACGCCCTGCGAGTGCGGCATCGCGCCGCCGGACAGCCCGGTGCCGCTGCCGCGCGCCACGAACGGGACCTGTGCCGCCGCGCACGCTGCCACGATGGCCGCGATCTGCCCGGCGGTGCCGGGCAGGACCACTAGCGCCGGGGTGGCCCGGTGCGAGGTCAGCCCGTCGCATTCGTAGGTGCGCAGCTCCAGGGGGTCGGTGATGACGTTCGCGGTGCCGCAGATGTCGCGCATCCGGCCGGTCAGCTCCGTTGCCTTCAGGTCAGCCACGCGGGCCCCGCCCCCTTCCTACGGCATGCGTTCGTACGCGGGAAGCGTGAGGAACTCGGCGAAGGAGTCCGCGAGCGCGACTTCGGTGAACAGCGCGACGGCCTGGCCGTACCTGGCCGCGTCGAAGCTGTCGCCCGCCAGTTCGCGGATCTTCACGAGTTCCTCATCGATCATCCGCTCCACCACGTCCTTTGTCACGAGCGGACCGTCGTCGAGGACGACATCGTTATGCACCCACTGCCAGATCTGGGAGCGGGAGATCTCCGCGGTGGCCGCGTCCTCCATGAGGTTGAAGATGGCCACCGCGCCGTTGCCGCCGAGCCAGGTGGCCAGGTACTGCAGCGCGACGCTGATGTTGTTGCGCAGGCCGGCCTCGGTGATCCCGCCAGGGGTCTTGCTGATCGCCAGCAGGTCCTCGGCGGTCACGGTCACCTCGGGCCGCTGCTTGCCGAGCTGGTTCGGCCGCGCCCCGAGGACCCGGTCGAAGACCTCCTTGCAGACAGGCACCAGGTCCGGGTGCGCGACCCAGGAGCCGTCGAAGCCGTCGTTCGCCTCGCGTGTCTTGTCGTCGCGCACCTTGGCCAGCGCGATCTCGTTCACTTCGGGGTCGCGGCGGGACGGGATGAACGCCGCCATGCCGCCCATCGCGTGCGCCCCGCGGGCGTGGCAGGTCTTGACGAGCAGCTCGGTGTAGGCGCGCATGAACGGGGCGGTCATCGTGACCGCGTTCCGCTCCGGGAGGATGAACTCGCGCCCGCGGGCGCGGAACTTCTTGATCAGGCTGAACTGGTAGTCCCATCGCCCGGCGTTCAGCCCGCTGCTGTGGTCCCGCAGCTCGTAGAGGATCTCGTCCATCTCGAACGCGGCCGGGATCGTCTCGATCAGGACGGTGGCGCGGATGGTGCCGCGCGGGATGCCCAGGAAATCCTGCGCGATGCCGAACGCGTCGTTCCAGAGCCGCGCCTCCAGGTGGGACTCCATCTTCGGCAGGTAGAAGTACGGTCCCTTGCCCTTGCCGAGCTGCCTTTTCGCCGACGCCGCCATGTACAGCGCGAAGTCGGTGAGGCTGCCGCTGGCCCGGCGCCCGTCGATGATGATGTGCTTCTCGTCCAGGTGCCAGCCGCGCGGCCGGACCACGATGGTGGCCAGCGACTCGTCCGGGCGCAGCGCGTAGGCCTTGCCGTCCTCGCTGGTGAAGTCGATCGTCCGGTCCAGCGCGTCCGCCAGGTTGAGCTGGCCGCCGATCATGTTCTCCCACAGCGGGGTGTTGGCGTCCTCGAAGTCGGCGAGCCAGACGTTCGCGCCGCTGTTCAGGGCGTTGATCGTCATCTTCTTGTCGGTCGGCCCGGTGATCTCCACCCGGCGGTCCTCAAGCCCCGGCGCGGGCGCCGCGACCTTCCAGGACTTGTCCTCGCGGATGTGGGCGGTGGCCGGGAGGAAGTCGAGCATGGCCCCGGCGGTCAGCTCGGCCTGCCGGCGGCGCCGCGCCGCGAGCAGCTCGCCCCGCCGCTGCGCGAGCGCGTCGTGGAGTGCCACAAGCAGCTCCAGCGCCCTCGGGGTCAGGATCTCGTCGTAACGTTCTCCGGCGGGTCCGGCGATCTCCACACGCTCTGGCATCGTTGGCTCCTCCCAGCTGTGCTTGTACATCCTAGGCACGCGCCCTCGCGCGGCACGAGGCCGGCGTTGCCCGCGAGCCGTCGCCCCGGGAAGCGCCGGATCCCTGGCGGCGGGAAAGCCGTGAGGACGATCGCCCGGTTTGAGGGCATTTGTTACTTATGTTGTTCAGTAGAGCTTCAGAGATCTATGAGTCTGCCGAGAAAGTTCTTGACTTTTGGTCCGCAATAAACCACTCATGTAGTAGGTTTCCTGACACACGGGCGGTCGGGGGGGCCGACTGCCTAGGGGGGCACGATGAGTTCAATCGCAGACGAAGGCCGGCTGGACAGCTTCGCCAGTCTGGAACTGGCACGCGACCTTCTCGCGAACATGCCGGCGGCCGTGGCCTATCTGGCCGGACCCGAACTGGTCTTCGAATTCGCGAACGACGAGTACCGGCGGGTCGCCAGCGACCGTGAGCTGATCGGCCTTCCGCTGCGCGAAGCGCTGCCGGAACTCGCCGAGGAGTGCGTCGCGGCCGTGCGCCGCGTGTTCCAGACCGGCCAGCAGGTCCGCTGCCGTGAGCCCAAGCCCTGGGCCCGCCGTGACGGCCGCGGGGACGGCCGCCGTGACGGCCGCGGGGACGGCCGCGGGGACGGGCGCCGTGACGACCGCGGGGACGGGCGCGAGCCTGAGCAGATATTCGCGGACGTCGTCTACCAGCCCGTGCCGGACGGCGCCGGAGGCATTGCCGGAGTGCTGCTCCATGCCACCGACGTGACCGAGCATGTCCAGGACCAGTATCGGCTGGAAGCGCTGGCCGAGCACTCGACCGCGACCGAGGAGCGGTACCGGACCCTGTTCGAGACGCTGCCCCAGGGAGTGGTCTACCTCGACGCGGACGGGTCCGTGCTGTCCGCCAACCCCGCGGCGAGGAAGATCCTGGGCCTGGAGGCGGACTCGATGGCCACCTGGCCGGTCGTCAGGGACAGGCGCGCCTTCTACCCGGACGGCTCGCTGTACCGGCGGGATGAGCTCCCCGTGATGGTGGCCTTGCGCACCGGCCGGATCGTCGCCAACCGGCTGGTCGGGCTGGCTTGCGGGCCTGCCGGACAGCACCAGTGGCTGCGCGTCACCGCCATACCGGACGCGCGCGACGAGCATGGCCGGCCGCGGCGCGTTTACATGGTGTTCGCCGACGTGACCAAACAGCACCGGGCGGAACTGGCGCTGCAGGAAAGCAACAGCCTGCTCGGGCGGCTGCGGGACGCCAATATCCTCGGCGTGCTCGTGGCGGGCGAATCGGGCATCATCGAGGCCAACGACGCCTACCTGGACATCATCGGATGCAGCCGCGAGGAATTCGAGTCCAAGGGGATCGACTGGCGTGCAATCACCCCCGCTGAATGGACCGCCAGCGATGACGACGCCCTGCGGCAACTGCGCCGCACCGGGATATGCCAGCCGTACGAGAAGGAGTACCTGCACCGCGACGGGCACCGGGTGCCCGTCGTGGCCGGGGGCGCGGTGATCGCCCGCCGCCCGCTCCGCTGGGCTGCCTTCGTGCTTGACCTCACCGCTCGCCAGCGCGCCGAACAGGAGCGGGCCACCCTGCTGGCACGCGAGCAGGCGGCCCGCGTTGACGCGGACCTCGCCCAGGGCAAGCTCGCGTTCCTGCTCAGGGCCGGGGACCTGGTCGCCGCCACCAGGAACCGGGATGACCTGCTCGAGCAGGCGACTCAGCTAGTGGTGCCCACGCTGGCCGACTACTGCGTGGCCTTCGCGCCGACCCCGAGCGGGAAGCTGGTCGCCACCAACCTGACCCATCGCGACCCGGCCAAGCAGGAGGTGCTCAAGCTGCTGCGCAAGCACCCGATCCCGGCGATGGGACCGCTGATCTCCCAGCGGGCCTACGCGACGGCCGCCACCCAGCTCGCGCGCGAATTCACCCCGGGCACGCCACGCTGGAGCGACACCGTCCCCGGCCTGACAGCCGTCGCCGCCGAGGTCGATCCGACCAGCGCGCTGGCGGTTCCGCTCATGGTCGGGGAACAGCCGCTTGGCGTCCTGCTGCTCGGCCGCGGCGAACCCCGGCCCCTGTTCACGGAAACCGACGTGGCGGTCGCGGAGGAACTCGCGCGCCGCCTGGCCGCGGGCCTGGCGAACGTGGAGACCTTCGCCCGCGAGCACACGGTCGCCGAGACCCTGCAGCGCGCCCTGCTGCCCGTCACCGTCCCCAGGATCGCGGGACTGGACCTGGCCGTGCATTACCTGCCCGCCAGCGACGGCGTGCATGTCGGCGGTGACTGGTACGACGCATTCCCGCTTGACGGCGGCCGGGTCGGCCTTGTCGTCGGCGACGTGGTGGGCCACAGCATCGACTCGGCCTCGATCATGGGCCAGGTGCGCAGCCTGCTGCGCGGGTACGCCATTGACGATCCCGCGCCGCAGGAGGTGTTGCGGCGCACCAACGTGGCCATTTCCAGGCTGCTTCCCGAGGCCGTCGCCACCGCCTTCTACGCGGTGCTCGACCCGGTCACCGGGGACCTGGACTACGCCTGCGCGGGCCACCCGCCCCCGCTGGCCGCCGGCCCGGACGCCCGCGCCGAATACCTCGACGGCATGGCCGGGGTCATGCTCGGCGCGTGGCCCGACACGGTCTTCGCGCCCGGCCGTCGCCGGCTGCCGCCCGGCGGCACGCTCCTGCTCTACACCGACGGGCTCGTCGAGCACCGTTACCGCGATATCGCCGACGGCCTCAGCGCGCTCGCGGCCGCGTTCGGGCAGTCTTGCGGCCAGACGGCGGAGCAGGTCTGCCAGTCCGTGCAGACCGCCCTGCTCGGCTCGGCCCCCCGCGCCGACGACGTGTGCATCCTCGCCGTCAGGCTCCCCGGCCATCGCCGCTGATTCGCGGCTCGCCGCGCTAGTGCCGCCAACCGCGAATAGATCTTCTGGCCGGCCATAAAGCCGCTGCCTCATGCTAAGCTGTTAATTCCGCTACGGCATAAAAAAAGCCAGCGATTAACCGGCAATTCAGGAGTATATCAAAAGAAATGGTATCCCGTCAAACGGACACCGGGCTCGCTGACGCCGAAATCAGCATTGCAGCGGCCAGCGCCGGTAATGCCGGTAATGCGCGAAGCGGCAGCGCGCAGCCCGTCGCCCGCGGGTCTTCCCTGCGCGACGAGCAGGCGCACGTGACGATGCTGTACGGCCTGCTCGACCGCGCCCGCGAGCGCAGCGAGCAGGCCCTGGCCGGCGTCCGCGCCCTGGGCGGCCCCGGCGGCACGCACCAGGCGCGGCTGGAGCGCGACGTCTCCGCCTCCGAACACGAAAAGCGCCTGACCCAGCTCGACAACACCGAGCGCGGCCTGTGCTTCGGCCGCACCGACGACGAAAACCGGGCCACGCTCTACATCGGCCGCATCGGGCTGCGCGACGACGACTACGAGCTCAAGCTGATCGACTGGCGCGCCCCCGCGGCGCGGCCGTTCTACGCCGCGACCCCCGGCAGCCCGCAGGGCCTGGTCAGGCGCCGCCACATCTACACGCGCAACCGCCAGGTGACCGGCGTCGACGACGAGGTGTTCGACCTTGACCGGCTCACCGAGTCCGACAGGCAGGCCCTGTCCGGCGAGGCGGCGCTGATCGCCGCGGTCAGCAGCGCCCGCACCGGGCGCATGAGCGACGTGGTGGCGACCATCCAGCGCGAGCAGGACCGCGTCATCCGATCGGAACTGCAGGGCGTCCTCGTCGTCCACGGCGGCCCGGGCACCGGCAAGACGGTCGCCGCGCTGCACCGCGCCGCGTACCTGCTCTACACGCACCGCCGCACGCTTGAGCGGCGCGGCGTCCTGGTCATCGGCCCGAACGCCACGTTCCTCCGCTACATCAGCCAGGTCCTGCCGTCACTCGGCGAGACGGATGTCGTGCTGAGGACCGTCGGCGAGCTGTTCCCCGGCGTGCGCGCGACGGACACCGCCGACCCGGCCGCGGTCGTCAAGGGCGACCACCGGATGACCGAGGTGCTGCGCAAGGCGGTGCGGAACCGCCAGCGCATCCCGGAAGCCGACCTCGTCGCCGACGCCGACGGCGTGCCGGTCCCGCTGCCGCGCGACGCCGTGCTGCGCGCCAGGGACCGTGCCCGCGCGCTGCGCAAGCCGCACAACGTCGCGCGGAAGCTGTTCGTCACCGAACTGCTCACCGAACTCGCCCGCGGCGAGGCGCGCGTCCTCGGCCGCCCGCTGGAGGACGAGGACCTGCCGTACGCCCGCGCCCGGCTGTGGGACGAGCCCGGGGTACGCGCCGCGCTCGACGCGCTGTGGCCGCCCCTGACACCGCAACGGCTGCTCGCCGGCCTGCTTGCCGAGGAAGGTGCCCTCCGTTCCGCCGCTTCCTCCCTTTCTCATCCCGAACGGTCCCTGCTGCTACGCCAGGACCACCCCGATGCCTGGACCGTGGCGGACGTCCCGCTGCTCGACGAGGCCGCCGAGCTGCTCGGCACCGACGACTCGGCGCAGCGGGCGGCGCGCCGCGCCGCCGACCGGGCGCGCCGCCTCGAGGCGAAGTACGCCCAGGAGGTGCTCGACATCACCGGCATCGCCGGCCTCGGGATGCTGGACTCCGAGACCCTGGCGGCCTGGAACCAGGACTCCGGCCCGGCCCTGTCCACGGCCGACCGCGCGGCGGCCGACCGCTCCTGGGCCTACGGGCACGTGATCATCGACGAGGCGCAGGAGCTGTCCGCGATGGCGTGGCGGATGGTGCTGCGCCGCAACCCGGCCCGCTCGCTGACCGTGGTGGGCGACGTCGCGCAGACGGGCTCGCCGGCGGGCGCGAGGTCGTGGAAGGAAATGCTCGACCCGCTGACGCGCGGCCGCTGGCGCGAGGAACGGCTGACCGTCAACTACCGGACCCCAGCGGAGATCATGACCGTCGCCGCCGACGTCCTGGCCGTCGCCGCCCCCGGCGAGCACCCCCCCGACTCGGTCCGCTCCGAAGGCGCCCCGCCCCGCGCCATCCGCGTCCCCCCGCCCGCCCCCGCCGCCCCGCCCGCCCCCGCCGCCACCTCCGCGCCCGCAGCCCCGCCCGTCGCGTCAACCACACACTCCCCATTCGCCTCGTGCGTCGCTGACGTCGTGCGCGCCGAACTGGCCGGAATCGGCGGGCCCGGCAACGGCCGGCTGGCCCTGATCACCTCCGACGCCCGCGCCGCCGAACTGGCGGCGGCGCTCCCCGAGGCGATCCCCGGCGACCGGCCGGAGGCCCTCGATTCCGCGGCCGCCCTGCTGACGGTGTCGCAGTCCAAGGGGCTGGAGTTCGACCGGGTAGTGCTCGCCGACCCGGCCGGCATCATCGCGCAGTCCCCGAACGGCGTGCATGACCTCTACGTCGCGATCACCCGCGCCACCCACCGCCTGACCGTGGTCCACGAGGGCGACCTCCCCGCCCCGCTACGCTCCCTGAACCTCGCCCCGGCCTGACCTGACCTTCCGCCGCGCCTCCCGCCCCCGTCCCGCCCCCCGGCTCTGAACCCAAGATCAAGATCAAAACCGGACGTCAAGATCAAAACCGCGCGGGGGGGGGAACCATGGTTTCCCTCGCACCCAGACGCGCGAGCATGCCCGCTGTCAGCCGATGGCCCGATACCCCGCGCGGCGTACCGGGCAAGCCTGCGCCCCCCTTCACCTCACAGGTAACGGGGCGCGCCAGCGCACCGGTTCCAGGACTGGCCAGATTGCCTCACCGTGGCGGCGAACGCCGCCACGGTGAGGGCTGAGCGCCGACCCGGTCCCTGCCCGGTTCTCAGTGCCGTGCACCCACCGGTAAGCATCCCGCCGCAGAATGCGGCAGGACGCTCAGCTTCAGCCGTTCTTGATGATCGTCGCGGTGAACGCGCGCCACGTCTTCGCGCTGAACGCGAGCACCGGGCCGGTTCCGTGCTGCTTGGTGTCGCGCACCATGACGCGGCCGAAGGCGGCGACCTCTACGCAGTTTCCGCCGTTGTTGCCGGAATAGCTTGACTTGCGCCAGGTTGCGGCGTTGCTTCCTTCCATCGTTCCTTGGCCACACTTTCAATCAGGTTGCGCGAGGCACCCTTGGGTAGCGCCTCGCTGCGAAGGGCATCGAAGCAAAGTGCGACTTCCGCCACGGTAGCAGCGTCCTCGGACACGCGCCCGCCGGTAACGTCCTCAATGAAAACGATACTCGCGCCGCTGCTGCGGTCAGCAATAACGAAAGCTCCTACAGGGATTGAAAGGGTGGGGTCTGGTTCCTAGCTAGGGTGGCTCGGATTCGAGGGTGAGGCCGGTCTGGCCGAGGAGCGCGGCGATGAGCGCGGGCTGGCGCTGGATGCGCCCGAGGCGGTGGCGGATGGTGGCGGCG
>DAHVAN010000250.1 GCA_027314595.1 Actinomycetota bacterium | reverse complement strand
CACACCGCCCCCAGACCCCCGCCCAGGACCCCCGGACACGCCGCAGAACCGTCAGCGGCAGGGAAAACACGCCATAAAACAGGTCGTGGAGGCGAGAGCCGATAACCGCCGCACCCGGCATTTAACCGGTGGATCCAGGCTCAGCGGGGGGAACGGGAACCGTCGCCGATACGCGAGGGTCTTCCTCTTCTGCTGGCACGCCGTCTTCCTCCTTAAGAGATATCTATACATTACCACCACTATATGGTATCTGGAATGCGCCAGCAAGCAATCCGGCCGCCCGCTACCGGCGGACCATCCGGACCACGGTGGTGACTATCGGCAGCAGGAAGTCGCCGCTGGCGGTCTCCGGGCAGGACCGGAGGTAGGCCCGGAAATCGGCGAGCAGCCGTTCCCGTTCGGAATCTTCCAAGACGATCACCCGGGAATGAGTGGCGATCGTCGCGACGAGAGAGTCCGCCGTGCGTGGCTGGCCGTGGGAGAACTCGGCGCGCTCCGCCGGCCGGAACAGGCTGGACTCAAATCGCCCCAGCGTGGCGTTCGCGGCATTGGTCTTCCAGTAGCTCAGCGGCCTGCTCGCGGTATCCCCGATGACCTTCTGCAGGCCGGCCACCCACTCCACCCGGTCATCGTTGCTGTTCCACAGTCCGGCTAGCGCGCCGCCGGGGACGAGCACCCGGGCGATCTCCGGCAGCGCTCGGTCCATGTCGAACCAGTGCATCGCCTGGCGCACAGCACCGCGTCCGCCGAGTTATCCGGCAGCGGAATCGCCTCGGCGGTGCCGCGCAGCGCGCGGACTCCGGGCAGGGACTGGCGCAGTTCGTCGAGCATGGCCGGGTCCGGTTCCACCGCGGTCACGTCCACGTCCAGTTCGGCCAGCATCGCGGTCAGCTTGCCCGTGCCGGCCCCGAGGTCCACAATCCGGGACAGCGACCTGACTGGTGCGACTGCCCAGCTGACCGCCGCCTCCGCATAGTCAGGCCGGTGGCGCGCGTAGGCGCCGGCCGCCCGCCCGAAGGACGTCGCCTGTCCCGCTCTCTCGCCGATCTTGGCGACATCCCTGAGTTCCGGCCTAGTCTGCTGCTCGCTCATGATCTGGCCCTTCACGGCGCTTTGCCTGGACTCCACCCGGATACCTTGCCGCCACCGCCTTGAGGCTGGTTCGAGGCTGGGGAACGGCCGCCCGCCGTCGGCGAGCCATCCGGCATAATAGTGGTAATACATAACTATTTTATGCGCCGCGGGATCGCGCATCCGGCGGCACGCTCCATCCGAAGACCAGCGGCCCGTCCGAAGACCGGAGGACAGACATGACCAAACGAGAGGCGGCGGGGCCGGGCATGCCTGACGTGCCCGGCCCCGCCAAGCAGGCCAGCCGGCGCCAGGCCCAGGTCGTCGCCGAGTTCCGAGCTCGCGGGGGTGAGGTCGGCGGCTACTACGCTGGCATGTCCTTGCTGCTGCTCACCACGACAGGGGCCAAGAGCGGCAAATGGCGTGCCACCCCGCTGACGTACCTGGCTTCCGGCGGCAGGTATGTCGTCACCGCCGGCAACGCCGGCGCCCGCGGCAATCCCGACTGGTACTACAACCTGCTGGCCAACCCGAAGGTGACCGTTGAGATCATTGGCGAGACGTTTAGCGCTACCGCCACCGTCGCGACCGGGACGGAGCGCGATGCGCTGTTCCGCCAATACGCCGCGGTGTATCCGCAGCTCACGTATTACCAGCAGATGACGGCGCGCGAGATCCCGGTCATCGTCCTCACCCGGCACCGGTGACGCGCGGGCGGCCGGCGCTGCCGCCGGGGCGCTCAAGCAGCGCTGGATCGGCCCCCGAGCCGCCCCGGCGAGGCTCACCCTATGGATGCTCCCGAACAGTCATCCTCCGCCATCGAGCCGGGCGGCACCGAGACCGTCGCGGCGCCGATGGTGGAATTCCCGGTCACGCGGTCCTGCCCGTACCAGCCGCCGCCGGACTACCGGCGTCTTCTAGAGGCCCCCTGCCCGTCGCGCGTGCAGCTTCCGAGCGGGGATATCGCCTGGGCGGTGGCCCGGTACGAGGACGTCCGGGCAATGCTCACGGACCCCCGGTTCAGCTCTGACCGGAGCAATCCGGGCTACCCGCTGCTGCTGGCAGGCCAGCGCCGGTTCGTCAGCAATACCACGTCCGCCTCCGGCCGCAAGATATCGCCTTTCTCGCTGTTGTCTATGGACGCGCCGGAGCACGGCACGGCACGGCGCGCGGTACTCGGCGAGTTCACCATGCGGCGCGTTGAGGCGCTACGCCCGCGCCTCCAGCAGATCGTGGACGCCTGCCTGGACGAGATGCTGGGCGGATCCCCGCCCGCCGACTTCGTCGCCGCGGTGTCCCTGCCGGTCCCGTCGCTGGCCATCTGCGAACTGCTCGGCGTCCCCTACAGCGACCACGACTTCTTCCAGGCCCGCGCCCTGGCGCTGCTTCGGCGCACCATTTCCGGGCAAGAGCGCGGCCGTGTCATCACCAAACTGCGGTCCTTCCTGGACGCGCTGATCACCAGCAAGGAGCAGGAGCCCGGGGACGATCTGCTCAGCCGGCAGATCCTCCGCCGCAGGGAGGGCCGGGCGGATGGCGTGCCGGATGATCCTGACGATCACGAGGAACTCATCCTGCTGGCGTTCCTGCTGCTCCTGGCTGGGCACGGGACCACCGCGAACATGATCTCGCTTGGCGTGATGACGCTGCTCGACCACCAACGACGTGGTGCACGATTAGCGGTGGGTCGTGCTGGCCTGGCGGGCTGGCTGGGGGTTTACCGGGCGGCGGCGCGGTCGGAGACGAGTCCGCCGATCGCCTGGAAGGTTTCGTCGAAGTAGTCGCGGTTTCCGAGGTAGCGCTGCAGGGGCCGCCATTTCTTGAGGTCGGCGTTCGCGTGCTCGACGCAGGTCCGTTCCGGGGACTGCTTGTGCCGCTGTTCCTCCTAGCCGGCTAGCTCTTCGGGGGCGGCGTCCTTCCCCGGTTTCTTCGGCGGGGCCTGGACCTGGCCGGGGAACTGCCTGGCCAGGCCGCGGCAGCCGGCGTCGACTTTAATCCTGACCCCGGGGAAACTGCTGAAGAAGGCCGGCGATGCCCTCGGTGCGGACGGCGGTCTGGTCGTGCATGCGCCCGGGGCGGAAAGCACCGGCGAAAAGGGCGCGGCCGGCCTCATCGGTGAAGACGGCGGCCTTCCGGGTGTTCATCTTCTTCTTGCCCGAGACGAAGGCCCGGCGGCCGGGCCGCTTTGCTTTCGGCCTTCTGGCCTGCACCTCGGTGCCGTCCATGCGCAAGGTGATCCCGTGGGCGGCGGCATAGGCGAACACGCCGGCCAGGGTCTTGAGCCGCTGTCCTTCCGGGACGGCGAAGCCGCGGGCGGCCAGCAAGGGACGGATCTCCCGGACCGCCCGGGTGACCGTGGAGCGGTGGACCCCGTGCAACTCGGCCAGGAGCCCGTGCGGGAGCTGGAACCGCAGGTGAACCAGGGTGACGATGACGCGGTCGGTGAACGGCAGGTCGTGGTCCGGGCCGGCGCCGGCCGCGCGCTCGCGGTCGTGCCCGCGGCGCTCGCGCAGGCGTGAGTCCCCGGCCGCCAGCCAGGGATCTGCGAGCCCGGCGACGATCCTGGCAAGGTGGCGCGGCTTCAGGCCGGTGAAGACACGCTTGCTCATGGCCGCGCGGGCCCATCCTGACGACACATCATGATCGTTCCGCGCGGCCGCTTTCATGTGCGGGACCGACAC
>DAHVAN010000248.1 GCA_027314595.1 Actinomycetota bacterium | reverse complement strand
CGCACATACTTGGCGACTCGGCGAAGCTAGTTGGCGCTACTTGGCGATTGTTCGACTAGCTGGCGACTTGCTCATGAGGTGGCTCTTCGCGGTGCCTGTCCGGCTGCACTCGCTGTCCGGCCGTACCTAATCAGGAGCGTGACAGGGTGTCTCCGGTTCAGGTCCAAGCCTGCTGTGGAGAAGGCGGTTCAGCGGTATACCCGTGAAACTCGCGTCCGGTCGTGCGTTCGACCGCGCCCCAACCCGGTATACGACGGCGTCCGTAGCCCGCAGGATGCGGAGAACCGCGTCTTGGCCCTGCCGCGTCCGTTAATGCGAGACAGCCAGCAGATATCGCCTTGCGGCAACGGACCATACAGTGGCGTGGCAGTGAGCTTGGCTGTTGATCCTCACGGCCTGCGAATGCTGGGCTCTGCGCAGGCGGGCTGGCGTGACGGGCGGGCCTGGAGAGGCCGCACGCCCGGCGCGCCGGGCCGGTGCCGCGGACAGTACGCGGAGCGGGCCCGCAACGCCTACTGCCTGGAAGTCAGCCAGCTGTGCGGGCTGCCGGGACTGTCATCCCGGCCGTCGCCGCGCTCACGGGTGATCACCCACCCGGCGACAAGCGCGGCGGCGAAAAGGGCGAGGAAGATCTCGAACGGCCAGAGCGTGGCCTTGGCTGCCCAGGCGGCCAGATAGGCGACGCAGGCGCCTATGCTCATGATCCTCCCCACCACGGCCTGTATCTTGAGCCCGCGGTACGCCTGCCGCTCGTCGAGCTGCTGGCGGATCATCGCGGCAGAGTCGCTGTTCCTTCCGCCCCACACGTAATACACAACTGGCCCGGCGATGATGACCGGCCCGAGATGAAGCAGGCTCCCCCATCCGTAGCCAGCCACAGCGGCGGCGGCGAAAACGGCACCGAAGACGATCATCATCAACGGCGCGCGCAGCCTCGGCGGAATGGATCTCATCATGTCGCCGCCTCCTCATCATCGGGATCGAACATCTTGTCGACCGTCAGGTCGAAGAACCGTGCGATCCGGAACGCCAGCGGCAGCGACGGCAGGTACCGGCCGTTCTCGATCGAGATGACCGTCTGTCGGGACACGCCCAGGGCCGCGGCCAGCTCGGCCTGCGAAAGGCCGCGATGAGCGCGCTGCTCCCGGACCCGGTTCCTCATAATGTCAAGTTACCTTAACATGCCAGGAAAGTCAAGCAAGCTTTACATGATGCGGTACGTGCTGGTGGGCAGCGGCCTTCGGCGTGTCGCCGTGCCGGGGGGATCGTGCGCCGGTATGGTCCGTTATGCGAGGTGGTCTTGAGGTGACTGACGGCGCGGGTGCGGAGGTGCCCGCGGAGCCGGTGGTGTCGCTGCGCATGGCTGACGGCAGTGAGGTGCGCAGGCCGCTTCGGGATGTGCGGGCACGCCAGGTGGCGGCGGCGGTTCCCTGGCGGGCGGCGCGGAGTGCCCGGGGGCAGTCCCATTACCCGGGGTTTTACTGGTCTGAGACGACGGGCTCGCACGTGGTCTACGAGAGCAGGCTGGAGCTGGCGCGGCTGCTGGCCGCCGATTTCGACCCCGCGGTGACGGCGATCGCCGCCCAGCCGTTCCTGCTGCGGGCGCACGCGGACGGGCGGGTGCGCCGTCACGTGCCGGACTTCTTCCTCGTGCGCGCGGATGAGTGCGCGCTGCTGGTGAACGTCAAGCCGGCCAGCCGGCTCGCCGACCCGCAGGTGGCCAGGGCGCTGGAGTGGCCGGGGCGGCTCGCGCGGGAGCACGGCTGGGATTACGAGGTCTGGAGCGGCGCCGACCCGGTCTTCCTGGCCAACGTGAGGTTCCTCGCCGGCTACCGGCGGCCCTGGCTGCTGCCCGCCGGGCTGGCGGATGCGGTGCTGGCCGCTTTCCGGCCCGGCGACACGCTCGCCGCCCTGGCCGGCCGGACTGGCCTGGGCTACCCCGCGGGCGCCGTCCGGGCCGCGGTGCTGCGGCTGCTGTGGGAACGGCGGCTTGTCACTGACCTTCACCGCCCCCTTGACGGTGACAGCGTCCTGGAGGCCGCTGATGGATGACGGCATGCGCACGCAGCTGAGCGCCGGCGCCCGCGTGACCTACGACGGGCAGGCGTGGGAGGTCGCCGAGCTGACGCCGCCCAGCGTGCTGCTCGCCGGCCCCGTCGGCACGCTGCGCCGGCTGAGCATCAGCCACCTGCTGGCCGCGCCCGGCACCCGCATCGGGGACTCATCCGGGGCGGAGCGGGCCGCCGACGCGGGACTGAGGCTGGCCAGCCTGGACAGCGCCGAGATGGCGCAGCTGCGGGAACGGGTGGCTCACGTGCGGGAGGCGTGCACCGGCTACCGAAGCGGCGGTTCGGACCTTGCCCTGCCCGGCGAGCCGCGACCGGAGTACGCGCCGGGCGCCGGCAGGCTCCAGCGGTATCAGGCCAAGGCAGCCGAGATGCAGGTGGGAGTGCGGACCGTGGAGCGGTGGGCGGCCCGCCTGGAGCGCGACGGCCCGGCCGGGCTGGCCGACGAGCGGCACCTGCGCCGCCGGGGGCCGCAGGGCGGGGCCGATACCCGGTGGCTTGCGATGGCCCGCACGGTGCTGGCCGAGCACGCTGACGCCAGCACGCCGACCCAGGACCTGGTCCTGGCCAGGACCGCGGCCCGGCTGGATGCCGAGTACGGCCCTGGTGCGGTGCCGCTGCCGGGCCGGACCCGGGCGCGGGCCCTGCTGCGGGAGATCACCAGGGGCACGTCCGCGTTCGGCGGCGCGAAGGCCAGGCGGGAGATCGCCGGCCGCCCGGCCGCGCCCTACGGGCGGCTGGGGGCGACGCGGCCGGGTGAGTACGTGCTGCTGGACACCACGAGGCTGGACGTGTTCGCGATGGACCCGGTGACGCTGCGCTGGGTTCAGGCTGAGCTGACGATCGCGATGGACCTGTATGACCGGTGCATCACCGGGCTGCGGGTGACCCCGGTATCGACCAAGGCGGTCGACGCGGCCGCGGTGCTGTTCGAGTCGGTCCGGCCGCTGCCCGAGCCCGCCGCCGGGTGGGCCGACGCCCGCCCGCCTTATCACGGGCTGCCCGGCCAGGTGGTCATCGACGCGGCCAGGCTCGCCACGGAGGACGGCGAGCCGCTGCTGCCGCCGGTCGCGGCGGAGACCGTCGTGGTGGACCACGGGAAGATCTACCTGTCGGAGCACCTGATGAGCGCCTGCGCCCGGCTGGGCATCTCGGTCCAGCCCGCCCGCGTCTACCAGGCCACCGACAA
>DAHVAN010000240.1 GCA_027314595.1 Actinomycetota bacterium | reverse complement strand
CGCGCCGGGCGCCCCGGCCTGCGCCGCCGCCGGGCAGCCCGCGGTCACGGCCGGGCCCGGGGCCCGTACCGTGTCCGGGAACTGGCGGCTGCGCCATGAGGGGGACTCCTGCCTGACGAGAGAGAGGGGGAGACTCGAGCGAATACGCTCTGATATTCGAATCATATCACAACCGGCGACGAAATACCGCCATTATGGTCTATCAAAAAACCGTAACATGCGCTAACCTTCCGGCCGGGCAAGGCAGCCCGCTAACAGACCGCGCACGCCAGACGCAGGCAACTCCGCGAGCGCAGGCAACTCCGCGAGCATGCCCAGCATGATCCGTCCGCCGCGGCGCAGCCGACCATGGCGGCCGAGCAGGCGCAGACGGCCACCGGCTCGGATCAGCAGCCGGACCGCGGCACCTGGACGAGCATCGCCAAGACGAACGATCCCGTCCCTGATAAAGGCGGCGCACACCGGACGGACGGGTAACCTTGAGGCGTTATGGGGCTCCGGGTGCTCGCCGCCATGTCCGGCGGAGTAGATTCCGCCACCGCGGCGGCCCGCGCGGTCGACGCCGGTCACGAGGTTACCGGCGTCCATCTCGCGCTGTCGCAGAACCCGCAGTCGTACCGGACCGGGGCGCGCGGCTGCTGCACGCTCGAGGACGCGCGGGACGCGCGCCGGGCGGCCGACGTGATCGGCATCCCGTTCTACGTCTGGGACATGGCCGAGCGGTTCAGGCAGGACGTGGTGGAGGACTTCGTCGCGGAGTACGCGGCCGGCCGGACACCCAACCCCTGCCTGCGCTGCAACGAGAAGATCAAGTTCGCCGCGGTGCTTGACCGCGCCCTGGCGCTCGGCTTCGACGCCGTGTGCACCGGGCACTACGCGCGGATCGACGGCAAGGGGGCCCTCAAGCGCGCGGCGGATGGCGGCAAGGACCAGTCCTACGTGCTCGCCGTGCTGACCAGGGACCAGATCGCGCGCGCGCTGTTCCCGCTCGGCGACACGCCGAAGGCCGGGGTCCGTGCCGAGGCCAGGCGGCGCGGCCTGCTCGTGGCCGACAAGCCCGACAGCCACGACGTGTGCTTCATCGCGGACGGGGACACCCGCGGCTTCCTCGCCAGCCGGCTCGGGCCCGCCCCTGGACAGATCGCGGACCAGGACGGGACGGTGCTCGGCGAGCACGACGGCGCGTACGGGTTCACCGTGGGCCAGCGCAAGGGTCTTCGTGTGGACCGGCCCGCTCAGGACGGCAGGCCCCGGTACGTGCTCGGCATCGAGCCGGTGACCCGCACGGTCACCGTCGGCCCGGCCAGCGGGCTCGAAGTCAGCGAGATCACCGCGCGCCGCCCGGTCTGGACCGGCTGCGCGCCGCCGCGCCGGCCGGTCGAGTGCCACGTCCAGCTGCGGGCCCACGGTGAGGTCCATCGGTGCGTCGCGCGGCTCGGCGAGGACGCGGACCTGCTGATCCGGCTGCGCCAGCCCGCGAGGGCGGTAGCCAGCGGGCAGGCGGCGGTGCTCTACGACGGCGACACCGTCCTCGGCAGCGGCACCATCTCGGCGGCCCGTTAGGGCCGTCAGCCGTCCCCGTGGAGATGCCTGTTGAGCTCCCGCGGCCGTGCCGATTCCGGGCAGGACCCGGTGCAGAAGTTCATGACGGCGACCACCCGCATGCCGGTCCGCGCTGTCAGCGGGCGCGCGTAGTTCTCCCAGCGAGTCGCCTGGCGCCCGGGGGAACGTGATCCGCTGATCTGCTTCCCCCGGGCGCCAGCGGCTCTGCGCTGACGATGGCGCCCCGGGCTGCCGGCGGCGCCGTCGCCGCTACACGCCGGCGACGGGGTCGTAATGCTCGTAGCGGTACTGGACAGACGGACGGGAGTGGTGCTTGGCCACCGCACCTCCTGCGCTCGGTATTTTGGCGGTCCGCAGCTCCCCGGCCCGGTGCCCGATGGGACGTGGTCGGGGTAGGGCGCGCCGTTCCTCCTCCCACGATTATGAATTGCGCGGGCTTTGTTGTCATCTGTCCAGTTCAACCCGTGATGACGGGTTCGCCGGCTGGCTCGACCGTGGCCGCTCGCCGCAGGATGCGCCTCAGGACCAGGTACGCGAGTGGCATGAAGGCCGGCAGGGCGAGCAGGATGCCCGTTGCCCGGAACCCGACCAGGCCCGCCAGCGTCCCGTCGGCCAGCGACGCGAACGGTTTGCTGCCGGCCCAGGCGATCGCCCACACGGCCATCACCGGGGCCACCAGCGTCTTCCCGGCCGTCTGGGACAGCAGCGTGCGGGTCATGGAGTTGGCGAGCAGGCAGGTCACCCCGGCGCCCAGGGCCGCGGCGAGGCTGATCCAGATCGACGGCGCGGCGATGAAAATTACCATGCACGCCCCCAGTCCCGCCAGGGCGGTCGCCGCGAGCGGGAGAGTGGGCAAGTGCTGCGAGCGCCGCAGCGAGCCGACCACGCTTCCGGCCCCGAGCGCGGCGATGAACCAGCCCGCCCAGCTCGGCGACCCGCCCAGGTGGTGGGCGAGCGTCGATCCGAGCACCGTGATCGGGTCGTCGGCGACGGTGACGGCGGCGACCATCAGCAGCAGCAGCAGGATCGTCCGTTCGCGCCGCGCGATCACGAAACCGTCCCTCACCCGGGAGCGAACCTCCGGTTCGGCCTCGCCGGGCCTGGCGAGCAGCAGGGCAATGGTGAAGACGGTGAACGAGACGCCGTTCGCGGCGAACGCCCAGCCGAAGTGGTCAGGCGCGAGCAGCAGGACCGTCAGCGGAGGGCCCACGGCGCGCCCGAGGTTGTACGAGACGGCGTCCATCACGTACGCGGGCCGTGTCTGTTCGGCGCGGACGAGACGCCGCACCGTGACGTTCCGCGCGGGCAGCGCGAAGGTGAAGGCGAGCCCGCTGGCCAGCGCGCCGGCCACGAGCGACCATTCGCTGAGGGCGTGCGCGAACTCCATCGCCGCCAGGGCGAACGCGACCAGCGCGGATACCACCTGGGTGCCGAGCAGCGTCCTGCGGCCGCCGAAGCGGTCGGCCATCACGCCGGCCCACGGGCCGAGCACGAGCGGGCTGGTGAACTGCGCGCACGTGACCAGTCCCACGTCGAACGCGGAATTGGCCAGCCGGTAGGCCAGCAGCACCTGGGCGGTGTTCTGCAGCCATGTGCCGAGGTCAGAGGTGACGCTGCCGCAGAAGTAGAGCCTGAAGCTCGGGTTGCGAAGCGTCAGCCACGAGTTGGGCTGTGCGGTGCTTGGGGTAAGCCCGAGAAACCGCGAGGTCTTACCGCCTGCGACACGCACATAGGTGTCGGGCCGAAGCAAGTGTGCTGTCCTTGGTGCCGGGCGCCTCAGTGAACCTAGCGACGCTTAGGTACAGGGAACGGGGAGTTCAGGCCGGGATTGCGGGCGGCTGCCCGGGTCTCAGGTAGCCGCCTCGCCAGGCTCCTCGTCATACTGCGGGTCCGGAAGGTCGGTTCCGACGTTGACGATGAATTGGTTACGGTCAGTGGGGAAAACAGTCACGGTAAGTCGCATCGGTGTCTTGGTCTGGTCGAACGCCGTCCTGAAGATCACGAAGACCGTCGAGTCGTGCCCGATTCCGAAAAACCGCTGCTCGTTGTCGTCAGCCAGGCGCGCGGTGATCCAGTCCCGGTAGCCGATCTGCCTGACGCCGACGGTGTCGGCGAGATAGCGCACCGCCCCCTCGGGGATGTCCTCGGCCATCAGCAGCCGCGTCGCGCCCTTGACTATGAAGTCCATGGGATAGAAGGAGGTCTGCAGTGACCACGGGATGCCGTCGATGTACCGCTCCTGATGCCTGCTGACCACCTGCGCCCCCGGGCCGGCGCGCAGCCGCTTGGCGATCGGCTCGGGGGGCGCCTGCACCTCGACCTTCGGCACCGTGGCCGATGGTCGCCGGTGCCCCGCGCTCACCTGGGAGAGGTATGCGGCGCCCTCGCCGCCGCCGAAGCCGGTATTGGCGTCCGCGGTGATCACGGTGACGAACGGGTCGACCTTGCTCGTCACGAAGGTGCCCTGACCGGGCCTGGTCTCGACCAGGCCCTGGCTGATGAGCCGCTTGATGGCATCCCTGATCGTGTTGCGCGAGGCGTCATACCGCTCCCTGAGCTCGAGTTCGGTAGGAAGCTGGCTACCGCGCTTGAGGACCTCGGTGTCGATCTGCTTGCGTAGATCCTCGGCGATCTGCTGGTACATCGGCTGCTGCTGTTGAGCCATGGTTCCTCCCACACATACCAACCAACCCGATGATCCTAGCCGTCAAGTCCATCAGGACGTATGGCACTGCTGGGTTTATTCGTACTTGTTCGTCGGTAAGTCGTAGCCTGGATAGGTTGGGATGACTGGTACAGGTCAACCTGTTAGGTTGAGCCTAGCAGGTCACCAGCCCGGATGCAGCGGTACCTGCCTCAGCGGCCCTGTATCCCATCGCTCCATGCTATCCCAATGACTGGGACAGATCCAACTGTCGGCCTGGGAAGAATGATTGGATTAAGCCTGATGCATTCGGGAAGTATCTAAGCTAGTCTAGAGATTGGGATGGTCCACATCAGCTAGGCAGCAGGTATGGACTAGGCAAGACACCTGGTCCTACCAGGTGGTATGCCGCAGGGTCACGGACGGAGGCCAGCATGAGCGGCATCGAGATGGGAGTGGCGTTCCTCCTCCTGATCGCCTTTATCGCCGGGGTCGCGGGCGGCGTAGTCATCGTCGTGTCGGTCGCGTCGCGTCGCGAGGACCGGCTTGGCTCGCTGACCGGTGTGGCGCCGGACCGTACGTGCCAGGGCGCGCGCCTGCTTATCGGCGCGGACGTCCGTGGCCGCTTCAGGCCGGCCAGACCGCGGCCGGACGGGGACGGCGACGGGACTTACCGCGGGCGGGAGCCGGACCTGTGAGCGGCTTGGAGGTCGTGGCGGGCATCGTGGCGGCCTGCTTCGTCAGCGGAATCATCGTGGGCGCCATCGCGGTGATCTCGATGTCGGCGATCCGGACCAGCCGGGGCCGGGCCGGCCGGCGCGGCGGCGGCCTCGCTGGCGGGGCGCCCGTCGGCTGGGAGGAACCGCCACGGCCCGAGGAGGAGGAGGACGACGGCTATCCCCGCTGGCCCGGCGGGTTCAGCGGATCAGCCGGCTCCGGAGGCTAAGCTCAGCAGGGTGGCAGAAAACACGTTCCCATGGCCGCCGGGCGCCGCGACCGGGATCGGGTCGATGCCCGGGGCGAACCCGATGGAGGCGGCGCGGACGATCGCCGGCGAACTGCCGGACCTTCCGCACCTGGCCGAACTTCCCGGCCGCGGTCCCGGTGCCGACATCACCGGTCGCGCGGCCGCCCTGCTCGTGGACATCCCCGCCGAGGTCACGCCGCGCGGCTGGCGGATCGCCGAGCGCCCGGGCCGCGACCTGCGCCGCGCCAGGTCCATGCTGTCGTCGGACCTGGACGCCATGGAGGAGGTCCTCGACTCCTACGAGGGGCTGCTGAAGATCCAGGTCTGCGGCCCGTGGACGCTGGCAGCGACGCTCGAGCGGCCGCGCTCGATGAACCCGGCGCTCGCCGATCCCGGCCTGGTGGCCGACCTCGCCGCCTCGCTCGCCGAAGGCGCGGCCGCGCACGCCGCGGAGGTCGCCAAGCGGGTCCCGCGGGCGGCCCTCGTCGTGCAGATCGACGAGCCCGCGCTGCCCGCCGTCGCCGGGGGCTCGGTGCCGACCGCCAGCGGCCTGTCCCGCGTCCGCGCGGTCGAGGAGGAGGTCCTGCGGGACAGGCTCAGCGAAGTAATCGCCGCAGTGACCGCGGGGGGACGGCCCCCGGCGCCCGCCACGCCGCCCCGGCGCTACAGCATCGTGCACTGCTGCGGTCGCAACGTTCCGTTCGGGCTGATCACAGGGGCGGGGGCGGACGGCGTGTCGTTCGACCTCAGCCGGCTGCGGCGCGATGATTTCGACCACCTCGCCGCTGCGGCTGAGGCCGGTGCCGGGCTGCTCGCGGGGGCCATTTCGTTCGATTATCCCGAACGAAGGGGGGTTACTCCCGCAGACACCGCCAGGTCCGTCGCGGAGGTATGGCGGAAGATGGCGCTGCCCGCGGCGCGGTGCGCGCAGCAGGTCGTGATCACGCCGGCGTGCGGGCTGGCCGGCGCGTCGCCGGCCCAGGCGCGGGAGGCGCTGCGATGGTGCCGGGAGGCGGCGCGGATCCTGCCGGAGATGATGGGAGAGCTATGACCTCGCTTGACGATGCCCGCCGGCGGCATGCCGAGCTGAGCGAGAAGCTGACCGAGGCGCAGTACCGGTACCACGTGCTCGACGCGCCGACGATCTCCGACGCCGAATACGACGCGGACCTGCGCACGCTCAACGAGATCGAGGACCAGTTCCCCGAGCTGCGCACGCCTGACTCGCCCACGCAGCAGGTCGGCGGCGCGATTTCGAGGCTGTTCGCCCCGGTTGAGCACCTGGAGCGGCTGCTCAGCCTGGACAACGTGTTCTCCGCCGGGGAATTCTCCGCGTGGGCCGACCGTGCGGTCCGGCTTGGCGGCGGCGGCCCGTACCTGTGCGAGCTGAAGATCGACGGGCTCGCCATCGACGCGGTGTACGAGCGCGGACGGCTGGCGCGGGCGGCCACCAGGGGAGACGGGCGGACCGGCGAGGACGTGACGCTGAACGTCCGCACGATCTCCTCGGTGCCGTCCCGCCTCACCGGTCCTGACGTGCCCGAGGTCCTAGAGGTGCGCGGCGAGGTATTCCTGCCCGAGGCGGCGTTCGCGCGGCTCAACGAGTCGCTGCAGGAGGCCGGCAGGCCGGCGTTCGCGAACCCGCGGAACGCGGCGGCCGGCTCGCTGCGGCAGAAGGACCCGAAGGTGACGGCGTCCCGCGCACTGGACTCGATCATGCACGGCATCGGCCGCGTGGCGGGCCTGGAGGGAGCGCCGGACAGCCAGTCCGGCTGGTACGAGCGGCTGCGGAAGTGGGGGCTGCCGGTCAGCGACCGGTACCAGGTCTTCTCCGACCTCGCCGACGTGCAGGCGTTCATCGACTATTACGCGGACCCCGCGCACCGGCACGAGACGCCGTACGAGATCGACGGCGTCGTCGTCAAGGTGGACTCGCTGCGGGTGCAGCGGGCGATGGGCGCGACAAGCCGGGCGCCGCGCTGGGCGATCGCCTACAAGTACCCGCCGGAGGAAGTGAACACGCGACTGCTCGACATCCGGGTCAACGTCGGGCGGACGGGACGGGTCACCCCGTTCGCGGTGATGGAGCCCGTCAAGGTCAGCGGGTCCACCGTCGAGAACGCCACCCTGCACAACGAGGACGAGGTCAAGCGCAAGGGCGTGCTGATCGGCGACATGGTGATCCTGCGCAAGGCGGGCGAGGTGATCCCGGAGGTCCTCGGGCCAGTGGCGGAACTGCGCGCCGGAGACGAGCGCGAGTTCCAGTTCCCGCGTGAGTGCCCGGCGTGCGGCGCCACGCTGGCCAGGGACGAGGGCGAGGTCGACTGGCGCTGCCCGAACACCCGGTCGTGCCCCGCCCAGCTGCGCGAGCGGCTGTTCCACCTGGCCTCGCGCGGCGCGTTCGACATCGAAGTGCTCGGCTACGAGGCCGTCGTCGCGCTGCTGGACTGCGGGCTCGTCGCGGACGAGGGCGACGTGTTCGGGCTGACCGAGGACAAGCTCGCCACCTGCCCGTTCTTCGTGAACAAGGCGGGCGGTCTGAAGATCAACGCACAGCTGCTGCTGCTCAACCTGGCCGAGGCGCGGACCAGGCCGCTGTGGCGGGTGCTCGTGGCGCTGTCCATCAGGCATGCCGGGCCGACCGCGGCCAGGGCGCTCGCCGAGGCCTTCGGGTCCGTGGACGCGATCGCGGCAGCCTCGCCTGAGGCCCTCGCGGCGGTGGACGGGGTCGGGCCGACGATCGCCGCCTCGGTCGCCGAGTGGTTCACCGTCGACTGGCACGAGGCGATCGTGGACAAGTGGCGGGCGGCGGGCGTTCAGCTCGCGACGCCGGGTTTCGATCCGTCCGCGGCGTCGTCCCGGCTGCTCGCCGGGGTCACGGTGGTCATCACGGGAACGCTGAGCGGCTTCAGCCGCGACGAGGCCGCGGAAGCCGTCCGCGCGGCGGGCGGCAAGGTCTCGTCTTCGGTGTCGAAGAAGACGAACTTCGTCGTGGCGGGCGAGAACGCCGGCTCCAAGTACGACAAGGCCGTCGAGCTCGGCGTCCGCGTCCTCGACGAGGACGCGTTCCGCGCCTTGCTGGCCGGCGGTCCTCCCGGGGGGTCGCCCCCCCGGGAGTAACCCGTGACAGCGGCTAACGCCCCAGCCTGCGCAGGGCGTTGATGAAGGCCAGCCCGTTCGGGGTGCCGATGCCGGTCATGGTGTCGTAGCCCGGCCGGGTCACCTGGCCGGTGTAAAATTGCATGCTGTAGCTCTGGTCGTCGAACTGGGTGAGCGACAGCGCGCCGCACATCGCGGTGTCGCACGCGACACCGCGATCCCGCGCGGACGCCCGGGACGTGATGGGCAGCACGTCGTGGATCGCGCTCGTGCCCGCCAGCCGGTACAGCAGCGGGTTGATGAACCCGAATGGCCGGCGGCCCTGCTGCGCGTCGGCCACCATGCCGGCGACCACCGGCGAGGCGAGGCTGGTGCCGCCGACCGCCTCCTCGGAGAACCCGATGGGCACGCCCTGGTTGTTGAACGACAGCAGCCCGACCGCGAGCCCGGTGAACGGATCGGCGACCGCGCTGATGTCGGGCACGCTGCGGACCAGCCCGCCCCTGGAGCCGAACGCCGTGGCCAGCGCCTTCGGCACGACGCCGCGCTGGTACGCCGGCTGCGCCCAGAGCAGGCTGGGGCCGCCGCCGCCGGCGCCCTGCTCGCCCTGGGAGACCCACCTGTTGTTGATGTCCGAGGAGATCTGGGTGGACCAGCCGGTCTCGAAGAGCCTGGCGGCGGTGCCGCCGATGCCGAGCGTGGTCCCGCCGACCGCGGTGGCGAACGGGTTGTCCGACGGGGTGAGCACACCGGAGCTGTCGCCTGCCGAGAAGTACATGCCGACGCCTTCGGCGGCGGCGCGGACCAGGTAGGCGTTCTCGATTCGCAGGATGTCGGCCGGCTCGGCCTCGTCGAAGCTCTCCCAGGAGTTGGAGGCGATCGAGGCGAGCGGGTGGTTGCCGACGCCGTTGAGTATCGCGGTGTCCGCGTCGAACAGCCCCTGCAGCCCGTAGAAGCCGTTGTCGCAGGAGTCACCGCCGACCACGAGCTGGTTCGCGAGCGGCGCCATGTCGTAGGACGACTCGACGTCGAGCTGCTCCTCGAGGTTGAACGGGTCGCCGCACGCCGAGCCCCGGCCGATGGAAAGCTCGGCGTACCGCCGCGGGGACGGGGCCTGGATCCCGTTCACGGCGGCGTAGTCCTGCAGCGTCTGGAACATGTCCGGGGCCAGGCCGAGCTCGACGAGGGCGATGGTGACGCCCCTGCCGGTGTCGCGGCTGCTGTAGCCGTAGCCGCGGCGCAGTTGCGTGGCGCTGTACCCGCAGATCACGGTCGGGAAGTTGATCGTGCCGTACTGCCTGGGCAGCCGGAGCGCGTAGTGCTGGCCGTAGTACTGCGAGCAGGGGAACGAGATCGGCTTGCCGCCGCTGCGCGGCGCGCGCGCTGCCGCGGGGGCGGCAGGGCTGCCGGGCCGGGCGTACGTCCTCGTCGGCGCCGCGTTGTCCAGGCCGGTGACGCCGATGACGCTCGCGGCGACCGTGGAGGGCAGCCAGACCGGCTGGCTGTTGGAGCGCAGGGCGTACGGGCCGGCGTTGTACTGGCTGGACGGCCGGTAGTACTTCAGCTGAGTGCGGAACGCCGCGTCGATCGCCGGCACCGAGGCGGTCGCCTGCACGTAGTCGCGTCCCGCGTCCGCGGCGACGCCCGTGAAACCCGACGACCTCAGCCACGACTCGACTCTGGCCGCCTGGGCCGCGGTCGCGCCGAACCGGGCCGCGTAGCCGCCCGGGCTCAGATAACGCCCGTATGCGCGGTTGCCCGGCGTGCTGACCGCGGTAGCGAAATTCCCCGCGGCCGCGGTTCGCTGCTTCAGCCACACCTGAATCGTCAGTTTCTGCGAACCGGTGACCTCGCCAATTACCCGATTCGGGGTGGCGAACGGCGCGACGCTGTCCGATAGCGCCATGACCGCCGGGCCACGTCCTCCCGCGTGCGCCGAATCCGCCTGCGCCGCTGATCCGCCGGCTACCGCGGCGATCGTCGTCGCTATCAGCGCAGTGGCCGCGACGACCGTGATCGGTTTTTTCATGGTCTCCCTGTCGTGACGGATTTGTGCTTTACTGTGGTCTGCCGCGGGAGGGCAACGCCAACAATACAACGCCAACAATACGGAGAAACCACGGGGAAAGTCGCCGGTCGACTCGAAACTATTCTGACCGTATTCCAAGGTGGCTGCGGTCTTAATCGCTTACGCCTCATCCACGGGTCGCCCCTAGGATGGCTCTGTTGGCTTGCGGGGGACGGCCCCCGCACCCCCGACCCCGATAGGGAGCGGTAGTGGCTATCACCCGTGACGAGGTCGCGCACCTGGCCCGGCTGTCGAGGCTGGCGCTCAGCGACGAGGAGCTCGGCCATCTGGCCCCGCAGCTTGACCAGATCATCTCGTCGGTCGCACAGGTGCAGGAGGTCGCGGCGGAGGGGATTCCGCCGACCTCGCATGCGACCGGCCTCACCAACGTTTTCCGCGAGGACGAGCCCGCGCCGTGCCTGACGCCGCAGGAGGCGCTCAGCGGCGCGCCGGCCGTCGAACTGCAGCGCTTCAAGGTGCCGCGGATCCTGGTCGAGGAGTGAGGGCAGGCACGTGAACGAGCTCATCACGATGACCGCGGCGGACCTGTCCGCGGCGGTGGCGGCGGGCGAGGTTTCCGCCGCCGAAGTGACCGCCGCGCACCTGGACAGGATCGCCAGCGTCGACGAGCGGGTGCGCGCCTTCCTGCACGTGGCCGCCGACGACGCGCTCGCGCGGGCGCGCGAGATCGACCGCGACCGGGCGGCCGGGGAGCCGCTCGGCCCGCTGGCAGGCGTGCCGGTCGCGGTGAAGGACCTGTTCACCACCGTCGGCATGCCCACCACCTGCGGGTCGAAGATCCTCCAGGGCTGGCGTCCGCCGTACGAGTCGACGATCACCAGGCGGCTGCGCGACGCCGGCGCGATCCTGATCGGCAAGACGAACATGGACGAGTTCGCGATGGGCTCGTCGACGGAGAACTCCGGGTACGGCCCGTCCCGCAACCCGTGGGACCTGGCCAAGGTCCCTGGCGGCTCGTCCGGCGGCTCGGCCGCCGCGGTGGCGGCGTACGAGGCGCCGCTGGCGCTGGGCACCGACACCGGCGGCTCGATCCGCCAGCCCGCCGCGGTGTGCGGCATCGTGGGCACCAAGCCCACCTACGGCGGCTCCTCCCGCTACGGGGTCGTAGCCTTCGCCTCTTCCCTGGACACCCCGGGGCCGTTCGGGAGAACCGTCCTTGACACCGCCCTGCTGCACGAGGCGATGTCGGGCTACGACCCGATGGACTCCACGTCCATCGACGCGCCGGCGCCGCCGGTCGTCGAGGCCGCCCGGCACGGCGACGTGAGCGGCATGCGGATCGGCGTCGTCACCGAGTTCTCCGGCGACGGCTACCAGCCCGGCGTGATGGCCAGGTTCACCGAGGCGGTGGAACTGCTCGAGTCGCTCGGCGCGAAGGTCACCGAGATCAGCTGCCCGCACTTCAGGTACGCCCTGCCCGCGTATTACCTGATCGCGCCGAGCGAGGTGTCGTCGAACCTGGCCCGGTTCGACGGGATGCGGTACGGGCTGCGGGCCGAGCGCCCCGGCGGCGGCAGCGCCGAGGAGGTGATGGCGCTTTCCCGGGCCGCCGGGTTCGGCCCGGAGGTCAAGCGCCGGATCATGCTCGGCACGTACGCGCTGTCCAGCGGCTATTACGACGCCTACTACGGCAAGGCGCAGCAGGTCAGGACGCTGGTCATCAGGGACTTCGACGCGGCGTTCGGACAGGTGGACGTGCTGGTCTCACCGGTGACGCCGACCACGGCCTTCCCGATCGGGGAGCGGGCCGACGACCCGATGGCCATGTATCTCGCCGACCTGTGCACGATCCCGACCGACCTGGCGGGCAACGCGGCCATCGCGGTGCCCTGCGGCCTGGCCGACGAGGACGGCCTGCCCGCCGGGCTGCAGGTGATGGCGCCGCCGCTGGCCGACGACCGGCTGTACCGGGTCGCCGCGGCCGTGGAGGCGGCGTTCACGGACCGCTGGGGACACCCGCTGCTCGCCGAGGCGAAGGGGCTCGTGTGATGACCGTCATGTACGAAGAGGCGCTGCAGCGATACGAGCCGGTGTTCGGCCTGGAGACGCACGTCGAGCTCGGCACCAGGACCAAGATGTTCTGCGGCTGCGCGGCTGTGTTCGGCGGCGAGCCGAACGCCCAGGTCTGCCCGGTGTGCCTGGGCCTGCCTGGCTCGCTGCCCGTGGTGAACCGGGTGGCCATCGAGTACACGATCAGGATCGGGCTCGCGCTCAACTGCTCGATCGCGTCGTGGTGCCGGTTCGCGCGGAAGAACTACTTCTACCCCGACATGCCGAAGAACTTCCAGATCTCGCAGTACGACGAGCCGCTGTGCACCGAGGGGTACCTGGACGTGCTCGTCGGCGGCAAGACAGTGCGGGTGGGCATCGAGCGGGTGCACCTAGAGGAGGACACCGGCAAGTCGCTGCACGTCGGCAGCGCGACGGGCCGCATCCACGGAGCCGAGTACTCGCTGGTCGACTACAACAGGGCCGGCATCCCGCTGGTGGAGATCGTCACCAAGCCGGTGCCTGGCACCGGATACCTGGCCCCGGAGGTCGCCAAGGCCTACGTCACCGAACTGCGTGACGTGCTCCGCACGCTCGGGGTATCCGACGTGCGGATGGAGGAGGGCTCGCTGCGCTGCGACGTGAACACCTCGCTGTCCGCTCGCGGGTCGGGCGCGTGGGGCACCAGGACCGAGACCAAGAACGTGAACTCGCTGCGCTCGGTGGAACGGGCGGTGCGTTCCGAGATCGAGCGGCAGGCGGCCGTGCTCGACGCCGGCGAACGGGTGATCCAGGAGACCAGGCACTTCCACGAGGAGTCCGGCGTCACGACCTCCGGGCGGTCCAAGGAGGAGGCGCAGGACTACCGGTACTTCCCCGAGCCCGACCTGGTGCCGGTCGCGCCGCCGCGGGAGTGGGTCGAGCAGATCCGCGCGTCGCTGCCCGAGTTGCCCTCGGCGCGCCGTGCCCGGCTCATCGAGTCCTGGTCGGTTTCCGAACTCGACTACGAGGCGCTGCGGAACGCCGGGGCTCTGGACGTCGTGGAGCAGACGGTCGCCAGCGGCGCGGCCCCGGCCGACGCGCGCAAGTGGTGGCTGGGCGAACTGGCCAGGCGCGCCAACGACTCCGGGGTCGAGGTGTCCGCCCTGCCGATCACGCCCGTCCAGGTGGCGCGCGTCGCCGAGCTCGTCGCTTCCGGGGCGCTGAACGACAGGCTGGCCCGTCAGGTCATCGAGGGCGTGCTCGACGGCGAGGGCTCGCCCGACGAGGTCGTCAAGGCCCGCGGCCTGGCCGTGGTCAGCGATGAGGCCGCGCTGCTCGCCGCGATCGACGAGGCGATCGCCGCCAGCCCGGATGTGGCGGCCCGGATCCGCGACGGCAAGACCGCCGCGGCCGGCGTCCTTGTCGGCGCGGTCATGAAGGCCACCCGCGGCAAGGCCGACGCCTCCCGGGTACGCGAACTGATCATGGACAGGCTCGGCTAGCAACGCAGTTCCGATTCAGCTCGCGTCGCCTCCTGGGGCATTCGCGCATCTGGCCCCATAGAATTGGGCTATCCGCGCATCTGGCCCAAGCTACTGCGGGGCGGGGCGGGGGCCGGGGCCGGGGGCGGGGCGGGTCACGCGGCGGGGCCAGGTGGCTTCGAGCAGCCCTATCAGCTGGGTGACGAGCGCGTTCAGCGGCGCGTCGATGCCGTGCGCGAGTGCGCGGGACGCGATCGCGCCGTTGAGGTGGGCGATCTCGGTGGGCCGGCCGTTCATGAGGTCCTGCAGCGTCGACGCGAGGTGGTCGCCGGACGCGGCCGGGTCGAACTGGGCCCTCATCAGCGCCAGCGCCGCCGCCGTGTCCACCGCGACGCCTTCCGCCGAAGCGACCGCCGCCACCTCCCGGAGGATCGAGCCGGCCAGCGCGTCGAACCCGTCGTAGCGGGCGAGCGCGGAGACCGGGATCGAGGCGATCGCGCACAGGGTGTTCATCACGCAGTTGAAGGCGACCTTCGCCCAGATCACGCCGAGCACGTCGGGCGCCGCCCGGGTCGGCAGGCCCGCGCAGGAAAGAGTCGCCGCGGTCCGTTCGGCATAACCTGAGGAGTCCGGCCCGAGCGCGCCCAGCACCGTTTCACCGGACCCAAGCGCCCGGATGTGCCCGGGCCCCAGGAGCTCGGTGCCGAGCGTGGTGGTCCCGGCGAGCAGCCGGGAGCCGGGCACGCAGGTGCGCAGCACCTCGATGTTGCCAAGGCCGTTCTGCAAGGTCAAAACCAGCGTGTCCGGGCCGATCGCGCCCGCCGCGGCGGCGGCCGCCGCCGCCGTCGCCGTCGCCTTCGCGAACACGATGAGCAGGTCGGCCGGGGCTGGGGCGGCGGGGAAGGCCGCCGCCGGCACCCGCAGCACCGTAGAGCCGCGCGAGTCCTCGATCCGCAGCCCGCCGGAGTTGATCGCGGCGACGTGCTCGGGCCACCCGTCGAGCAGCACGACGTCGTGGCCGGCGGCGAACAGCGCGCCGCCGAACCGGCACCCCATCGCCCCGGAACCGGCGATCGTGATCTTCATGGCCCCCCGCTAGCCGCTCATCAGCCGTGTCCGCAGCGGTCCGATCGCCGTCCTCGCCGCCGCCAGCATCGAAAGGTCGGCGGCGACCACGAGCAGCGTCAGGCCGCGTTCCGCCCACCGCAGCGCCTGTGCCGCCTCCGCGCAGAAGATGCCGAGCGGCGTCCCGCCGCCCGTGATGGTGTCGGCCGTTACGTTGAGCGCGGCGGCGACGCTCTCGCGCCGGTCAGGCATCGGCGGCGGGGCCGCAGGGACCGCCCTCGTCGATCGCGTAGTAGTCGTCGCGTCGCGGGTTGAACACGCTCAGGTCCACCATCGGCTCGTCGCCCGCGGCGACCGCGTAGTGCAGCACTCCGGACGGCACGACGAGCATGTCGCCCCGCTCGACGTCGGTCGTGTCGCCGCCGACGGTGAACGTGCCGTGCCCGGAGACTATGTACACGATCTGCTCGTGCGGATGGGTGTGCGGCCGCGGCTCGTGGCCGGGGCTGAGCGTGCCCCAGGCCAGCGTCGCGCCCGCGCCGGAGAACGACCGCCTGGTCACCCCGGGCCGCACGTCGCTCACCGGGAGGTTGTCGTACTTCGCCTTCTTCATCGCGCCACCCCTAGCGGGCCGGAAGCCGGGACCGAACGAAAATATATGATCGCCGTCCCGCCCACAAGGGTGCCGCCGGCAAGGGTGCTAAGGCAGGGCTGAGCGCCGCCACCCGCCGCCGGAAGGGTGCACGGGCTTGCACATCAGCCGGGTCTTCTCAGCCCAGTTATCCCGAACGAGCCGTCGCGTCTGCCGGCCGCGAGCACCCGCGCGCGCGGCGGTGGTGACGGCGAGGGCGGCGGCGAGCGCCGCGATCTCGTCGTCGCGGGCATCGCCCCGGACGACGCGGAGGAAGGAACGGGGGTCAGCCACGCGACTTGCCGACGTTGATGCCGAACTCGCGGTGCACCCGTGCCCAGAACGCGTCCCGCAGCCATTCGCGGGCCTCCTGGTAGGGGCGCAGCGACTGGCCGAGTTCCTTTTCCGCCTCGACGAGCAGTTCCTTGTCGATGACCGGCGGCAGGATCGGTCCAGGCAGCAGGTCGCGGATGTTGTCGGCGCCGCGGGTGAGGATCCACTTGTGCGCCACGTGCTCGCCCGCCTCCTCGACGTGCCGCCTGTCCGGGCCGAGCCTGGGCATCGGGCCGGTCGCGGAGACGTGCGAGTTGCGCCCGAGCGGCACCGGCGGCCGGACGTGCCGCTCGCCGAACAGTTGCGCGGGCGAGGGCACCGCCTGGATGTCCGGCCGGGGCTGCTCGGCGACCGGGTTCCGGGTGAAGTACGGGCGCAGGAACGCGGCGTCGAGCACGTCGACGGTGTCGGACTCCCAGACGAGCCGCTCGGCCTGGTTGGTGCCGTACGGCGGCTCGATGCCCCACAAGTGCACCCGCACGCCGAAGGCCTGTGCGGCCTCGACGGCCGGCACCATGTCCTCGTCGCCGGCGATGAGGACCGCGTCGGTGATCGCGCGGTGCCTGGCGAGCGCCTCCATGTCGGCGCGGATGTTGGCGTCCACGCCTTTCTGCTGGCCGCGCGCGTTCAGGTTGCCGAGGCGGAGCTTCACCCAGGCCATCTGCGCGACGACGCGCTGGTCGATGGTCGGCACCCGGTCCCGCGCGGCGTCGTACCAGTAGACGCGGAGCAGTTCGCCGCGGAACAGTTCGTCCGCGTGCTTGGTGACCGCCTGGATGAGCCCGACCGCGTCCACCCGGTAGTCCCGCCGTGAACTCGTGCCGAAGAGCAATTCGCCCGCGGCCGCGTAGATATACCCGACGTCAACCATGACCGCGTATCTGGCGAGGACGGGCATCGGGGCGGCGAATTCGCTCATCGTCTTCTGACTCTAGGACAGCCAGGGGTATGCGCGGGCCAGTTGGGCCAGCATTGACGGCGGAACTGCCTGGCGTGCGTGCTCCGGGTCGCGACCAGCGTGCTCACAGCGGAATGTTGCCGTGCTTCTTCGGCGGCAGCGTCTCCCGCTTGGTGCGCAGCGACCGCAGCGCCCTGGTGACGGCGACGCGAGTCTCGGCGGGGCGGATCACGGCGTCCAGGTACCCGCGTTCGGCGGCGATATACGGGTTGGCGAGGGTGTCCTCGTACTCGGCGGTCCGCTGCGCGCGCAACTGCTCGGGGTTCCCCGCGCTGGCGAGTTCCCTGCGGTACAGGATGTTGACCGCGCCCTGCGCGCCCATCACCGCGATCTGCGCGGTGGGCCAGGCCAGGTTCACGTCGCCGCCCAGATGCTTGGACCCCATGACGTCGTAGGCGCCGCCGTAGGCCTTGCGCGTGATCACCGTGACCTTCGGGACCGTGGCCTCCGCGTAGGCGTAGATGAGCTTGGCGCCGCGGCGGATGATGCCGCGCCACTCCTGGCTGACGCCGGGCAGGAAACCGGGCACGTCGACGAGGGTCAGGATCGGGATGCTGAACGCGTCGCAGGTCCGCACGAACCGCGCCGCCTTCTCGGACGCGTCGATGTCGAGGCAGCCGGCGAAGTGCATCGGCTGGTTGGCCACCACCCCGACCGGGGAGCCGGCGATGCGGCCGAAGCCGACGACGATGTTCGGCGCGAACGCGGCGTGGATCTGGAGGAACTCACCGTCGTCGAGCACGGTCTCGATGACCGCGTGCATGTCGTAGGGCTGATTGGGCGAGTCGGGGATGAGCGTGTCGAGCGAGCGGTCCTCGCCGGAGATCTCCTCATCGGCCGGGACGTCGATGACCGGCGGCTCCTCCAGGTTGTTCGACGGCAGGTAGGAGAGCAGGTCACGGGCGAACGCGATGCAGTCCTGCTCGGACTCCGCCTGGTAGTGCGCGACGCCGGACTTGGCCGCGTGCGCGTGCGCCCCGCCGAGTTCCTCGAAGGTCACGTCCTCCCCGGTCACGGTCTTGATCACGTCGGGCCCCGTGATGAACATGTGGCTGGTTCCCCCGACCATCAGCGTGAAGTCGGTGATCGCGGGCGAGTAGACCGCGCCGCCCGCGGCAGGCCCCATGATCAGGGATATCTGCGGGATCACGCCCGAGGCGCGGGTGTTGCGGAAGAAAATTTCAGCGAACAGCCCGAGCGCGACCACGCCCTCCTGGATGCGGGCGCCGCCGCCGTCGTTGATGCCGATCACCGGGCAGCCGGTCTTCATCGCGTGGTCCATGACCTTGACGATCTTCTCGCCGTAGACCTCGCCGAGCGACCCGCCGAACACCGTGAAGTCCTGGCTGAACACGCAGACCGGGCGCCCGTCGACCGTGCCGTGCCCGGTGATCACCCCGTCGCCGTAGGGCCGGTTCGCCGCGATGCCGAAGTCGTGCGCCCGGTGCCTGGCCAGCTGGTCGAACTCGACGAACGAGCCCTCGTCGACCAGCAGCGCGATGCGCTCGCGCGCGGTCAGCTTGCCGCGGGCATGCTGCTTTTCCACCGCCTGCGCGGAGCCGGCGTGCACCGCCTCGTGGCGGCGGCGCTCGAGACCGGCGATCTTCCCCGCGGTGGTATGCGGGTCCGGCAGGTCCCCGGGAATCGTGTCAGCTGCGGTCATGGGGGGAATGCTAGCCGGGGGGCGACCCCCCGGACCCTACGGGTTACCCTCCCCTTGTGAGAACCGCCAGCATTGACAGGGAACGTGATTCCGCCGAGCTGCCCGAGCTGATGCGCCGGGACGTCCGGTTGCTCGGCGACATGCTCGGCGAGGTGATCAGCGAGTCCGACGGGCCTGACCTGCTCGCGGACGTGGAACGGCTGCGGCGCGCGGTGATCGAGGCCCGCAGGGTCGCTGACCGCGCGTCGCCCGCGGCCGGCGCCGCGGGTGACGCCATCGCGGCGCTCGTCGCCTCATGGCCGCGGCAGCGCGCCGAGCAGGTCGCCCGTGCCTTCACGGTCTACTTTCACCTGGCCAACCTCGCCGAGGAGCAGCAGCGCGTGCGCACCCTCCGCGAACGCGAGTCCGGGGACATGGCGCCGCGCGAGTCACTCGCCGACGCGGTCGCCAGGATCATCGCCGAGCAGGGCCGCGGTCAGGTGGACGAACTGCTTGCCGGGCTGCGCGTGCATCCGGTGTTCACCGCGCACCCGACCGAGGCGCGCCGCCGCGCGGTGGTCGAGTCGCTGCGCCGGATCAGCAGGCTGCTCGTGGCCGTCGACGACGACAAGGCGGGCGCGGCGCGGTTGACACAGGTGCGCCGGCAGCTCCGCGAAGAGGTCGACCTGCTGTGGCGGACCGCGCAGCTGCGGGTGAAGGGCATGACACCCGCGGACGAGGTCCGCACGGTGATGACCGCGTTCGACGAGACGCTGTTCCGGCTGGTGCCCGCGCTGTACCGGGCGATGGATCAGGTGCTGCTCGGCCCGGACAGCGGGCGCGAGCCATCGCCGGTGCCCGCCTTCGTGCGGTTCGGCAGCTGGGTTGGCGCCGACAGGGACGGCAACCCCATGGTGACCTCCGCGGTGACCAGGGAGGCTGCGATCATCCAGGCCGACCACGCGCTGCGCGCGCTCGAGACGGCCTGCACCCGGATCGGCAGGGCCCTGACGGTGAGCGCCGGGTCCGCGCCGCCGTCGGCCGACCTGCGCAGGGCGCTGGCCGCGGCCTCGGCCGCGCACCCGGACCTGCTCGGTGAGATAGCGGCGCGCTCCCCGCAGGAGCCGTACCGCACGTACCTGCTCTACGCCGCGGAAAGGCTCTCGGCGACGCGCACGAGAAACGCCGATCTGGCCTACGCCGCGCCCGCGGACTTCCTTGCCGACCTGCGCGCAGTCCAGTCGTCGCTGGCAGCGGCCGGAGCGGCCAGGCAGGCGTACGGGGAGCTGCAGCACCTGATCTGGCAGGCCGAGACGTTCGGCTTCCACCTGGCGGGCCTTGAGGTCAGGCAGCATTCCCGGGTGCACGCGCGGGCGCTCGCCGAGCTGCGAGCTTCGGGCGGCTTGCCCGACCAGCCGCCGTCCCCGCCCTCGGAGATGACCGCGGAGATCCTGGACACGATCCGGGTCATCGCGTGGATCCAGCGCCGCTTCGGCGCGGCCGCCTGCCGCCGGTATGTCGTCTCGTTCACCACCTCGGCCGAGGACATCGCGGCTGTGTACGAGCTGGCGAGCTACGCGTTCCCCGACGGCGACGGGCCCGTGCTGGACGTGGTGCCGCTGTTCGAGAGCGGCGACGACCTGGCGCGGGCGCCCGCCGTGCTGACGACGATGCTCTCGCTCCCTCCGGTCGCCGCCCGGCTTGAGGCGAACGGGCGCCACCTCGAGGTGATGCTGGGGTATTCGGACTCGGCGAAGGAGCTAGGGCCGGCCTCGGCCACGCTCCGGCTGTTCGACGCGCAGGCGGAACTGGCCTCGTGGGCGGCGGAGCACGGTGTGCGGCTCACCCTCTTCCACGGCCGGGGCGGCGCGCTCGGCCGCGGCGGCGGCCCGGCCGGCCGCGCGGTGCTCGCGCAGGCCCCCGGGTCGGTGGACGGGAGGTTCAAGGTCACCGAGCAGGGCGAGGTGATTTTCGCCAGGTACGGCAGGTCGGGGATCGGGCTGCGCCACCTCGAGCAGGTCACCTCCGCCGTCCTGCTCGCGTCCTCCCCGTCGGTGGCCGCGCGCAACGGGGCGGCGGCGACCGCGTTCCGTGCGCTCGCCGCCCAGATCGACGACGCGGCGCGCGCGGCCTTCCGCGCGCTGGTGGAGACCGACGGCTTTGCCGCCTGGTTCTCGCGCGTCAGCCCGCTCGACGAGATCTCCGGGCTGCGGATCGGCTCGCGGCCCGCGCGGCGCGGGCATGGCGGCGGCCCGATGGGCCTGGAGGACCTGCGGGCCATACCGTGGGTGTTCGCCTGGGCGCAGACCAGGCTCAACGTGCCCGGCTGGTTCGGCCTGGGCAGCGGCCTCGCGGCCGCCGAGGCCACGGCCGGCATCGCCGAACTGCGCCGCGCCTACCGGCAGTGGCCGCTGCTTGCCACGCTGCTCGACAACGCCGAGATGAGCCTGGCCAAGACCGACCGCGCGATCGCGGCGCGCTACCTGGATCTGGGCGGCCGGGACGACCTGACCGCGGCGGTCCTGGCCGAATACGACCTGACCAGGCGCTTCGTGCTCATGGTGACCGAGCACGACCGGCTGCTCGCCAGCCGCCCCGTGCTGTCCCGCGCGGTCGTGCTCCGCGACCCGTACGTGGACGCGCTCTCCTACCTGCAGTTGCGTGCCCTGTCGGCGCTGCGCGCCGACGACGTCCCGGACGACCGCGAGTCCGACGAGCGGCTGCTCCTGCTCACGGTCAGCGGCATAGCCGCCGGCCTGCAGAACACCGGCTGACCTCATGCGGAGGTGACTGACCATGGTGTCTATCGAGGCCGTCATGATCGACAAGCCTGAGGGCATGAACGTGATCATCGGGCAGGCCCATTTCATCAAGACGGTGGAGGACCTGCACGAGGCCCTCGCGGGCGCGAGCCCGCACCTGCGCTTCGGCCTGGGCTTTTGCGAAGCGTCGGCGGCCAGGCTGGTCCGCCGGTCGGGTAACGACCAGGAGCTGACCGAACTGGCGGCACGCAACGCGCTGGCGGTCGGCGCCGGCCATTCGTTCGTCGTCATGATCAGGGAAGGCTTCCCGATCAACGTGCTCAATCAGGTCAAGGGCGTGCCCGAGGTCTGCTATGTCTACTGCGCGACCGCCAACGACGTGGAGGTCCTGGTCGCGGTGACAGATCGTGGCCGCGGCGTGGTCGGCGTGATCGACGGCTCACCCCCGGCCGGGATCGAGACCGATGCTGACGCGTCGCAGCGCCACCAGCTGCTGCGCGCGATCGGCTACAAGCTCTGATCTTCCTGACCGGGGACGAACCCCTTCCAGCCCCCGGCCCCCTCTGGCCCCCGTTAAGCTCTGAGGGGTGAGCAGGACACACCGGCTAGAGCTTGACGACCAGGCACTGCGTGAGTGGGACGCGGTGGTTCTTTACTCGGGACCGGACGGGATAGTGCTCGACAGGTCCGCGTTCTACCCAGGTGGCGGCGGCCAGCCGCCGGACCACGGGGTGCTGCTGTGGGGCGGCGCGCAGACCCGGATCGTCGGCGCGCGCAAGGGCGACGACATCTGCCTGGTGCCGCTCGACGCCGACCCGCTGCCGCCAGCAGGCACCGCGGTGCGCGGCGCTGTGGAGGACGCGCGGCGCACCGCGCTGATGCGCACGCACTCCGGGCTGCACGTGCTGTGCGGGGTGGTGTTCCGCGACTTCGGCGCGCTTGTGACCGGCGGCAACATGGAGCCGCTCACCGCCAGGATGGACTTCAACCTGGAGACGGTGCCGCCGGGTTTCAAGGAGGCGGTCGAGGACGCGTGCAACGCCGAGATCCGGCTTGACCGGCGCATCGTCGTCCGCGAGCTGCCGCGGGACGAGGCGTTCCAGATCCCGGACATCATCAGGACCGCCACCAACCTGGTTCCCGAAGACGTCAAGGAGGTGCGGATCGTGGACATCGTGGGCCTTGACCAGCAGGCGGATGGCGGCACCCACGTCGCCTCCACCGCCCAGGTCGGCCGGATCTGTGTGGTCAAGGTGGAGAACAAGGGCAAGGGCTTCCGCCGGCTGCGCATCACGGTCGCGGACTGAGGCAGTCAGGCGATGCCAGGCACAACCCTGTACGGGCCTTCGCTGCAGGCGGCGTGCGCTGGCGGCCTGTGGACCTGCGTCGAGGTCGTGCCGCGAACCGCGTCCACCAACGCGGACCTTCTGGCCCGCGGCGGCCCCGAAGGACAGGTGCTCGTCGCCGAGGAGCAGACCGCGGGGCGCGGGCGGATGGGCCGGTCCTGGGTGAGCCAGCCGGGGGCGTCGCTCACCTTCTCCGTGCTGCTGCGTCCGTCGGCGGTCCCGCCCGCCCGGCGTGGCTGGCTGCCGCTGCTGACCGGGGTCGCCGTGACGACCGCCGTGCGCGACGCCGCCGCTGTCGCGGCGACCCTGAAGTGGCCGAACGACGTGCTGATCGGCGACAGGAAGCTGGCCGGCATCCTGGCCGAGCAGTCCGGGGACGCCGTCGTGGTCGGCATCGGCCTCAACGTCGCCACCTCGCGCGACGCGCTTCCGGTGACCCCTGCCGGCCTGCCCGCGACGTCGCTGCTCGCCGAAGGGGCGGACATCGCCAGGGATGTGCTGCTGATCGGGATGCTGCGCCATCTCGAGCGATGCTACCTGGCGTTCCGCGCCGACCCGGACCCCGCGCGCGACGGCATGCTGGCGGCCTACCGGGCCCAGTGCGGCACGCTTGGCCGCGCCGTCCGCGTCGAACTGCCGGGCGGCCGCGCCGTGGCGGGCGTCGCCGAGGACGTCGACGCGCAAGGGCGGCTCCTCGTCCGCGAAGCACAGGCCACTTCGCTCACGCCGCTATCTGCCGGCGACGTGATCCACGTCCGCTAGTGCAGCACCGCAGAAGTTCTTGATCGATCCCTGACTGGCCGGGCCGCCTCGCCAGCGGATGGTGATTTCCTGCGGCTCAGGGTGGGTCTTCGACGCGTGCTGGTCGACGGTTCCCTCGGTGCTCTCTTTGACGCGCTTGGACGGCACCGGCACGCCTCAAGGTGAAGGGCTGGCTCGACATAGTGGAGCAGTGGTTCAGCATCCTGACCCGCCGCTCCTGCGCCGTGTGGACGAGACAGCAAAGTAGCCCCCCAAGGCCTGCGCCGCGGCGACTTCACCTCCCGCGAGGACCCCGAAACCCCGATCACCGCGCCCACCATCCGGCACAAGCGAGCCCGGCCGTGCAAGCGCTGACGTCGCTGCGTGAATCTTCGACAGACCTTGACGAGGTGGTCGCGCACCAGGATGGGAACCTGCGGCTGCTGGCTGCCATCAGCTGAGCCGGCGCGAGCCGGCGGCCGGGTCCGCGACGATCTGGCCGAGCTGGTGGCGCCAGCGGAGCCTGCCGCGGGCGCGCATCGCCGCCCGCAGCCGTGCCTGGCTGGTAAGCCCGCTCCGGCAGGCGCGGGCCACCCAGGCAC
>DAHVAN010000237.1 GCA_027314595.1 Actinomycetota bacterium | reverse complement strand
GGCGCCGGGGCTGGCCGCGGCGGCCAGGGTCGCGCGTTCGGCGGCCTGGCAGAAGCGGCCGACCAGCTCGCTGGTCAGGTTCTTGGCGGCGGCCAGCGACGCGGGGCCGCCGTCGAAGCCGAACCGCCAGCAGGGCAGCTCGGTGAATTCGGCGAACACGGACTGCAGCTCCGCGGACGATACGTCCCACGAAGGCGGGCAGTACGCGGCGAGGGCCGTCTGAGCCACCACCGCCCGTTCGGAATGACTCTTGAGGTCTTTCAGGGTTACGAGCCCGGCGTGCAGGCCGTCTTCGACATCGTGCACGGAGTAGGCCACGTCGTCGGCCCAGTCCATGACCTGGGCCTCCAGGCACAGCCGGGGCGCCCGGCCGGCGGGCTGGGGCGGGGCGCCGGCCCGGATCCACGCGAAGACCTCGGCGTCGCAGGCATAGGCGCCGTACTTGCCCGTGCCCGAACCCACGACCGGGTACTTGAGCGTCGCGTCGAGGGTGGCGCGGGTCAGGTTCAGTCCTGCGCCCGGGACCTTCGGCTCGAGCCGCGTGAGCAGCCGCAGCGACTGCGCGTTGCCCTCGAAGCCGCCGCAGGCGAGCGCGCCGCCGTCGGCGGCGAGCGCGGCGAGCGCCGCCTCCCCGTTGTGCCCGAACGGGGGATGCCCCAGGTCGTGCGCCAGGCACGCGGCGTCCACCAGGTCGGCGTCACAGCCGAGGACGGCGCCGAGTTCCCTGCCGATCTGCGCGCACTCGAGGGAGTGGGTCAGCCGGGTGCGCGGGAAGTCGCTCGCGCCAACCTCGACGACCTGCGTTTTCGCGGCGAGCCTGCGCAGCGCGGAGCTGTGCAGGACTCGCGCGCGATCCCGCTGGAAATGCGTCCGGCCGGCGCGCTTGGGCGGCTCGGCCGCCCAGCGCTCCGTGTCATGCGGACTGTAGGGCACTCACCTAGTGTCGCTGCCCACGCTGGCGACCGCGGCACGACCCGCCTCCAGGCGGGCGATCGGCACGCGGAACGGCGAGCAGGACACGTAGTCGAGGCCGACCTCGTGGAAGAACCAGACGGACGACGGGTCGCCGCCGTGCTCGCCGCAGACGCCGAGGTGCAGGTCCGGGCGGGCCGCGCGGCCCTCCTCTGTGGCGATCCGCACCAGCCGGCCCACGCCGTCGCGGTCGATCGTCTCGAACGGCGAGACGCCGAAGATCCCCAGCTCGATGTACTGGGTGAAGAACGCGCCTTCCACGTCGTCGCGGGAGAAGCCCCAGGTCATCTGCGTCAGGTCGTTGGTGCCGAAGGAGAAGAACTCCGCCGCGCGCGCGATCTCGCCCGCGGTCGCCGCGGCCCGCGGCACCTCGATCATCGTGCCGATCGGCGTCGGGACGTGCACGCCGGTCTCCGCCTCGACCTCCCGCAGGACCGCCTCGGCCCGCTCCCTGCTGATCTCCATCTCCTGCACCGACGCGGTGAGCGGGATCATGATCTCCGGGCGCGGGTCGCCGCCGGCCTTGACGCGCTGCGCGGCCGCGCGGGCGATCGCGCGGACCTGCATGTCAAGCAGGCCCGGGATGACCAGGACGAGCCGGACGCCGCGCAGGCCGAGCATCGGGTTCTGCTCGTGCAGGCGGCGGACCGCGTCGAGCAGCTCCCTGTCGCCCTGGCTGGCATCGTCGCCGGCGAGGGCGACCTTGACGGTCAGCTCGGTCAGGTCGGGCAGGAACTCGTGCAGCGGCGGGTCGATGAGCCGGATCGTCACCGGGTAGCCGTCCATCGCCTCGAGGATCTCCTCGAAGTCGCCGCGCTGCAGCGGCTCGAGCGCGTCGAGCGCCGCCTGGCGCTGCCCGGCGGTGCCGGCCAGGATCAGGCGCTCGACGAGCTGGCGGCGCTCGCCGAGGAACATGTGCTCGGTGCGGACCAGGCCCACGCCGGTCGCGCCGAACCGGCGGGCCCGCGCGCAGTCCGGGCCGGTGTCGGCGTTGGCGTGCACGCCGAGCCGGCGAGCGGCGTCCGCGTGCGTCATGATCGTGTGCACCGCCGCGACCAGGTCGTCGGAGTCCGGCGCGAGCTCGCCTTCGAAGTACTGCACGACGTTGGACGCGACCACGGGGACCTCGCCCAAGTAGACCGCTCCCGACGTGCCGTCGATCGAGACCACGTCACCCTCGCTGACGGTGACGCCGCCCGGCGCGGTGAACCGCCTTGCCCTGGTGTCGACAACGAGCTCTTCGGCACCGCAGACGCAGGTCTTGCCCATGCCCCTGGCGACCACGGCCGCGTGGCTGGTCTTGCCGCCCCTGCTGGTGAGGATGCCCTGCGCGGCGATCATGCCGTGCAGGTCGTCGGGGTTGGTCTCGCGGCGGATCAGGATGACCTTCTCGCCTTGCGCCGCGCGCTCGACGGCGGTGGCCGAGTCGAAGACCGCCTTGCCGACCGCGGCGCCCGGCGAGGCGCTGATCGCCTGCGTGATCCGCACGGTCTGGCCGCTGGTGTCGAACCGCGGGAACATCAGCCTGGCCAGCTCGTCGCCGCTGACCCGGGTGATGGCCTCGTCCAGGTCGATCATGCCCTGGTCCACGAGCTGGGTCGCGATGCGGAACGCCGCGGCGGCGGTGCGCTTGCCGACCCGCGTCTGCAGCATCCACAGCTTGCCGCGCTCGACGGTGAACTCGATGTCGCACAGGTCCCTGTAGTGGTTCTCCAGCGTCTCCATGATCTGCATGAGCTGGTCGAAGGACGTCTTGTCGATGCGCTCGAGGTCCTGCAGCGGCACCGTGTTCCTGATGCCGGCCACCACGTCCTCGCCCTGCGCGTTCTGCAGGTAGTCACCGTAGACACCCTGCGCGCCGGTGCCCGGGTCGCGGGTGAAGGCGACGCCGGTCCCCGAGTCGTCGCCCATGTTGCCGAACACCATCGCCACCACGTTGACGGCCGTGCCCAGGTCCGCGGGGATGCGCTCCTGGCGCCGGTACAGGATGGCGCGGTCGGAGTTCCACGACTCGAAGACCGCCTTGACCGCCAGGTCCATCTGCTCGCGCGGCTCCTGCGGGAACTCGCGGCTGGCGTGCTTCCTGATGATGTCCTTGTACGCGCTCGTCAGGTCCTTCAGGTCCTCGGCGTCCAGTTCGGTGTCGCTGCTCGCGCCCTTGGCCTGCTTCGCGCTGTCAAGCGCGTGCTCGAAGTGCTCTCCGTCAATGCCGAGCACGGTCTTGCCGAACATCTGGATGAGGCGGCGGTAGGCGTCCCAGGCGAACCGCTCGTTGCCCGACTGCTTGGCCAGGCCCTGCACCGATTCGTCGGACAGGCCGATGTTGAGGACGGTGTCCATCATGCCGGGCATGGAGAACTTCGCCCCGGACCGGACGCTGACGAGCAGCGGGTCCGCCGGGTCGCCGAGGCGCCTGCCCATCGTCTGCTCGAGGGCCCGCAGGTGGCTCGCCACCTCGTCGTCGAGGCCGTCCGGGGTGGTGCCGTGCTGCAGATAATGACGACAGGCATCGGTGGTGATCGTGAACCCTGGCGGTACCGGGAGCCCGAGATTGGTCATCTCGGCAAGGTTTGCTCCCTTACCACCGAGCAGGTCCTTGAGGTCCTTGTTACCTTCTGTGAAGTCGTAGACGAACTTCGGCACTGAACGCTCCTAGGCCGGTGAGTCTCCGCTGTTCGGACTCTACCCGGCTCCGGTCTGATCGTGGAACGCGACTGCACCGAGACGGGCAGATCCGGACAGTGGACCCGATAGTGTGGCAATCAACACGGGACCATGGCGACGGGCTGACTGGAGCGCGCCGCCCAGGACCAGTTTAAACCCCTTGACCAGCAACTGGTTTAGACCGGTGGTTTAGACCGCTGGCATGGGCCTTGGTCCCGACTTCGGTAATTTACTGCGCGCGGTGAGGCCGCGCCGCGCGGAACGCCAAACCCGAAGCCGCCGGGCAGCCTTCGGGGGGGCCGGCATGGGCTAACTCGTAAGGCAGGCCATGACCGGCGACATACCGGACTTCACCCGGCTAGACGATTCCGCCCTGATCAGCAGCCGCGCGCAGATGCGCGCCGAGCTTGAACGGCTGCCGCCGTACTCCCCAGACCATGACGCGCTGTCCCGCGCTCGAATCCTGCCTGTACATACTCCGGGAAAGGCCGCGGACGTCATGACGCGCATCACCGGCGCCGCGCAGCGGGCAAAGGTCGGCACCGCCGTCGGTGAGCGGATGACCGCACTGGGCATCACCGAGGACGGGCTCGTACGCGCAACCGCGCTATCTAAGGCAACCGTCCGGGGTGTGCTGCGCGGCTCCGGGCGCCGCCAGCGGTGGACGCTGAACGTCGTGAGCCACGCCCTTGACCGGCCGCCGGGACACCTGATCACCATCGCAGAAGACGGCACCCCGCCCGCCACCCCGCAGACGGCAGTTCCTGACCAAGACGGCGGCAAGGTCACCCCCCCGCCCAGACCCCGGCAGCGGTCCCGCCGCCGCCAGGGGCCTGGCGTTCCGGACGGGCCTGGCGACACGTCACCCGTCCGATACCGCAGTCACCAAGGTGACCAGGACCGCCGCCGTGCCCGCGCCGCACGGCAGTGGAGCCGGCCGCCCGGCCGCAGGCCGGGGAGGATTTGACCCCGGACACCGGGAGGTTGCCGACCCGGATAGGCGAGCTTGCCACTGTCCGGCGCGTGCGCGGCTGATGTGCGGTCGCTGTCCGCAGGCCCTGCTGAATGGCATTGCCCGCTGGGTCGGGCAGAGCAGAATGCCGTGGCGCTGCTGCCGGGGAGTCTCTACGCCCGATACGCGCATCGCTACGCACCGATTGTGACAACTTTCTCTACGGTTTGTCTTTTTTCAAGGGCGGGCTAGCGCCCGCCGCCGCCGCCCGATGGGGGCTGTGCCCGATGATGCCTGAGCGCGCACATGAGTGCCAGGTGCCGCGACGGGAGTGTAGCGGCCTGGGGAGCATCGAGAGCGAGCACTGTACCCAGGGGAAGGCGGTCACCGGGGGCGGCTTGGCTTCGCCGCCGCCTCGTGCGCGGCGGCGCCTACGGCGTCGCTGCGCGATGGGCCACGCCCACTGTTGACAGAACCCGTCCGACAGGTAGCACGTCCTGCGATGCAGCTACGCCACTTGGAACGCGAGTTGGCGGGGCATGCCCGCGATTGCCGGAACAGCAGCATCGAAGGCATCGCGCATCGCGGTCAGGGCAGTGGCCTGCGCTACCCACGGATCATCAGTGTCTATGGTCATTGAGAGCATGACACGCAGCCCTGAAGGCGATCGGTACGTGCTGACTGAGGGGTCGATTACACGAGCATCTAGGTCGTCTACCACAGCAGCGATCAGGTCGGTCAGCTCGTCATCCGTGAAAGAGCGAGGCAGGTCAAGGAATGCTTGCGCATCTATCGTGAACATCACTCACCGCCCTCGCCCTGGGTTGAGCAGGTTCTGATCATGTAGGCTACTTTGTTCCTGAAGTGATCAGGCAGGCTGGGTGTCTTGTGCATCGTTGTCTGATGTAGCCCACAGCTACAGCGCATCACGTAGTAGCCCTTGTCAGTCTCCCTAGCGACGTTCCACCCATGCGGAGCGACCTCTAACTGCTGCCTCACGTTCTGCGCGTTGGCCACTCACGAGCGTGAGCCTACTTCCCTTGGTCTAGGTTATATCACTGGCCTGAAGCTTGCCGTTGTTACCGGTTCCGGCGCGACGCGACATGTGCGGACTCCCGACTTTCGCCTGACCCTGGACTACCCTTTATGCCCCCTGAACTGGGCATATATCCATTGTCCGACATACCGCGCATCTGGCCCAACTCGGCGGGCGGGCGGGGGCCGGGTACGCGGGCGGCGAGTATCTTCTGAGATTGCCGCCCCGTCCAGGCAACCACGTGCCGCCGACGGCATCTCTGCTTCGTGGACTTCGTGGACTTCGTGGACACAGGATCGGCCAGACCGGCACGCGCGGCGCCGGCGCCCGGGCGTGAGGACGCCGGCGCCGGCGTGACGGCGCTGTACGAGGCGCACGCGTTCGGCCTGGTCCGGCTGGCCGTCATCCTGCTCGGCGCCTCGCACCCGCTGGCCTACGTGCGCACCAGCGTGCTGAACGGCCCGGGCGTACGGGGAGATCGTCAGGGAGATCCGCCCGCTCGAGCTGACGCGGGCGCCGGCTCCCGGTGC
>DAHVAN010000236.1 GCA_027314595.1 Actinomycetota bacterium | reverse complement strand
GTGTCTTCTGCGGCAACACACGCACCCGACACAAACTGAGCCTGCAGGACAGGTCCGCGCCGACCCTCACCAGCGGAAACAGCCTGCGAGGCCCCGACCGTGAAGATCATTACCGGGTGGTTGGCCCCGACGCGAGTCCCGGCTGCGGGCGCACTTGCCGCTGACGCGGTCATGACCGGCAGCACCAGCGTCACTACCGCGGCCAGAGCAGCGATGGCGGCTGAGAAGAAGACCAGCCGGCGGGATGCGGTCACGGGCGTGATCCTGCCAGCCCGTTCCCTGCCGGGACGAGCGTTCCCGCTGTTTCGCGCCTGCCGGGGAACGGCGTTCCCGCCTGTCCCGGTGTTCCCGCAGGCGTCACGCGGCGCGGGGATCGCCAGGGACGGTGTGCCTGTTGTCCCGGCTGCGTTCCCGGCCGTTCCCGGTTCGGGGCGCGGGTTACTCGGGCAGCAGGGTGAACGCGGTGGTGTGCCGGGGCCGGACCACGGTGAAGTGCTTGCGGTCCAGGGTGGCGATCCGGGTCGCGCGGTGCCGTTCGGCCAGCGCGATCACCGAGGCGTCGGTGCCGCCCAGCGGCATGCTGGCGTAAGTGGTGACCAGGTCGCGGATCCGCTCCCAGTCTGCGATGTCCAGGGCGGCGACTTCCAGGTCACCGGCGATGACCGACGAATACAGGGCTGCCTCGGCGTCCGGGCCGAGCTGCCGGCAGATCAGGTAAGCCGCCTCGGCCATGACCAGCCCGGTGGTGACCAGCGGCCCCTCATCGCCTTCCAGCAGCGCCCGGCAGGCAGCGTGGTCCTTGTCGGACCGGTCCGCGGCCGCGACCAGCGGCCCGGTGTCGACGACCAGCACGCCGCTCAGCCGGCGTCAGCGTCGCGGCCGAAACCCTCGGCCAGCATCTCGTCGGCATCAGCCGCCGGCCGGCCCGCCGACGACTCGCCGATTCCGGCGAACGCCAGCCGCCGCCGGGGCGTCCCGGCATGCGGGAGCCGCTCGGCGAGCAGCTCCGCGGCGACCTGGTCCGGGGTCTGGCCGCGGCGGGCCGCCTCGGCCTCCAGCACGGCCGCCAGGCTGTCAGGAAGGTGCACGGTCATCGCCATGACACCAGGGTAGGCCCCGGACCGGGTAAACCGCCCAGAAGTGCCTGACAGCCCCGCAAGCAGGCCCGCCAGCAGCGCCAGCCCCGGCACGCCTCTCGCGGCACTGCCATGAACGGCAGCCGTCACTGACCGGCCGGTGCCAGCCCTCACCCGGCCGCGCCCCGAAATCTGAGGGCTTCCGACGAGACACCTCTTGCACCTATGCCCGATCTGAGAGGTATTGCGACAGATGCGAATTCGTCCCGCCAGCGGGATAGCACCGCCAGCGCAGCCACGGCGGCTGAGAAGCAACCCGCCAGACCAGGCGCGGCAGCGGTCCCCGGAGTGTCACACCCCGCCCGCATCCTGGAGCCATGGGCAGGAAGAGGAACGGCCCGCGGGTGAAGTACGTCCAGCCGGGCTACCGGCACCGGGCACCAGCGGCACCGCCCACAGCCGAGCAGCGGGCAGCACGACTGAGCCCGACCCAGGTGCTGGAACGGATCACCAGGACCAGGCTGCAGCGGGACGAGGCCGACGCGGAGCTGACCGCGCTGATCGGCCACGCCGTCACGCTCGGGATCAGCTGGCCCGATATCGCCCGGCACCTGGGCGTCAGCCGGCAGGCAGCCCGCCAGCAGTACCAGAGACGGCACCGCGATCATGTGGCTGAGCACGGCCAGGGTCACGCTGCCTGACCGGATGTAAAGCATCAGGCGGGACTCTGGGCAACGAGCGTTGCCGATTCCGAAGAGATCACCAGTGCCCGTCAGCAGCCCGCTGACCAGGCATGAATCGTCATGATCAGCGCCGCGACAACAGGTGTTGCCCGTTTGCTGTGACAACTTTCTTTACGTCTTCAAGGGCAGCCCGCCTCCGGCGGCCCGCCGGGACCCCGTTCACGGACGGTAGCGCGAGGGTTCAGCAGCATGCAGCGCGAGCGGCCCGGTCTGCCTGCCATGGCCACGATCGGGGCACCCGCCAGTCCGGGCGGCAGCCCTGCCCGCCGCCTCAGCGCCTCCGGCGCACGGCGCGGGCGGCTGCCGCAGCATGACCGGCCCCGCATCGGCCAAGCGTCACAACCCGCCGTCACGCACCCGTGGCTGATCACGCGCATGCCGGCCGGACGGTGGCCCTCGTCCCGGCACGGGCTCAGCGCAGCGACCCTCGCAGGGCGATCAGCACGGCTGATTGAATATCTTGCTCCAGCCAAAACGCGCGAACGTGACAGCCAGGCGCGGGCGTGACGCGCGCCCCCCAGGCCGCGGGTAGCCGTCGTCCCGGCGCCGGCATCGTGACGCCGCGCAAGATCACGGTCAAGAGCGCTCACTGCGCTCGCGTCGCTTACGCGATGGCGGCAAGCGCCACCCTTGAGCGTGATCTTTCCCGGCATGATCGGCGCCTAGCGGGACGACGGTCAGGAGCGGACGTCATTCGCTGCGGGCGGCGGTCCAGGTGAGCTGGTTCTGCGCGGCGTCGAGGGCCCGGTGCAGCCGCCGGGCGGAGGCGACTGCGGTGTCGAGGCTTGCGGTGACGGCGGCGATCGCGGCGGCCGGGTCGCCGGCGTGGTCTCCGGCGACGATCACGACCCGCCCGGCTTTTACTTCGGCCTGGAGGAAGGCCAGGAGCTGGGCCAGGGCCTGCGGCAGCCGGGAGGCCAGCAGCGCCAGCTGCCCGGTCACCTCGTAGGCGTCAGCGGGGAACGCCAGGCCCCCGGCACCGGGCAGGGTGGCGTGGTTCAGCGCCCGCACCGCCTCGGCCGCCTCGGATGCCAGCACCGCCGGGCCTGGTGCCGGGCCGGAGTTCACAGCGACTCCCCGGGTGCGCGGTTCTCATCCTGATCTTCCTCATCCAAAGCGGCAAGCAGCTCAGAAACCGCCACCTTCCGATCACCGCGGCTATCGCGGCCGGCATCGTCACCAGCGTTCCGGTCGGTTCGGGGCGTGTTCGCGGCGGCGGGGTGAGTGGCCGAGTGAATGGCCTGCAGGGCACGGACCGAGACCTGGCGTAGATCTGGGTGGTGGACAGCTCGGCGTGGCCGAGCATCGCCTGGATGTAGCGGATGTCGGCGCCGCCCTCGAGCATGAGCGTGGCCATCGTGTGCCGGAACAGGTGACAGGCTCCCTGCTTGGGGACACCCGAGGCCTTGACGTAGCCGGACGCCAGCCGGGTCAGCGCGTCCAGCGCGAACGGCTCGCCGCTGGCGGTGAGGAACAGCGTCCCGTCATCGTCCCCAGCCGCCAGCTTCGGCCGCACCTCGGCCAGATACCTGTGCACCCAGGACAGGGCCCGCTCGCCGATGGGGATGAGCCGGTCTTTCTTGCCCTTGCCCTGCCGCACCAGCAGCGTGGCCCGCTCGCGGTCGATGTCGGTCACCGCGAGATGGGCCAGCTCGGCCCGGCGGATCCCGGTCGAGTAGAACACCTCCAGGATCGCCCGGTCCCGGATGCCGGCCGGGCCGGCCAGGCCGGGCCGGGCGAGCACCACCTCGGCCTCCGCCGCCGTGAGCGCGGGCCGGGGCAGCCGCCGCTCCGCTCTCGGCAGCTCGATCTCGCTGGCGGGGTTGTGCAGCACGTGCCGCTGCCGGGCCGCCCACTTGTAGAAAGCCCGGACCGCCAGCAGCCGCTGGCTCTGGGACCGGAAGGAAAGCGGGTCGCCGTTGCTCTTGCGGTAGTGGAACAGCCAGCGCTGGTAGGACTCCAGCACCGGGCGGGTCACCTCCGCCGGGCGGGTGATGCCGCGTTCCGCGAGCCACGCCACCAGGTAGGACAGCATAAACCGGCGGTTGCCGATGGTCCGCTCGGAGTAGCCGCGGGCGGCCATGTGCTCGCAGAACTCCCCGGTCAGCCGCGGGAACCCGGCCAGGTCCGACCGGTCACCCGCGATCACTGCCGGGGACCGGTAACCGGCGCTCACCGTGCACCGCCGGATGCGGCTATGACGTGCCCGTTGCTCAGCGCCGGATCAGTGCTTTCCGCGTGATCACCAGCGTTGGCGGCTGTCACGTGCCTGCTGGCCTGGCCGTTTGATGCCGGTGAGGCGGGCCGACCGGGGGCCGACCACCCCCCCGGACCAGGCCCGGCCTACTTGCCATTGCGATGACGGCGCCAGCGAGGTGGCCTTGAAATCCCCGGTACCGCCTGAAGTTGTCGAGGACACCGCGTACACCACCGGATGACCGGACGGCGCGGCCGTGACCACGGCCGTCAGGCTCCTGGTTTCCCAGTCGTTGACGGCGTCCGCCGGCCTGCCCAGGGCATCGTGCCCGTGCCGCGAGCAGAAGTCCGGCATATCCGCATAACCGGTCAGGCCGCCCTCGTCGGCTATGTGGTACCTGGCGAGGGGAGTGGCACCGTCTCGCTGCTGGACAACCCGGCCCGCGCCCCCTGGTTGCCGAATGGCCCGTTAAAGGCGGACGTTCGTCCCTGCATGGGTGCATGGCCGTCGAGCCAGGCTTATGGGGGAAA
>DAHVAN010000234.1 GCA_027314595.1 Actinomycetota bacterium | reverse complement strand
TCCAGGCCGGCCACGCCCGCCGCGCCGCCGCCAGGGCACCACGAAACAGGCCGCCGAGCGCGCCGCGCCCGCAACCGCGGGCCGGACAAAACCCGCCCCGGCCACGCCCCCATGGCCGCCGCCCCCACGCCTGCCGCAACGGCCACCCCCACGACCGGCAGCAGACCACCCGCCCCGCCCGCCCCCGAACTCGACGTCGGCGCCGGGGCGGCGCGCCGCGGCCAGCGTGGTCTCGCGAGTCACCTCAACGCGCGGGATCCCCGCGGCGCGCGGCCGCTCGCAGCCTGCCGCTCACAGCCGTATCCGCCCGCGACAGTCAGGGCGGCGCGGCGCCCCGGCCGCGTGCTTGCCGGCAGCGGTCGGGCCGTGCGACGTCAGGATCACAGGGGCGCCCAGCACTTCCCCGACCACACGGGGCCAGTCGCCGCCGGGCTCCTGGTACTCAGGGCGGGCGCGCTGCAGCCTCGCCGTGAGCTGTTCTTGCCAGGCCAGGTCGCGTTCGGGACCGGGAGCGATCCGTTCCAGCCGCCGCCCGTCGACCTGATAGGACCGGCACAGCCGCAGCGGAGCCCGCGCCGCGGTGTCGAGATGGGTGAGCGCGACCGCGTCCGGCCCGCCGGTGACCTTGACGGCGTATCGCAGCGCGACCGCGTCCAGATGCCCGGTCCGGAATGCTCCCTGCCAGGTTCCGTGCCGGTTGTGCGGCTCCGGCAGTTCCAGGGTGGGATCTTCGGTCGGGAATGGCCCGGGCCCGTGCCGGGTCATGTAACACCGGACGACGCCCAGCCGGGTGGCGGTCTGGCCTGCCTCGGCCAGCAGCGTTTCGGCATTGGCGAAGGTGGTTGTCGACCAGGTGGTGTAGGGGTGGAAGCCGCGCCACTCGTCGAGGAGTACGCCCTGGGCTCCTTCGAACACGACCGGGCCGGTCTGCAGCACCCGGCGCAGGTGGCCGGGGCCGACCAGCCGGACGCGGGCGGCGAATGCCTGGTAGGCGTCGCACAGGTCCGCGACGGGCGGGGCGTCAAGGGGGCCCAGCTCACTGGTTAGCCGGCTGGTGAGCAGGGTGAGTTTGCGGCTGAGCGTGGCCGGGGATTCGCAGTCAGCCACGCGCGGCGCGTCGGCGGGGTAGGCGAAGGCGTAACCGGCGGTTTCGCCGATTCCCATGCCGCACGAGCCGTGCCGGTTCTCGCCCCTGGCGCGTTCGCGGGCCTGGTTGGCGGCCTTGTGGTACGGGGTGGCGAGCAGGGCCCCGCGCTCGACGGTCAGCCGGTCGAGGGCGTCGCGGACGCCGATCGAGGCCAGGTGGCCGGCTTCGGCGGCCAGGGCGAGCGGGTCGACCAGGACGAACCGTGACAGGTGGGTGCGCACCCCGGGGGTGAAGGTGCCGGCGCCGAACTGGGCGAAGGTGTGGTGCCGGCCGTCGGTGGTGACCACGTTGTGACCGGCCTGGGCGCCGCCGTTGAACCGGACCACCGTGCGGACCGGCCTGCCCTCCTGGCGGGAGCAGAGCCAGTCCACCACGGTGCCCTTCCCGGCGTCACCGTAGCCGAGGTCGACCACGATGACGTGGTTCACAGCCGGATGTTCCCGCCCGGCCGGCTCAGGTCGGGAGGCGGAGCGGCCACGACGAGCGTGCTCCGCCCTGAGCCGATCGTGGCGAGCGCCTTCGATACGGTCGCGCCCGCTGGGGAGCCGACGTCCCGCAGGTCGGCCAGGCCCTCGTCGAGGTCGATCGCGGCCTCGCCGAGGCCGACGGTCAGCGCGATGGTCTCGCAGACCGCGTCCGGGTCGGCAAGCTCGATGACATTCTGGCCGAGCAGGCCGCGCCAGAAGTGCAGCACCTGGCGGTCGCCTGCGTAGCTGGCCCCTTCCGGGAGGATGTAGTAGGCGTCCCACGTGCGCCGCACCTCGCCGACGATCTCGGCGAGCGGGATGTCGGCCTGCAGGCCCTCTCCGATGACCTGACGCACCTCGGCGCGTTTCACGCGCGGGTAGGCCATCTCGTCGCCGATGACGAACAGGTAGCCGCGCTTGCCGCGCTTGTCGTGGCAGTCGATCGCAGTGTGCCGGGCCATGAAGTACAGGGCCAGCTCGTAGGACTCGGTCTTCTGCCCGCCGCCACCGCCCTCGAGCAGGATCCGGCCCAGGTCGTCGTCCATCCGGTTGTCGGACTCGAACTGGCCTACCTGCAGCGGCGCCCGGTCGCAGGTAGCGTCGCCGATGGCGCCGAACATGATCTGCGGATGGTCAGCGTAGCCGTGCCGCAGCAGCAGCCCGAGCAACTGCGGGAGCTTGGCCTGCAGCGCCCGGGGCACCCGGCGCATCGAACCGGTGACGTCAAACAGCACCGCGATTGCCAGCGACTGCTGGTGCTCGCGGGAGTCACGGCTCTCCCGCATGACGTCGCGCGGGTCCAGCAGCGGGTGCACGGTGGTGGCGCCGCCATCGCTGTGGGCGAAGGCGCTGGCGCCGGTGGCGGCACGGAACCGTGCCGCGGCATCGTAGACATTGGTGGACCATCGTCCGCTTCCCATGGTGATCTCCCTTTCCGCAGGCGCTCAGGCCGGCATCGTGAACGGACGGAACGTGCGGGGCCCGTAGAGCCGCTCCAGCAGCGCGTCGAGCTCCCTGAGCAGCTGCCACGCGTCCGATGGGCGGCGGGCCGCGCCCGGCAGCGTGCAGCCGCGCGCGAACGCGGCCAGCGGCGGCGGCGCTAGGCCGCCCATCAGGTGGGCCATGCAGCGGGTGGCCAGCCAGATGTCCAGGTCCGGGCCCGGAGCCTGGCGGCCGCGCACGTCGGCGGGGTACCAGTCGGCGTACGCTGCCGGGAGCGCCACGGCGACGCCGCCCGGCTGGGGGATGGCGTAGCACCAGTCGACCAGGACCAGACCGTGCTCGGCCGGGTGGATGAGCACGTGTTCTGGCAGCACCGCGGCGTGGATGACTCCTGCACGGTGCGCGAAACCTGCGGCGACGAGGAGCCTGCGCCACATCCAGGCCGTGTCGCGCGGGTCGAGCCCGCGAGGATAGGCGGCATGCACATCGGCCAGTGTCACGAACCCGTCCAGCCGCGAGATCAAGTTGGCCCGGCGCTCGGCGCCGGAGTCGGGGTCCTTGTGCCGCTGGCAGCCGATCAGGGCCGGAACGTAGGCCAGGAACCGCTTGTCACCGGCTCTGCGCAGCCGGGCGAGCGCTGCGGCCTCACGGTCGAGCAGGTCGTTGTCGGCCGGGTCACGAGCGATCTTGACCAGCCCGCGGTCGTGCTCGTACAGGTTGGCGATGTCGCCGGAGAAGGCCAGCCTGGCGGGCACGCTCTCGGCGCGGTGGCGCTGCCACAGCGCGGTCAGCTTGGCGAACGCCGCGCCCGCGCGCGCGCCGCCGGGATTGACGTCGGGATGGGTCAGCCGGGCCAGGCGCCGGTATTGGCGGCCGGGGTTGCTTCCGAACAGCACGCGGGGGTCGGTGGCGGCCTCGATCAGCGCGATCGCCTCATCGCCCGTCATGTCAGCGGATGCCCTCCTCCTGGCCGGGACGCAGCAGCGGCGGGTGGAGCAGCCGGGCATCGCCGCGCCGGTACAGCCGGGCGCGCGGCCCGCCCCGCGCGCCTCCGGATTCGGTTGTCTCGCCGGTGCTTTCCACGAAGCCGGGCACCGACAGCACCTTGCGGTGGAAGTTGCCGGCGTGCAGCGGCTCGCCCCATACGGTCTCGTACACCGCGCGCAGCTCAGAGATGGTGAACGGCTCGGTCACGAACGCCGTGGCCAGCGGCGTGTACTCCAGCTTGGAGCGGGCGCGATCCAGTCCGTCGGTGAGGATGCGGGCGTGGTCGAAGGCCAGTTTCCGGGTGGTGCCGGGCCGCTGCCCGGCGGCGTTGTCGGCCAGGCCGAGCGCGGCGACAGGCACCCACGCCGCAGCCTGCGCGTCGCTGCCTGCCCGCGGGTCGGGCAGCTCAGGAGCGAACGCCAGGTACGCCACCGAGATGACCCGCATACGCGGGTCGCGCCCGGGCGCGCCGTAGGTCGCCAGCTGCTCCAGGTGCACACGGCCAGGCTGCTGGCCGGTTTCCTCGGCCAGTTCCCGGATCGCCGCGCCGGCCAGGTCCTCCTCGACCCGCTCGCCTTCTGCGCCGGGCCGGGTCTTCACGAACCCGCCTGGCAGCGCCCACGAGCCCCGGAAAGGCGGCACGCCGCGCTGCACCAGGAGAACGTGCAGCTGCCCGTCGCGGATCGTGAGCGTGACCACATCGACGGTCACCGCGACCGGAGGGAAAGCCCGAGGGTCGTAGCTGGCGAGGAACTCCTCCTCACCGGGCCGGTCCTGCATCATGTCCTTCTCAGTTTGAGACATTCTCTAATTGAGAGTATCCTGTGCTTCTCAGATGTCAACCCCGCCAGGCTGTGGACACGAGGGAGAGCCGATGCGCCCCGATGAGCACCTCGCCGCCGTTCTGACCGCAGAGGCGGCTGGCCGGCAGACCGGGTTCCTGTTCTTCTGGGGACACCAGCCCCAGCATGACGGCACCACCGGCCCCGGTTGCCTGAGCCAGTGGTGGCCGGCCCCGTACCCCAGGCTCGGAGCGTTCCTGTCCGCAACGGACCCGAAGGTGCTGGTGGAGGCCAGCCCGCTTGACCGGATCTGGGGCATCGGGATGACCGCAGGTCACCCGGACGCCTTGCTGCCGTCCCGCTGGCGCGGGAGCAACCTGCTCGGGTTCGCCCTGATGAACGCGCGGGGCCGGCTATGACCGGCAGGGCCGGGCGCGAGGACCGCATCGCAGGCGCGCTGCTCGGCGTGCACGCCGGCGACGCGCTCGGCGCGACTGTGGAGTTTTCCCCGTGGACGGCCATCCGGGCCCGCTACCCAGATGGCCTTCGTGACATCGTCGGCGGCGGGCCGTTCGGATGGCCGGCCGGGCACGCGACGGACGACACCGACCTCACACGAGCGGTGCTGCTCGCCTACCTGGCTCCCGAAGGCGACGACATCGTGCGGGCAGCGGCGGACAACATGCTGGCCTGGCTGGACGGCCGCTGGCCTGGCCGCGAACCGGGAGCACCGCCCCGCGACATCGGCGCCGCCACGCTGCGCGGCCTGGAACGCTACCGCCGGTGCGGCGACCCGCGAGCATCCGGCGCAGGCCAGGGGCAGGCCGGCAACGGCTCCCTCATGCGCTGCATCCCGACCGCCGTGGCTGTCGCCGACCGCACCCGCCGGATCCGCGAATCGGCCGAGATCTCAGCGATCACTCACGACGACGAGCGTGCCGTCGCCGCTTGCGCCGCATACAACGAGATCGCCGCCGCCCTGATAGCCCAGACGCCGGCGGCAGAGGCGATCGCCTCAGGGCTGGCCTGCGCCCGGGAACTCGGCTGCAAGCCGGTCACCGAAGCGATCGCCATCGGCCAGCGCATCCGGCCAGAAACGATGGCCATCACGGGTACCGTGCCACTGCACGACCAAGGATCGGGGTTCGTACTGGACTCCCTCAGCCTCGCGGTCGCCGCGATCCTCGATCCGCGCCCTCTCGCAGACGTGCTGGTCGACATCGTCCGCATCGGCAACGACACCGACACCAACGCAGCAATCGCCGGCGGCCTGCTCGGAGCCCGTGACGGTGCCTCAGCCATCCCGCAGCGCTGGCGTGCACCGCTGCAATTCGGGCCGGAATTTACCGGAGCTGCTGCAGCCCTCGCACGCGGCACGTGCTAAGGGTCACGCCTCGCAAGGGTGCTTGAGGCCCCAGCGACGGGTACTTGCCGAGCGCCGCCGGCGCTCGGCCGCTAATGTGAATCTCAGGATCGAGCCGCTCACCGCGGCACTGGTACCACGGTCGGCACAGCTGGAGACCTGGCTCTACCAGAAGTACGGGCTACGGCAATGGCGACCAGAGATGTCAAGAGGGCCACGATACGAGCCCGGCCCAGGGGCATGTTCACGCGGTTCAGGTTCACCGACGGGGCCAGAAAGGTCGTCGTCCTGGCGCAGGACGAGGCCAGGGAACTCGGTCATGGTTTCGTCGGCCCTGGGCATCTCCTGCTTGGCCTGCTCGCCGAGGGCGACGACATTACCGCTCAGGTACTGGTCGGACGGGGCGCCGGCTATGACCTGGTCCGGGAATGGGTGGTGGCTTTGCTGGCCGGCTGGCATGGTGTCAACGGTCTTTGGGAAATCCGGTTGGGCGGTCTTGGGTCCTCCGGGCCGGCGGCCATCAGTTTTCCATGCTGATGGCCGGTTCCCTTCCCTCCGGGCGGGCTAGGTTAGGTAGCCAGCGGGATCACCCCCCTTCCGGC
>DAHVAN010000224.1 GCA_027314595.1 Actinomycetota bacterium | reverse complement strand
GCCGGACGCCTGCCCGCCGGGCTGCGGCGCGGCAGGAAGCGCGGCCCGCGGCCGGCGCGGCGGCAGCATCGGGGGCGGGGCCTGCCCGTCCCTGGGCGCGCCGGGAGCCTCTGGCGGGAACGGGGTTCCGGCGGGGGGATCTGACGCTGGCGACATGACCATTCCGTTCCGAGACGCAAGGGCTGCACAACGAGGATAGCGGCGGATTCAAGGCCCCTGGCGCAAAGCTCCAAGCCGGAGGTTCCTCCGGCCCGGGGCGGAACGGAACGGAACCTGACCGTCAGACGAAGCCGTTGCGGCTCAGGCTGGCCGGGTCGGACTCCGCGCGTGGCAGTGACACGTCGCCGGTGACGTCCGCGGCGAGCCGGATGCGGTCCCCGTCGACCAGCCGGACCTCGGTGCCGGGCAGCACCCGGTCGCCGTTGACGAATGTGCCGTTGGTCGAGCCCTCGTCCCTGATCGAAGCCCGGCCCCCGTCGTCGACCACGATCGTCGCATGCCGTCGCGACACGTTGTCGTACTGGCCGAACGCGGCGGCGACCAGCGACTGCGCGGGGTCCCTGCCGAGGATGACCGACGTGCCGGCCGGGACGTCCACGTTCCCGGTCGGGAACGAGATCCGCAGCACGACCGGGGAGATCCGGCGGCGGGCGCCGGGCAGCGGCTGCCTGCACTGCACGCAGACCACGTCGGCCGGATCTTGCGCCATCATGCCGCAGTTCGGGCATACCGCCCTGCCGTCACCACCACCCGGCCGGAGGTACTGCTGTGAGACCGTCGGCGAGGGCATGTCGTCGTCGGCGTACGGCGCGTGCGGCAAGTTAGCGCCACACCGGAAGCAGATCAGGTCCTCCGGCTGCACATTGACGCCGCAATCTGGGCAGGTCAGGATCGCCATCTCCTCTGCTCTCAGGCGTTAAGCCGATGTCAGCTACCTTACCGCCACCGAGCCCGTCGGCTCTAGGGATCGCGCACTCCGCTGGCGCCGTCTGGCCCGCCTGTCCCGCCGCCGCCCCGCCCGCCCCACACCCACCGCGCCGGGGCCTGGCCGGCAGCGCCGCCCCCGGCCCGCGCCGCCCCCGGCCCGCGCATTCCGCGCGCAATTTCGTACCGCGAAATGACAGCAGTGAATAAAGAAAATTTCAGAATCGTATTCCGAACGGAACCGTCGCTCCCCGCCCCGCACCCAAGTGCTCCAAGTGCCGGATGGTGCGTATGTGTCCCCCGAGCCGCAGGCCGCAGGCTGCCGCGTTGGCGGGGCGCGCCTCTGCCGGCCGCCCTCTGGGGGACGGCTGGGGGACTGACGCCCGCCGGCGCCACGCAGTCGTCCGGCCGGCTTCCGGCGGGACGGCGGCAGCAGGGACACCGAACAGCACAGACACCGAACAGCAGGGACACCTGACAGCAAGGACATATAACAACAAGGCACCGATCTGGCCATCGGCCGGCCCGCCCGCCGCGGAGCAGCTAACGTCATCGGCGGTTACACGTTCGGGCTCGCCGGCGCTGTCGCCTGGTCCGGCCGCGACGCCTGCGCGCTCGCGCCGGCGGAGGGATCGGGCTGGGCTGCCCGCCTGCGCGCCGCCGGGTCCGGGCGCGGCAGCCGCCCGCGCCGCCGGGACGGGCGCGGGCCGCCGATGACTGGCCTTGCGGATGCGCCGCCACGGGCGGGTATTCTCACAGACTGATCAGGAGCGGCTATCTCGTAAGTGCGTTCGAGGGACTCCCGATGCCTGTGTGCCCACGTTGCGGAGGATGTGCGGATCTTTGCCAAAGTTCACGGCGAATCCCGCCGAATGCCCGGTCAGGGGCTCCCAATTGATGATTATATGTCCCTACCCGTTTTGTAACGCTAGCTGGAAGAGTGGCCTCGGCCGGTCCTGTCGTCCTCGCGCAGCGGCGCTTGTTGCTGATGGAAGGAGAGGGGAGTGCCGATGATGAGCGGTCTGACCGTTCGTTGCCGGGCGCAGGTCCAGGTGGCCCTTGAAGCTGCGAGGTGCGTGCGCAGTGCGTAGACGATCGATGACCAACGGAAACGGCGGTCCACGGACGTCGGCATCCGGCCTCCCGCTCGACGGAGGCGGACCGCTGCCCGTCGGCCAAGGACCCGCCCAGAGCTTCGGCGGGCTCGGCGGCAACGGGCAGGACCCGGCCGGGCAGGGCACCGCGGTCGCGGTGCCGGGATCTCCGGACCCTGCGCGCCGTTCCGGCGGCAGCGGCCTGGCTCCCGTCTCCCGCGGCTCACGGCTTGCGCTGAGCAACTGGCGAGTCCGCTGGCGGCTCATCGCCATCATCGCGGTGCCTACCGTCACCGCCCTCATCCTCGGCGCCATCCAGATCTCCGCCTCGGTCGGCAACTACACCTCGTTCAAGCGGGTGCAGACGCTGGCGAACCTCAACACCCTCGTGGTCACCGCCGTCGGCCAGCTCGAAAACGAGCGGGATGACACCGCGGGCTTCGTCGCGACCGGCCGGGCCGATCCCGCGCTGCTCAAGAAGGTGAAGGCGGACCAGGCGAATACGAACGCCACCCTCAGCCAGATCCAGGCGCAGGCCCGCGCCGTCACCGGGGGCTCCGGCTACCAGCAGCAGACCGTGCTCGACCTGGAGAACGGCGTGCTGTCGGCCATCAGCGACCTGCCGGAGATCCGCACCGCGGCGCTGACCACCAAGTACCCGGCGGTCGCCGTCATCGACGACTACGACTCGCGGATCGCCGCGTTCGACACCTTCAGCAACGACATCGCGGCAGGCAGCGGGAACCCGACGCTGCAGTCCGACGTCACGGTGCTGAACGCGCTGCTGCGCATGGAAGACGACGCCTCGCTGCAGCGCGCCTTCTTGTACCAGGCGCTGGCGAGCACGCCGCCGGTCCTGACATCGGACGCGCTCGGCAAGCTGACCCAGGCCGCGGCGCAGCAGCAGGCGGACAACGGCTCGTTCAACACGGTCGCCTCGGTGTCGGAGGCGCAGACGCTCAACAACACCGTCAGCGGCCCGTTGGTCGACGCGGCCAAGAGCGAGGAACTGCTCGCGATCGCGCTGGCCGGCCGGGGCGGCTCGCTCGCCTCGGTCGGCAGCCAGCAGCCCGCCTGCGCCGGGATGACGGCAGCCAGCTGCTGGTACACCGACCAGAGCGACCAGATCACCAAGATGCGCCAGGTCAGCGACCAGCTCGTCGGGCAGATCACCGCGCAGGCCAACTCCCTGGAGTCGACCTCGCTGCGCAACGCGATCGAAATCTCGCTCGCCACGCTCATCCTGCTGCTTGTGGTCCTGCTGATCACCACGTTCGTCGCGCGGTCCATGATCCGGCCGCTGCGCAAGCTGCGCGCCGACGCCCTGGAGGTCGCGGGCAGCAAGCTGCCCGACATGGTGCGCCGGCTGAGCGAGAGCGAAGGCGGCGACGAGAACGTCGAGATCGAGCCCATCGGCGTCACCTCCACCGACGAGATCGGTGAGGTGGCGCGGGCCTTCGACCAGGTGCACAGGGAAGCGGTCCGGCTCGCGGCCGACGAGGCCATGCTGCGCGGCAACCTGAACGCGATGTTCGTCAACCTGTCCCGCCGCAGCCAGTCGCTGATCGAGCGCCAGCTGGCGCTGATCGACAACCTCGAGCAGAGCGAGCAGGACGCGGACCGGCTGAGCAGCCTGTTCCGCCTGGACCACCTGGCCACCCGCATGCGCCGCAACTCCGAGAACCTGCTGGTTCTGGCCGGCCATGAGGCGTCGCGCCGGTGGAGCCAGCCGGTCCCGCTCGTCGACGTGCTGCGCGCCGCGATCTCCGAGATCGAGCAGTACGAGCGCGTCGTGCTCAACGTCCAGCCCGGCATCCAGGTCGTCGGCCAGGCGGTGAACGACGTGGTGCACCTCGTCGCCGAGATCGTCGAGAACGCCACCACGTTCTCGCCCGAAGACACCCAGGTGTACGTCACCGGCCAGCCGCTGACCAGCGGCGGCGTGCTGCTCGACATCACCGACAACGGCGTGGGCATCTCCGAGCAGGAGATGGCGCACGCGAACTGGCGGCTCGACAACCCGCCCGTGGTGGACGTCGCGGTGTCCCGCCGCATGGGCCTGTTCGTGGTCGGCCGCCTGGCGGCCAGGCACGGCGTCAGGGTCCGGCTGCGGCACGCGCAGTCCGGCGGCCTCACCGCGCTCGTCTGGCTCCCCGAGTCGGTGGCGGCGCCGGAGTCCGCGCAGCCGCTCGGCCGCCTGCGCAGGTTCGATCCGGAGGACTACGGGCCCGCGCCCTCGCTGTCCGCGCCCACCACAGCCGTCGGTCCCAAGACCGCCGGGCCGTTCGGCCTGCCGGGCGGCGGG
>DAHVAN010000140.1 GCA_027314595.1 Actinomycetota bacterium | reverse complement strand
CAGAAGCTTGCGGAGCTTTAGGGGCAGAGAACGCCTCGGCTGCCACTGTCCGGTGATAGAGCTCGCGTGGTGGCGCTCAGCGCTGGAGGGACTGCCGGATGTCCTTGAGGAGCAGATACAGGTGCATGGGGTCGGTCGGGCTCGCCGTGAACGCAGGCATTAGGTGAAGGTAGAACTTCTTCGCCTCGTCGCTCTCGCAGTGGATCAGGAGCCCTCGGCAGCCTATGTCGTCCGAGAGACTGACTATCCGGGTCATCACGTCGTCCAGCAGGACGGCTCCCAGCCCACGGCGCTCGTGCCTGAGGTCAACCCCCAGTCGGGCCAGGAGCGCCACAGGCTGGGGGTACCGTCCCGCGCCCTTATGGAAACGCGACGGCAAGGACGCTAGGTCGCCCACCGAGGCCATGCACCACGCATAATAGGCGACCACGATGTCCTCGTCGTCCGTGATGACAAAGACCTTGGTGGTGCCGGTGGCGTGAGCCTGCCGGGCGTGCTGGCGCAGCCATTCCGTCTCCTCCTGGGACCGGCACTCGAAGCCGGAAAGGATGTGCCGGGAGGACAACGGCATCGGGCCGGCGTAGCTCACCAGGATTCCCGTGTCTTGGCCGCGCGATCCCGCAGCGTCCGGAGTTCGGGAATGTCACGAGCTGGCCGCGAGTTGATCCTCTCCCACTCGGCCCACTGCTCGTCGTTCAGCACGAAGCTCGTTCGGTCGGCCAGGGCCCGCTGGGCGGCGAGGACAAGGTTCTTCTCCGCGAAGTCGGAAAGGGTCATCCCGGTTGCCGCGACCGCAGCAATGATGAGCGCACGGGTCTCGGGCCTGAGGCGCAGCGACATCCGGTCACTCCGAGCCCGAACTGCCTCGCGGTCTTGTATATCCCTGGCCATAGCGCTCTCCAATGTGTACGTCCATTGTACGTCCACTATAGCATGCAGCCAGGACTCGCCGGAGCTTGGCAAGCTTCTGCGCCAGGAACTCTCCGCCCTGCCGCCCGGCAGCACCCACGGCGGAGCGCCGTCATCGGCGCGGCGGTGCATCAGCAGGACGCAGTCGTGCCCGGCGATGGCCGCTACCGTGACGGCCCAAGTCCAACTCGGCGTAGCCCAAGTCCGCCGACCCGCCACGATCGTAGACGCCGAGCGCGGCTGGTAAACGGTCGAGGGGATCGACGGGATCTGGGGTGGCCGCGCAGTGCGTTAGGGGCGTGGCTCCAGGACCAGCGACGACCGACTGGCCCGGGTGAGGGAAATCTACATGCGAGCCGTGGCGGACGGACGCCCGCCAGTCCAAGCCGTTGCCACCGAACTTCCCTGTTCGCGAAGCCATGCCGGCCGTCTGGTCGCACAGGCACGCGCAGCCGGCCGACTCCCCCTCACCTCTCCGGGCCGGGCCAGCGCCGCCGAGGTACAGGAACTCGCCCGCGTTCACGACCTCGCCTGACGCACAACGAAAGGTCATTCCGCCGATTTGATACGACAAGGCCGTGAGCCCCATGGCTTGCCCTGAACAGTCGGCCATACGTGTCTTACCCCGCCAGGGCCAGCAACAGAACCTGACGGGACGTCTGAAATCTGAACGAAGCCGATCGCCGCCGTCCACGCTGGGCTCACACCTGCGCTCCTATACCTGGGGCAACGTCAGCCAGCTGGAGAAGGCAGCCCGGGAGTTCCTGGTCGCGCTGGCCGGGCAGGCGCCGCTGCTGCCAGGCGCGGGAACGCTGGCATTCATCGACATCGACTCGATGCAGAAGCGGGTGCCCCGGATCGCAGCGCAGCTCCGTGGCCAGGATCTTCCAGTACCTGAGGCGGGCGTTGCCGCGTTCCCCGATACAGCGGAGCCGGGCCTGCAGCCGGTTCGCGGCCCGCTGCGCCGGGCTCGGCTCCTTCCCCCGCGGCTTGCGCCGGCCGGTGATCACCGCGGTGTCCCAGCCCAGGTAGCCCAGGTCCGCGAGCA
>DAHVAN010000212.1 GCA_027314595.1 Actinomycetota bacterium | reverse complement strand
ACCGTCGAGCCGGCCATCCCCGGCGGGTCGACATAGGTCGAGAGGCGGTAGATGTCATCGGCGATCTCGATGACGGTGGTTCCATGCCCTGAGTCCTCTCTTTCGGCGGGTCCTGTCGAGCCCTGTCGGAGTGACCGCGCGGCCGACCGGGGATCGGTACCCGGCGCGACCCGTGCAAGGCGGGCTACCGGTCCTGCGTCAGTGCTGTGCGCTCGAAGTGACTTGCTGATCGGCGGCGGCGACCAGGGCGGCGACGATGTCGGGGTAGAGCTGCAGCAGTTTGCGTCGCACCAGGCTGCCTAGGAGCGTCTTGTCCCAGGATGCTGCCCAGCGGATCGAGGTCCCCCCAGAAGACGTCGGCGTCAGGGTCACTTCCGCCCGGTAGTTCTTCACCGGCAGGCCGCTCACCACCGTGTAGGCGACGCGTCGGGGCTCGTCGACCTCCAGGATCTGTTCGACGCTGGTGGTGCGGCGACCGTAGCGGAACCACTGGATCGAGCCCTCTTGGGACGGGCCGGTGGAAGGCGGGCGGTAGCCGCCGTCGTTCCACGGGCCCCACTGGGGAAAGGTGTTCGCGTTGGCGACGAGGGACCACACGACCTCGGGCCCGGCTCGGGTCGTCCCTTCGGCTTCCACCGACAGCTGGCTCACCTGACGTGCCTCCTTCCTGTACCAGGTGGTACGTGTACCAGATGGTACGGTTGGCTGTGGCCGACTGGCAAGCCAGGGACCGCTTGCTCCACGCCGCGGTCGAGCACGCCTTGGACAAGGGGATCGTGGACCTGAGCCTCCGTGAGATAGCCGCGGCGATCGGCACGAGCCATCGGATGCTGATCTATCACTTCGGGTCACGGGAGGGTCTGCTCGTGGCCGTCGTGCGCGAGGTGGAGCGGCGCGAACGTGAGCGTCTCGGCACGGTTCCGCTGTCGGTCGCCGAAGCCCGCCGACGTTGGGATCACCTGGTGGACCCGTCCCTGCGAGCACAAGAGCGTCTGTTCTTCGAGATCTACGCTCATGCGCTCTTGGGCTGCCCCGGTACCGAGGGCTTCTTGGATGAGGCGGTCGAAGGATGGATCTCCCCCGTGAGGGCGTCGCTGATCGACGCGGGGATCGACGAGGACGGTGCCGAGGGGCTCGCCCGTCTCGGCCTGGCGGTGACGAGGGGTCTCCTGCTCGACCTGTTGGCGACCGGCGACACTGCCGGGACCACCCGCGCGTTCGATCTGTTCACCCAGCTGCTCGATCTGCCGTCGGGGCACGACCTCGGCGACGAGTGAGCTCGGGACGCGGAGGCTGCGCAGAGGCACCGGCCTGTCGAGGCCCCCCTGGGCCGCTGGTGCGACGGCAGTGTCCTCGAGGACGCGAGCCTCGACGGCCGCGGTCATCGGGTTCGGTCCGGCGGCGCCACCGTGCTACCCCCTCACGTGATGGCCGGGTGGGCGGAGAGGCCGCCGAACTTGTCGCCGTTGGGGAGCAGGTAGACGCGGGTGATCCGGCCGTCGTGCTGCTCGCCGGTGAGGACCAGCGGCATGCCACCGTCGATCTCGACGACGAGCGCGGCTGCCCCGTTGATGGTCGCCTCTCGGAGGGCGGTCACCTCGCCGCGGCGGGCGAGGTTGATGGCGAGACGAGCCACTCGGTCTGCTCCGACGACGGGGTGGCGTGCGGCATGGTGATCGGGGCCGCCATCGCTCACGAGCACGACGTCGGCGTCGAGCAGGTCGAGTGTCTGGTCGAGGTCGCCGGCGCTGACGGCGGCCAGGAGCCTGCGCAGGAGGCCGGGATCGAGGTGCTGTGGCGGTGCAGGGCGCTCTTCGCGTAGGCGGCGCCGCGCCCTGGTGGCGATCTGGCGGCAGGCCGCCTCGGTCTTGGCGGTGGCTGAGGCGATGAGCGCGTAGGGCTCGCCGAAGACCTCGGCGAGCAGCCACACGGCCCGCTCGGTCGGGCTCAGCCGGTCGAGCAGCATCAAGAACCCGAGCGTGAGGGACTCGGCCATCTCGGCGTGGTCCTCGGGCCCGTGCTCGAGGGCGATCGGCTCGGGGAGCCACGGCCCGACGTAGTGCTCCCGTCGCCGGCCGATCGTCCGGGCCCGGTCGAGGGCGAGGCGGGTGAGGATGGTCGTGAGGTAGGCGGCGGGACGCTCGATGGTGTCGTGGTCGATGCCCTGCCAGCGGATCCAGGCTTCCTGGACGACATCCTCGGCGTCGGCGTAGCTGGCGAGGATGCGGTAGGCGAGGCCGAGCAGCCGCGGTCGCTCGGTGGCGAAGACCTCGTCGGCGGCGTTCACGGCCCCACCATCGCGCCGGTCGCGGCACGTCGGCGCAGCGCGCGCTCCGACGCGGCTCGCCCGGCGGCCTCCCCGCTGGCGAGGGAGGCATCGGCGAGGAGGCCCGCCGCGCCCACCCAGTCGCCGGCCAGGAACACGCCCGCGGTTCGCGTCGCGTCGATAGTGGGTTGTCCGGTGAGACCTGGTCCCGGGCGTGGCAGGGCGTGGCAGACCGTCATCTCGTGCAGGAACCGTTGGGCGACGACGTCGGCGTCACCGATCCCGCAGCGCCGGGCGAGGGCCCACAGCTGGGCTCTGTCGTCGGTGGAGGTCCGGGCGCCGTAGCGCATGACGTGGACGACCGCCCCGCCGGGGGGAGCGAGGTGGGCGGTCGGGCTGTGGGTGGAGAGGTAGAGCGGCTGGTCGAGCCCGAAGGCGACCATGGTGGCGGGCACCCGGCGCAGGCCGAGGTCGAGGCAGGCTGCCGTCGCTGGCGCGCCGAGCTCCCATGCGGGGGGATGGGGGAGCAGTGCTCGTGCCGCCGTGGGGCTGCCGGCGGCGACAACGACCGAGGCGGCCTGCAGGGTCCTTGCCGGCGTGCGCACCTCGAAGGTGCCATCCGCCCTGGCGTGGAGTGTCGTCGCCCGCTCGCCTTCGAGGACCCTCGCCCCGGCAGACGTCGCGGCGGTCACCAGGCCATCGACGAGGGACTGCCAGCCGCCGTCGAGGTAGATGACCCCCTCGAGGGCGAGCTGCAGCTGGGCGACGGCGGCATCGGCGGAGACGAGGTCGAGGTCGCCGGCGTAGGTCGCGACCCGCGTGAGCGCCGAGATCACACCAGCCCCCCGGGAGCTGAGCCCGAGCGAGGCGATCCACTCGGCGGCGCTCAGGGCGCCGAACGAGGCACCGTGCAGCTTTGGAAGGGTCGTGAGCAGCCGAGCGAACCGGACCTTGTCGCGCAGGCCGAGGACCGGCGAGCGGACCAGTGACCCGGGCGAGGTGGGAAGCACAGCGAGCCCGCCCGTCGCCTCCGTGTACCCCGAGACGACCGGGTGGGGAGGCGACCCCCTGAACCCGACACCCAGCCGGCTGAGCACGTCGACCCCGACTCCGCTGCGGTAGAGGGCATGGGGCCCCTGGTTGAGGACGAAACCTTCCCGCTCGTCGCTTCGCGCTCGGCCCCCCGCCGCGCGCACGTCGCACACCACGACCGACGCTCCACTTCGCGCCGCCACTGCCGCCGCCACAAGGCCGGCAAGCCCTGCTCCGACGACCACCACCTCGATATCGCACCTGTCGCCCACGGGCACCTCCTCGATCTCGTCTCGACGACTCGACGCCGATGCTCGCCTTGTTGTGACACCCGATCGGCTCGGCCGAGCCCACCGCTACCCACACAGGGCGGGGCGATTCCCGCCGTACCTCGCTGGGCGGGGAGCGGTCGGATCGCCAGGTAGCGGCGGCGGGGCTGCGCACATCCCGGAGCGCGATCGCACGCGGGGTCATCGGGCTCCTGGTCGAGGCTGGTCGGGGTTGAGAGGACCCGACTTCGCCGCCAGCTATATAGGCGTATAGTAAGCTGCAACATCGAACAGCATACTGTTCTGACGAGTAAGGAGGCGCCGTGACTGCGGTTGGTGAGCCCGCTCCAGAGGACCTGACGGCCAAGGCCCGTCTGCGGGACGCGGCGCTGCGGCTGTTCGCCGAGCGCGGCATCGAGGCCACGTCGGTCCGGGACATCGCCAACGCGGCGGGGGTGTCGGGCGGCCTCGTACGCCACCACTTCGGTTCCAAGGAGGCGCTGCGGGATGCGTGCGACGCCTATGCGTTGGCCCAACTGGTGCGGCTGAAGGAGCAGGCGATGAGCGGTGGGCAGGCTGTTGGCCCGGAGTTCCTGTCGGCGACCCAGCCGGTGCTGCTGGGCTACTTCGTGCGCTCGATGCTGGACGGCTCGCCGTCCTCACGGGAGATGTTCTCGCAGATGGTCGGTCTCGCTGAGGACTGGTTGGCCGCCAACCATCCTGAAGGGATCGCGGATCGCCATGCGTACGGCGCGGTGCTGGTGGCGATGGAGCTGGGGGCGTGGATGTTGCGCGACCAGCTGTCGGCCGCGTTGGGCGCAGACGTGCTCGAGCCCGAGGGCCAATTGCGCATGGCCCGAGCCAAGGTCGAGTTCTACTCGAAGCCGTTGCTCAGCCCGGCGGTGGCGGCCACGGCGCTGGCCACGATCGACCGGCTCCAACAGACGGTCCCGGAGGAACCTGCGGGCAGGAGGGCGAAGCGGTGAGGCCGACCGACAGCGCCGCAGCAAGCAGGTTCGTCCCGGGCGTCACCGCCGGAGCGTCGCTCGATCAGGTGGCGAGCGACCGCATGGTGGAGGTGTGCGACCTGGTCAAGACCTTCGGGAAGATCCGGGCGCTGGACGGGGTCACGTTTTTCGCCGAGCGGGGGACGGTGCTCGGTCTGCTCGGCCCCAATGGTGCGGGCAAGAGCACGCTGGTTCGTATCCTGACCACGCTGGTGCGGCCCGACAGCGGCGTGGCGCGTGTCGCGGGATTGGATGTGGTGGCCGACGGGCAGCGGTTGCGGTCGCTGATCGGCCTCACCGGGCAGTCGGCAGCGGTCGATGAGCTGTTGACCGGCCGCGAGAACCTGGAGCTGGTCGGCCTCTGGTACCACCTCCCCAGGCGTGAGTACCGCCGCCGCGCTCAGGAGATCCTGGAGTTGCTGGCGCTCGGCGACGCGGCCGATCGGCTGGTCAAGACCTACTCGGGCGGGATGCGTCGCCGCTTGGACATCGGCGCGAGCATGATCGCCGATCCGCCGGTGCTCTGTCTGGACGAGCCGACGACCGGGCTCGATCCCCGGTCGCGTAACGAGCTGTGGCGGCTCGTCCGCGAGCGGGTGGGCTCCGGCGCGACGGTGTTGTTGACCACGCAGTACATGGAGGAGGCCGAGCATCTGGCCGACCGGATCGTCGTGATCGACAAGGGCGCGGTGATCGCCGATGGGACGGCCGATCAGCTCAAGTCCCGGACTGGCGGCGCCACCCTGGAAGCGCGGGTCACGAAGCCGAGCGACCTGGAACGGGCAGTCGCCGTGCTGGGTGACCTCAGCCCGACGCCGCCCCGATCCGATGTCGAGCAACGGCAAGTCAGCATCCCCGCCGGCGAAGGAACCGATCTGCTGCTCGACGCCGGCCGTCGCTTTCAAGAAGCAAGGATCCCCCTGGACGATCTCGGTCTCCGCCGCCCGACGCCCGATGAGGTGTTCCTCTCCCTCACCGCCCAACCACGCGGTGACGCCGCACCGTCGAGCGCCGAGGTGACCCCATGACACCCTCTGTGTCAACCCCTGTTGGCGAAAAAGTTTCATCGGGGGCTTGTCGGGTGGTTCAGCTGTTCGCGAGCTCGTCGTGGGTAATGGCTTCATCGCAGCATGGGCATGTGCCGCCGTATCCGATTCGCTGGCAAAGGGTGTGGCAGTCGGGGCAGTACTGGTCGCCGAGGTAGCGGGTGTCGCAGACCGGGCAGGCGTACACGGTGACCGGTCGGCGGGCCCCCGGGGGCGGCAGTGGCGGCGACGCGATGGGCGTGGGCGGCTGATGTCGCCGGCGCCAGGCGGTTTGGCGGCACTTAGCCTGGATCCACCGGTTAAATGCCGAGTGCGGCGGTTATCGGCTCTCGCCTCAACGAGGTGTTTTCGGGCGTGTTTGCCCTGCTGCTGACGGTTGTGCAGCGTGTCCGGGGTTCCTGGGGCGGGGTCTGGGGGCGGTGTGCCTTTCGGCGTGGGGGTGCGGACCGGGCCGGGGCTGGTCAGGCCGCGCGGCCGGGAGGCCCGCAGGTTTGGGTCCACAGGTTCTGCCAGGCCTGTTCGCGGTGGTGGCCTTCGGGCAGGTGGAGGATGAGGTTCCCGCGGCCGTGGCGGGCGGTCCGCGCGGGCATGGCGACGAGGTCGCGGCGGACGGTGGCGGTGCGGGCCCTGGCGTAGCGGCGCCCGGCGCGGGTCCCGGCGGCGCGCAGCAGGTTGCAGGCCATGGCGGCGATGACGAGCCAGGCGGCGTTCGCGGTGAAAACGCCTGATGGCAGGTGGGCGAGGGCGCCGGCGTACAGGTCGGCGTTGACCTGCTCGATGATGGCGTGGTCGCGGTGCTGGCCTTCGGCCTGGACCAGCTCGGCCGGGGAATCAGTAAAAACGGCGTGATGGCGCCAGGCGGGGAACAGCTCGTCCATGCCCTGGGCGGCCTTGTCGTTTACCGCGCGGACCCGGCGGACGATCAGCCTCGCGGTGACCTGCTGCTTCTCCGGCTTCGACGTGAACGCCGTGTACCGGACTTCCGCGACTTCGGCGTCGGAGACCCAGCAGTCCAGCTGGTCGTCCCACAGTGCCTGCGGGTACTCGATCCCGGTCCACGCGTCTTCGGGGACGGAGGCGATCGCGGTGCGGATGCTGGAGTTCATCGGGACGGTGACGGAGAAGTACGCCTTGCCGCGGCGGATCGTCCCGATCACGGCGGCGTTGTAGTACGCGGAGTCCGCCCGGACCAGGATCGTCCCGGTGCAGCCGCATTCCCGGGCGGCGCCGATCGCCTCGGCGGCCAGCCCGGCGGCGCCGCGGGCGGAGCCGGCGCTCCCGCCGCGGAGCCGGACCGGCCCGATGACGGGGGCGGCCAGCGGGGTACTGATCACCGAGATCAGCGGGTTCAGGCCCTTGACCAGCAGTTCCTTACCCGCGATCTTCGCGTGGCCGAACGCCGCGCCTTCCTTCTGGTAGCCGTAGACCCGCTTCTGCGTCGAGTCGATGTCGATGAAGGCGAAGGCCTCCTTGCCGGGCAGCAGCCGGGCGTCGCCCGCGAGCGCGGCCAGGAACCCCCGGTGCGCCTTATCAAGCTGCCGGACGTTGCCCCAGGTATAAGAGCGCAGGTGCGACCCGAGGGTGGAGGGAGCGCGGACCCCGGAGAACAGCGTCTCCATCGCGCCGTCCCGCAGCAGGCCCATGTCATCGATCGAATCGGCCCCGGCGGCCATGCCGGCGAGCAGGCACGCGACCTTCGTGGCGGCATTGACCCCGCAGGGGCCGCCGGGGCGCACGCCCGACAGCAGGCCCGGCAGGCCGGCCGCCCCGGCGAGGGCCATCAGCGGGGCCAGGCCGGCGTGCGTGAGCAGGTTCGGGTCATCGAACACCGCACGCGTTTTATCAAGGCTGTGAGACAATCGCACTTACAAGGTGTCCTCTCGAACTGGCTGCTGGAAGCGTCGAATACTCCCATCATCCCAGTTCAGAGGGCACTTTTTCATTAAAACACCGGCAAACTCGGGGATTTCACCGGTGGATCCAGGCCTCAGGGTGGATCTACCTGACCGCTCGGCATGCATCAGCCGTAACCACCTGTGGGTCTGCTCGTCGGCAGTCGGGCCGGTGCAATGGCCGGGGTGCGTCGCCTGATGGGCCTAGTGAGTCTGGCGATAGGCAGCCCATGATTTGGCGGCTTGTGCCATCTTGGCTGTCCAGTCGCTCGTGCTCGACTGCGCGATCTCGTCCCACAGCCGGACGTTGGCATAGGCGAACAGGTCGATGTGCGCCGGGTCGGCGGCCCGGAACGCGGGGAGGCGGCAGGCTTGCCGTTCGGCCTGATGCGCGGTGTGGCCGCCGGAGGCCATGAGGCGCAGTATCCAGCAGGCCGGGTCGGTCCAGGCGGCGCCGAGGGTGGGCCAGGCCCAGTCGATCAGCCAGGCTCGGTCCTCTGCGACCAGCACGTTGTCTGGGGTCCAGTCCGAGTGCGTGAGCACCGGGCCGGCGAAGACCGACGCCGACGCCGGATCGTCAACGTATGGCTTCCAGCGGTCCTCGGCCCGCTTGAGCGGCCGGGGGGCATCCGGGACCTTGATCTCGCTCAACGCGCCCATAAGCTGCACCAGCCGGTCAAGGTCGGGCGAGCCTGGGGTGTAGTCGGCGTGGCGGCCGGGCGCGTATTCGTAGCCCAGTACGTTCCATCCGGCCTCGTCGAAGTGCCACAGCAGGGCCGGGGAGATGTCGCTGACGAACGGGGCGATAGCGGCCTCACGGGCCTGGGTGATGACCCGGCGATGGCTAGAAGGCATGCCCTTGGCGAAGACCTTGCCGTCAACCGTGTCGATGATCGCGGCCAGCGGCGAGTTCTGCCCGGCGGTGGCGACGCGCACGCTGGTGATGCGGCCGGTACGGGCCTCGATCGCATTCTTGAGCGAGCTAGGCAGGTCGTCCCAAGCGATGTGCTGGTCCACGGTGCTCCTCACGTCACGATGGAGGGGACCCGGCACGATGCCGGGTCCCCGTTCGTGCGCTGGGCGCTAGTAGGGCTGGGAGTCGCTCGCGCTGCACGAGCACATCGTCAGGAGCCTATCGGTGTCCGCGACGTACTCGACGTCGTCCGGGCCGAGCGCTGGCGTCGTGTCAGCCTCGGGCCCGGAGTCTGTCGCGGGCGGCCGGGTGAGCAGTTCAACGGCAACTGCGGTCATGGGCGTTTCACCTCCCTCCATGCTGGCAGTAGGTCTCGAGTGGGGCCTGGGCCTGGCGATAGAGGGTCGCCAGCGGCATGCAGGTCCCGCAGGTCTTATGGAGGGTGCAGCCGGAGCATCCGCCGTGCCGGGTGACCAGCGAGTCGGCGACGGCGGCGAGCCGGCGCAGGCCGTCGGCGCCCTCAGCGATCAGGTCGACCTGGGGGTCGCGGCCGACCTTGCAGATGGATGCCTTGCCGTGGGGGTCGGCGTGGAAGTGGGTGATGCCGGCATTGCAGCCGGTGTACGGCCGCTTGGCGCGGAGCATCTCCCAGGACTGGCTGGGCAGGACTTCGCCGGTGCCGTGGATGGTGGGGCTGATGTTGGTGAACTCGAACGACTGGGCGCCGTAGCGGTCGGCGATGGCCTTCATCTGGGCGACCTCGTGCGCGTTCCAGCGGGACACGACGATGTTGATCTGCATCGGCAGCCCGGCCTCGTGCGCGGCGTCCAAGCCGCGCATGAACCGCTTGAATGATCCGCGTCGGCGGGTCATCCCGTCGTAGGACTCCTCGGTGGCCCCGTAGATGCTGAGCGTCAGCCGGTACGGCCGCCGGGCCGTGAGGAGTTCCAGGGTGCGCGCCTGGTCGAGGCGGGAGCCGTTGGAGGAGATCTGGATCATCATGCCCATGTCCCACGCGCGGGCATGGGTTTGGGGGAACAGCGGGTCGATGAGCGGCTCGCCCCCGGTGAGCTGCAGCCACAGCACCCCGGCATCGGCCATCACTTGCAGCAGGCGTTCCCGGCCGGGCCAGTCCAGGCCCGCGAACTGCTTCTCGCCCAGGTAGCAGTGCTCACAGTCGTAGTTGCAGCCTAGGTTGAGCTCGTAGCTGGCGCGGGCGTACCCGTAGGCGGTCTCTGGCCGGACGATGACTGCCTCGCCGATCGTCCGCCCCGTCAGGTCCAGGTTCCAGGCGGCGCGGGCCGGGGCGGCAAGCCACGGGGAGACGGGGGCGGCGGCAGGCATGTCGCGTAGCTCGGCGTATCTGGCGGCCCCGATCCGGATACCGCCGTCGCGGCCGGGGCTGACGACGATATGACCGTCGGGGTAGGGGCTGGCGATGAGCTGGTGGGGCATGAGAGGTAACTCCTCAGGCAATGGGCGTGGGTCGGGTGAGCAGTGCGCGCACGCGGCGGTGCACCATCGCCGCGAGGCCATCCGGGTCGGGAAGACGGGTGAGGTTCCGGAGGATGATGGCGGCGGCAACGAGTTGGGCGTAGTGCCCGCTCGGGGTGTCGAGCACGTCGGCCAGCGCACCGTAGACCCGGTTGGCTACTGCCGGGACGGTTAGCGCCGTGAGGTAGAGGTAGGCGGCTCCGTAGCCGGTGACCGCGACGCCCCAGTGCTCCATGTCGAGGATGCAAAACCGTGAGGCCGTGATGTTCGCCCAGGTGAGGTCGGTGTGCTCGGTTCCGAAGACCGGGACTAGGCGGGCCGGGAGGGCGTCGCCGTACGTCGCGGACATCAGGTAGCCGTATTTCTCGGCCTCGTGAACGGGGAACCGGCGATCGGTCGGGTACGCCCGCAGCGCCGCGAGAGAGACGGCCAGGTCACGGAACCAGTCAGCAGGCAGGTCCGGGGCGGTCCGAAGGTACCGTTCGCCCGAGGCAGGCGGCTCGGTGACCAGGGTAAGAATCTCGGCGCTAACTGGTACTGAGACCGGTTCGCGGGTGTGCCACTCGATCCGGTGCAGCAGCGCTGGCTTACTAACCCCGTGGATCGCCGCAGCGTCTGCGGTGCCTCGCCACGCGTTCGGGTTCATCTCGTGCTCAAGGAACGTGCCCACCCGAAGCCACGCGCGCTCGCCGCGGAAGACGACCGGCGATCCGACCGAGTACGGCCGGTGGACGCGGCCGACAGGCTCAAGGACAACGCCCAGAAGCTGCGCCGCCTCTTCCAGCAGGCGCACCTGCCATGCCTCGAAGTCATCGATCCGGACGGGTAGCCACTTGGACCCCGGCTTACCGATGCCGGTCATAGCTCATCCGCCAGTTCGCACCAGGTGACCTTGCCTTCGGGATTCCGCGTCGGGTACCAGCCCCATCGCTCGCTCAGCGTTTCCACGAGGAACAGGCCCCGGCCGCCCTCCCGGTCCAGTGGGGGGATGCCATCTTCGAGCTCTGCCGGCTTGGGCGGCTTTGGATTACCGTCCCAGACCTCGATCAGGACAACTCCATTGCGTGCCGACAGGCGTAGGCCGACCGGCGGTTTCCCGCCGATAACTCCGGCCGCTTGCACGCCGTTGGTAACAAGCTCGGAGACGAGCAGTTCGGCCGCAGCGATATCAACGGGGGCCGCCCATTCCCAGAGCACCTGCCGCATGTGGAGGCGGGCGCAGGGCACCGCAGTGGGGAGTGCCCCGAGGACCAGTGAGTTCCGGCGATACGCCCTTGGAGCTGCCATCGTCATCGGGGCGGTGCCGGCGTCACCAAGGGAGCGGCGCCGGGACTCGTAGACGCCAGCCACGGGATTTCGGCAGTCCATCAGCTTTGCTCCCTCCAGCCTGGCACGCCGACGAACATGACGCTGCGCCAACCATCCTTATTTTCCTAAGATAATGACGCGATGCCCTTCGGGCTGTCAATCTCTTAGGAGAATAAGCACGAGGAGTTCACGTCGCGGGGCAGGGCGACCGGGATCGCGCCCCGTACGGACAGGCTTCACGGGCGCCCCGGCGAACGAGGGTATTGTCTTAGGACAATGGGCCGGTGATCAGGCCGGCTGCCGTCTGTCAGTTGAGGGGAACGTCTCGCGTGCCTCGCAGAAACTCGCGCTTCACGGAGATCGCCGCACTACTGCGCGCCCGCATCCTCGACGGTGAATGGGCGCCGGGCAGCACGCTGCCCGTGCTGGACGCCCTGGCCGCTGAGTACGGCGCGGACAAGAACACGGTCTCACGGGCCATCAGCGAGGTGCTCGAACCTGAGGGCCTGGTCTGGGCGGTGCCTAGGCGCGGGACGATCGTCCGGCACGGGATGGCGCGGCCGCACCGGATGCGTGGCAACCTGGTCAAGCGTAACGTCGCCACCGACGGCCCCGGCTACAGCTTCCCTTCGGCGTCAGGTCAGGAGGTCTGGCGGCATCACATCGCGCCCATCGCGAAGTCGGAACGGCTCGACGATCCGCGCATCGCCCGGCTGCTGAAAGTGCCTGCGGGCAGCGAGATCCTGCTCAGGCACCGCGTCACCGGCCCGGAGGCCGAGCCGCCATTCCAGGTCAACAACTCCTGGGTACACCCCCGCGTCGCCGATATTCCCGGCGTGGCGGGGCAGGCGGCCGGCCCTGGCGACTGGCTGTACCGGATCGAGCAGGCAGGTCACGGGCCGCTGTCGTGGATGGAGTACCACCGGGCCAGGCTGCCGAGCACCGCCGAAGCCGCCGAGTTGCAGATTCCCGTCACCATGCCGGTCATGGAGATCGTCCGCGTCGGGCGGTCCGCGCTTGACGGCGATCCGGTCGAGGTCACCGAGTATGTGATCCCAAGCGACCGGGTCGAGACCGTCCACGAACTGCACCGCGACGAGTCCGCTGCCTGGCCCTGGCCCGAGGACGCCAGCTAGGTCCTGTCCGCCAGAATGGCGGCAGCACCAAGGACAATCGGAGTTCCCTGCAGCTCCTGCCAGGCCCCGCCGGGCACGTCGATGGCGATCAGCGTGGCGTTATCCGGAGCGCCGCCCTCGTGCGCCAGCCGGATCAGCTCCGCAACCGCCTGGTCCAGGTCGCCGACTTCGGCCAGCGCGTCACGGATGGCTTGCGGGCCGACCACGCCGCTCAGCCCGTCGGAGCAGATCAGGTACCGGTCGCCGGGACGCGCGGCGCGCAGGGTCAGGTCCGGGGACCAGCCGGGCCGCGCATCGAGATATCGCACCAGGTAAGCGGCGGTTTGTGCGGGCATCGGGCTGGCCACCAGGTTGGCGAGGACATGGTCCTCGGTGATCTGCCGGAGCACCCCATCCCTCAGCAGGTAGGCACGGGAGTCGCCGACGTTCGCGACCGCGACGTGACGGCCTGACCAGAGCATCGCGGTCAGCGTCGAGCCCATGCTGCCCAGGCCGGGGTCAGCCCGGACCCTCTCGGCAAGTTGTCTATTCGCCTCTTGGACCGCAGCTCCGAGGAGCGTCGTGAGCTGTCCAGGGTCACCTGCGTCCACATCGAAAGCCCGAATGGCCTCGATCACCGTCGCGCTCGCGACATCACCGGCAGCGTGGCCACCCATGCCATCGGCCACCGCGCAGAGCCAGCGACCCGCATAGGCGGAATCCTCGTTCCGCCTACGAACTAGCCCGGCACTCGATGCGGCGGCGACAGGTGCTGACGACAACGCCGATACCTCCTTCGTGCCCATTGCCAGTGTCTCACCAAGCGCCCCTCGCTCAATACCGCCCTGCCGACGTGCCGGACCGCTGGACGCCTGCGGCAGTCAAAGACGCGAACAGGTACAGCCGTTAAGCCCGCCCGGTGATGCCGGGGGTCAGCACCGATTCAGCACGGGGTCCGGAAACGACTAGAAACAACCGGCATCAACCGGACAATCAAGACACGACAACGGGCCGCCGGACTCATCGTCGAACGGCCCATTTCGTGGCAGCAATGACCGGAGAAATACCAGGTCAGCGCCCGAAGATCACCCCTTGAGCAGCTGCCGGGCCATGACCATCCGCTGCACCTGGTTGGTGCCCTCGTAGATCTGGGTGATCGTGGACCAGCGGGCAGTTTCCGCAGGTAGATGGCATGCTGGGTGGCCGTGGGTCAGCACGGGTTCAGCACCGTTTCCCTGGCCTCCTTGCGCGCTCGTCGAGGCCAGGGCGCTAGCCGACTTCGTGCGCTGCAGTCTCGACGGCTGGGGGCAGGAACGCAGCTAGCAGCAGGTGCCGGACCGTACTGCGGCAGGCATCGTCATCGAGGTTCGCCGAGTCCGGGTCGCCGTGCCTGTGCATGGCGAACCAGGCGATGGTCTCCACGATGAACCGCGCGGCGGCGGGCACGTCGGGCACCGGCCGCAGGTCGCCGGACCGGATCCGGTGCCGCAGGTACTCGCCGATCTGCTCCAGGTTTGCCCGGCGCCGCTCAACGAAGTACCACTTCGCCAGCTCGGGCAGCTCGGGGGCGCAGCGCTCGATGAGCAGGAGAGCCTGCCGGTTGCGCTCGACGAAGCCGTACAGCGCGTCGATCACGGCGCCAAGCTCCTGGCCTGCGAGCCTGGTATCTAGGTAGCCGGCAGCGTCGACGGCGCGGACGCCTGCCTGGCCCGCCAGCCATGCCTCAAGCAGCGCCACGATCTCCTGTGGCGGCGGCGCGGCCACCGGGATCGCCAGCACGCCCACCGCGTCTGGCCGCATCACGCGCAGCAGCGCCAGGTACAGCAGGGCCTGCTTGCTGTCCACGTAGGTGTACAGCGCGCCGTGGCTGAGCCCCAACGCGGCCGACACGTCGGAGATCCCTGTGGGACGGAACCCCTTATCGGCAAACACCCGTACCGCCGCGTCGGCCACCTCGGCTAGTGACCGCGCCGGCTTGCGTCCACGCACGCGTCAACTGTAATCTCAACATTGACTAACTCAGTCAGTCAAATGATCGTGCCGCTGGGAGAGAGCAGGTTGATACCACCGCTTAGTGTGCTGCGGCCGGGCTTCCCAGCCGAAGGAGCGCCACGCCGACTGGGCCGCCATGAGGGCGCGCCGCGCGAGCGCATAGCGTCCGGGCCGCGCCGAGGGCTGACGGACCGGTGAGCGTCGGGGAGGAGGCGCCGACGACCGACGGTGACCACACCGGCCCGGCGCTGTCGGTCGTTCACCTGTCTAAGCGGTTCGGCGCCCGCACTGCGTTCGATGACGTCTCGTTCGAGGTACGACGGGGTGAAGTGTTCGGCTTCCTCGGCCCGAACGGAGCCGGGAAGACCACCACCGTGCGCACGCTCAGCACGCTCATCGCCCCGACCTCAGGCACGGCCACCGTCGCCGGGATCTCGCTCACCTGGGTTCCGCAGATAAGTGTCCGCCTAGTGACCGAAAAATAGGCGGCGAGCTGTGGGAACGCCAAAAAGCCCAGTGACGGGGCGTGTCACTAGGCGGTGGCGTTTGCGCAGGTCAGGAAGTTGAGGGTGCCGGGTC
>DAHVAN010000211.1 GCA_027314595.1 Actinomycetota bacterium | reverse complement strand
GTTCGTCTCCATGATCATCTTCCTGTCCGGAGGAATCACTGACACGAACCAGGAAGCCAGGCCACCGGCAGACCCGCAGGATTATGCCGACCCCGCAAGAGGATGGACCGTTTTTGACCAGGTAATACTCACTCGACGCCGACATAATCCAGAGTTCGGCATAAGCCGATGACCACCTGATCGGATTCGCAGGGCCGAAAGCGGAAGCCGAGGAGATAAAGCAGCGCCTCGCCCAGTTCCTCAAGGACGAACTCCGCCTGGAACTGTCGCAGGAGAAAACGCTCATCACGCACGCCAGAACCGGCACGGCGCGATTCCTCGGATACGAGATAACCGTCACGCAGGACGACCGCAGGCAGGGACGGAAGAACGGCCCCCGGCGAAACCGCCGGACGGCCAACGGAGCCGTCCGCCTGCACGTCCCCGCCACGGTGATCAAGGCCCACTGCGCGCCATACCTGGAACGCGGCAAACCCGCGAGGCTAACTGCGATGCTCAACTACGGCGATTACTCCATCGTCGGCATCTACGGCGCCAGGTACCGCGGAATCGTGAACTACTACAAGCTGGCCCACGATCTTTACAGGCTGGACAGGCTCCACTGGGTCATGCAGTCATCGCTGCTGCTCTCCCTGGCGAACAAGCACCGCTCGTCCATGTCGAAAATGGCCAGGAAATACAAGGCCACCATCGGCACCCCGGACGGGCCGCGCAAGTGCATCCAGGCGAGCACCAGCCGAGGCCCAGGCAAGAAGCCAGTAGTAGCCACATTCGGCGGAATCCCGCTCAAAAGGCAGAAGAACGCAGTCATCCCCGACCTGAACCCGGCCTACCCGTACCACCCGCGCCCGCGCGAGGTGGTCAGGCGACTGCTGGCCAGGGAATGCGAGCTGTGCGGACAGCCAGCGGACACGCAGGCACACCAAGTCCGCAGGCTCTCCGACCTCAGCCAGCAAGGCCAGGCACAGCCGGCATGGGCCGCCCTCATGGCGAAAATGCGCCGGAAGACCCTCATGGTCTGCCCGGACTGCCACGACGGCATCCACAAGGAAAGGTAACTGCGGGCCACGGAATCACCAGAGAGCCGGATGCGATGAAAGTCGCACGTCCGGTTCGGGGGGAGGCCGCTGGGAAAAGGACCAGCCACTCAGGCTGGCACCTCGCCCGGCGGCCCACCCACGCTCCGGGCTTAGTTGCATTAAAAGCAACACGCGGTTTGGCGGCCCGGGGTAGGTAGTGCCTGGTGGGGAGGATATCCGGGCGTGATCCGGTCGGCGCGCCCCAGGCTAGCCGTCCGGATTCTCGTACGAGTACCTCAACTGGCGCAACCGGTTGTCCTCTTCGATGCTGGCCAGGTTCAGGTCGAAGTCCAGCGCCGCCAGATGCAGCGCAGTCTCGATGACGAACTGCCTGCCCATCTGGTACTCGTCATCCCCGAGCGGAAGCCCGGAAACCGGGTGCACGGTCCGCTCGTAGTTCATGTTCACCCCGATGGCCGGCACGATCATCTGGAACCGCACGTACCGCCGGTAGTCGAGACCCATGGCCATAACTCGCATGGCCTGCTGGAAGTCGCCGAGGGCGATGAAGACGTCCTCGACCCGTCGAGATAGCTGCTCTTCCCCGGTGCTGATCGGCGGGTAATGGCGGGGAGCCGTGGACGGCGGCCACCAGGTGAATACTGAAGTGCCGTCCGCGGTGCGCTTACGGGACGCGTAGTCGTCAACCAGGAGATCGAATGCCTCCCACAGCAGCGCGAGCGCTTCGGTGTAGTCGCCCTGCCCGGCGTGGGCCTGTGCCTGACGGAGGAACCCGGCCACTTCAGGCTGCGTCACCAGGTCGGCCATGTCGACACCGGAGAAGTCGGCTTGGAACACCAGCTGCGTGGCGTCCGTCAGGAACGTTGTGACGTCCGCGCGGTACTGCTGCAGGTCGGCGTCGGACGGGATGCTGCCGTGGTGCTTGAAGTTGACGCGGCTGTTGTTCATGCGGCGCATCGCCGGCCTGATCGGCAGCTGCACGCCGGCGGACGCCTGGATCTCGCCAAAGTAGCCGTCGAAGGTGACGCCCCTCGTCAGGTTCACGTTGAGGTGCTCGGCAGCAAGGAGCAGGAACATCTCAACTGCGTCGTGGAATGACAGAAGCGCCCGCGAGGACAGGGGCGCGGGCCGCGCGACCTGCTCCAGCCCTTCTGCGTAGAGGAACCGGATGAGCGCGAGCCGCTTCATCTCCTGCGGATCGACCGGCATGCGAACCTCCGCATCGTACCTACTGTCGATTGAGCGTACGGCGTCCCGGGGGCGGGCATCTAATGCATTTTTGCGACTGCTTCAGTGCTCTCCGCCAGTACTGGCGCTGGGCTGAGCCGGATGGACCTGGCGTGTACCTCTGGTGGACTCGGATGCCCTGTGGTTGACCTGACGGACCCGCGCCGGTTTGCGAGCGGGTCCGTCTGGTTCGCCTGCGGCGCTATCTGGCCGGTGCGGGTGGTTGGCGTCGATCCACTGGATCGGTACCAGGGGCGATCCGCCGAAGTGGTCGCGGATGCGGGCCTGGATGGCCCGGACCTCGTGGCCGGGGGGCGAAGTCCCGGTCGGAGATATCGCCGCAGCCGCACGCGCACGGGCGGGTCCGGAATTCGGCTTCCTCGGGCATGTCGCCGTGTCTATCCGGCCAGGCAAAAGACGCCCCGATCAGGGGGCAACGCCCGCTCGAGGGTGGCGGCCACCCGGCCGTCCCCGGCAGGGTCTGCCGTCCCGGGGATGCGGGATCGCCAAAGCTGCCCCTGGCAAGGCGAAGACCCCGCGTACTCTGGGACTGCTGAGGTCGCCAGATAACGCGAGGTCTTCCGATGGATGCTAGTCCCGGAGATAGGGTCAGGGAAGCGCGCAAGAGGCGCGGGATGACCCAGCGCGAGCTGGCCGACGTGGCCGGGCTGTCGCTTTCGGCGGTTAAGAAGATCGAGCAGGGCACGCTAGGCCAGCTCCGGCTGGAGACCGCGCACCGGCTTGCGACGGCGCTGGGGGTAACCACCCTGGCGATAGCCGACCCGGTACCGCAGCAGGAGCCGGAGCCGTCACCGGGGGGCATCTGGACGCCCACCCGAGACGCCCTCCTGTCGCCGGCGGTATCCGGCATGGCGGAGCCGGTCACGGAGCGCGGCACGGCCGACGCGCTGCTGTCGGCCGTGAAGCTGTACCACGACAACGAGTACGAGCGGCTGGCGCGGGTACTGCCGCTGCTGCTGCGCGATGCCCGCGACGCCTCGCCGCTGCTGCGCTCCCGCGTGATGCAGCTAGCCGGGTCGGTGATGACCCAGACCCGCAACCACGACGCCGCCCGCGTGGCCCTCGCCCAGTCCATGACCGACGCCGAAGCCACCGGCAGCGACCTGGACGCGGCATCCACCGTCATCACCCAGTGCTGGCTGCTGCTGGTAGAGGGGCAGTTCAGCGAGGTCCGCACGCTGGCCGCACGGTGGGCCGACCGGGTAGAGCCGCGCCTGTCGGTGGCGACCAACCCCGAGATATCCGCGTGGGGGTGGCTGCTGCTGCGCGGGTCGGCCGCCGCGATCCGCGACAACCGCCCCGACGAGGCCGCCGACATGATGCGGCTGGCGGAGGCCGCAGCGGTCGCCGCCGGAAGCGAGCGCGGCGGGTACCGCATGTACTGGACCACGTTCGGGCCGGCCACCGTCGCCATGAAGCGGACAGAGAACGCGCTGGTGGACGGCCGGCCCGATGTCGCGCTGAAACTGGCCACCCGCGTGCCGGCCAGGCTTCGGCCGACGAGCGACAACCGCAACCGTCACCTGCTGGACGTGTCGGCCGCCAACGCCGAGCTTCGCCGGTACGACGAAGCGGTCGGCGTGCTCAGGCAACTCAGCCGGGAGGCAGCCCCCTGGCTTGCCGAACAGCGTATGGCCCGCGACATCCTCGGCCGCATCGTGCAGCGCCGCCGCACCCTCACCCCGGACATGCGAGAACTGGCCGGCGCGATACGCCTGCCCCTCTAACAAAAGCAACCCTGTTCTCACGCTGCCGGGCACGGTATGAAGCGGAGCGTAAGCAGCGGAAACCAAAAAGGCCACCCTCAAAAGCGGCAGCCTTCACCGTAGGCACCGGTAGCCCCAACCCCAATCTAGCGGTCGGGGCTTACGGCGCTCACGTGCTTAGCCCTTGTCTGGACCCTTGACCCTGGCAGCGAACCGCCGCCAGGCGTCGGGGCCGAACGCGAGCACCGCGCCCGCCCGGTCCGTGGTGTCGCGCACCATGATTGCCGGGCCAGCCGCGCCGACCTCGACGCAGGCACCGCCGTTACCACCGCTGTAGCTCGCCTTACGCCACGTGGTCACGTGCTGGTTTGTTCCTTCCATCGCTGTGCCGCTTCCTCGATGAGTTTCAGGGAGGCGCTGCCGGTTAGCGCCTCCGTCCGGAGCGCATCGAACCTTAGCGTCATCGACTCGGCCATGTCCGGGTCTTCGACCGTCTGTCCCTCCGATGCCGTCTCCAAGTACACGATAGCCGGGGGCTGGTCAGTCTCCGCAACCACAAAAGCCCCCAGCAGCCCCGGATGCGGCAGGCTCGCCGGGACCACCTGAATCGTGATCCTCGGCATGCGTGCCAGTTCCGCCAGGCGCTCCATCTGCGCGAGCATGACGCCCGGCCCGCCGACCTCCCGGTAGAGCACCTGCTCATCGAGCACCGCCCACACGCGCGGCGGTGCCGGGTCCTTGCGGAAAAGGACCGACTGACGCGCCATCCGCCCCTCTACCCGGTCCCTGACATCCTCCTCGGTGGCCTCGTGATACGCCTCCGACAGAACACGGGCATAGCCCTCCGTCTGGAACAGGCCGGGAACTAGCGTGTGCTCGAACCACCGCAGCACCCGCGCCTCAGCCTCGTAGGGGTAGAACGGGCGGAACCCCGCCGAGAACGGCACCCCGCGCAGCCGGGCCTCCAGCCGCCCGAACGTGCCGGAAGTCTCGAACGCCTCATCCAGCAGCAGTGCCTGATCACGGGTCGGGGCGCGGCGCATCGACTCGATGTTGGCGATGGTCGCGCTGCTGAACTTGATCCGCGCAGCGGTTTCTTCCTGGGACCAGCCCCGCTGCTTGCGCATCGCCCTCAGCTCGTCAGCGAACAGCTTCCGGTCGGGCTCCACCTTCCGGCCCTCTGGGTTGTCTTGCGCGGCGGACATGCTGACAGCTCCTGACACCGGGGAAGCGATCCTGACAGCGGGAGAGGGATTCTGACACTGGGTAGCTGCGCGCACACAGTTCCCATTGGCCTAGTGCCAACGGTACGCCGCGCAACGCACGCTTGTCATTGCGTCCCAGGGAAGCCCGTCTCCATTGCCTGGGACGCCAAGGCCGCGAGCGAAGGACCACCCCGTGAGAATGACCGTTGAGGAACGCGACCAGTGGGAATGCCTGCTGGCCGACTGGTCGGCCGCGTATGACATCACCCGCAGCGACGACGAAGACGACGAACTGCCGTTCAAGGCCGTTCCGCACGCCGACCGGCAAGCGCTGCTCGAAGCGGCCAGCCCGCGCCTGCTGCGCGCGATGATCCGCGAAGACCACGCCCGCCGCGCCGCCGCAGCGGCCCCCCAGGATCCGCCGTGACGACCGCCAGCGGCATCGCCCCGAAAGAAAGCGGGATAGCGCGGCTGACGGCTACTGGTCCTTTCGCGCCCCGGCCGCTGAAAGGGACATTGCCGCAGCTAAATGCCAGGTCATACCGTCGCGTTCAAGGGCACGGAGCTTCCCGGTTTATACCGGAAAGGGATTTCATGAACGAGGCGGAACCCCCGGACGCCGAAAGCGGCAGCGCCGCTGCCGACCAGATGAAGCTAGAAGCGCTTGTTTGGGACTGGGGCGAGGCATACGAAATCGAGATGCCCGGCGCTGATCACGGCTGGCGCGCGCGCCGCCTCGACGGGCTTGGCGGGTGGATGGACGCGGGCAGCGCCGAAGACCTGCGTAACCAGATCGTCAGCGACTACGTGACCAAGCCTGTCCGCAGTCGGTCCGACCCGCAGCATGAGCAGGAGGGGTGATAATGGGCACGGCAGCGACCCGGGCGCAGGCAGCCGTATCGGGTGCGGTTCCTGATCTCGGCGCGGCGATACCGGGTGTGTCGGCAGCGGCCGGACGCAAGGGGTTCAAGGCCGAACTGGACGACCTGCGCGATCGGATGCGCGGCCTTGGCTTCGGGTACGACGAGATCGCCGCCGAGATAGCGCGCCGGCACCGGGTGCGCCCGCGCCAGTCCTACCGGCTGGCGTGGGGTTGGACGCTGAACAACGCCGCCGAGCGGTTCAACGCCCTGGCTGCGCGGCAGGGCACCGACCCGCACGCCCGCGCGGGCATGACCGGCGCGCACCTGTGCGAGTACGAGCAGTGGCCCGACAGCGAGCGCAAGCCATCGGTGTACGTGCTGCTGACGCTAGCCCTCCTGTACGACACTGACGCGCTGTGCCTGCTTGACCTTGCCGACCACGAGAACCTTGCCCCCAAGGACCGGCTGGCGCTGATCCGCCGGCAGCAGCCGCTGGCAGCACCGGCCGAACCGCCGGCGCGGAAGGAAACGGAATCTCGCGGCCACGCCGCCTACGCGGACGCGCACGGCCTGTCCCTGTCGCTGCCGTTCGTCCCCGGCCGTCTGGTGATCGAGATATCCGGCCCCGCCGAAGCTGCCGGCCTGGCGGAGGGCGGCGGCGTCGCAGTGGCAGCGCCTGGCCGGCTTGCGCTGGTCCGGGGCGGGTCGCCGCAGGCGGGCGGAGGTGAAGCCGGGTGAGCCGGGCCAGGCGGGTGACGCGGGTGTGCGGTTCCTGCCGCAAGACGCTCCTGTCGAGCTACAACCAGGGCGATTTCTGCACCCCGTGCGAGCGGGCGCTGTTCGACCGGCAGCACCTCGCTGATCCCGATGCCCGCGATGACCTGGCCGCGTGGGTGTGGGACACCGGGCCGATGCGGGAGGCGCTGGCCCGGCTGGACTTCCAGGCCGTCCTGGTCATCTACCGCTCCGCGGCAGGGGTGACGCGGCGGGAGCTGGGCGAGCGGGCCGGCCTGTCGGAGAGCGTGATCTGGTACTGGGAAGCCGGCCGGCGGCAGGGCATCTACGACATCCGCCAGCTCCTGCAGTTCGCGGACGCGCTGAAGGCGCCGCGCGTGGCCCTGCTCCCGGTGATCCTCGGCCAGCCCCGCGCCCTCAGCGACCTGCTGCCCGCCCCGGCGGCCCTCCCGGCAGGAGGCGCCGGCTATGGCTGACCAGCAGGCAATGACGCTTCCCGGCGCAGCGACAGGCGCGGCGGCGCGGGCGCTGGCCGCCCGGCTGGCGCAGCACGGCTACGAGGTGAGCTTCCCGCCCGGCCGTGACCCGGCCGTTTTCAAGGTGACGGGGCTGCCCGGCCGGCCCGACGTGGAGGTCAGCGCCGAGAACGACGGCTCGGCGGCCTGCCACTACACCGGCTGCACCCCGGTGCAGGCCGCCAAGGTCATCGCCCGCCTGCCGGCCCCCGGCCACTCCCAGGTCCAGCTCGCCGGCGAGACGGCGACCGCGGCCTGGGGCGGCATCGAAGTCGAATGGCACTACCAGCCCCCAGAAGAGCAGCCCGCCGACCCTGGCCAGATGACGGCTGCCCTGCTCGCCCACCTGGCTGTCCTCGGCGGCCGTGACCACCGGAAGGACGACTTGACGTGACGACCGCCTGCCTTGCCGGCCGCACCGCGCCGGGCGAGCTGCTGCGCCTGGTCGCCGACGGCCTGGCCGTCGCCGGCCTCGACGTCCGCCCGCCCGCCGACGCGGACGGCTGCCGCCTGGACATCGCCTGGCCGGGGGCGCGCTGCACCCTGGCGGTCGGCGAGGGCGGCAGCGCCGAGTGGGAGTACTGGCCCTGGTCCGCGGACGACGCCGACCCCGGCCTGACCGCAGACCTGGCCACCGTCCTGCTGACCGGCCGCAGCGGGCGGCAGCCGCGCGTGGGGTCGGGTCACCAGCGGGAGAACGTCACGTTCAAGGGCATCGTCGGCCTGGAGCTGAAGGCCCGGGGCCTGGACGTGGAGCTGGCGGTTTACACAGACGAGACCGCCTTCGACGTCTTCGCCGAGATCATCGTGACGGTTCCCGGGCGAGGCGACGGCGGCGGGCAGGTCTGCGTGGCCGACGACGGCGGCCTGACCTGGACGCGCGACTACCTGTCCGAGGCCGCCGCCCTCGTTTCCGCGCCTGGCCGGTGCGGCCAGGCCGCCGACCCGGCCAGCATCGCCGGCCTGGTGGTAGAGGCGGTCACGCGGGCGATGGCGATCCTGCGCCCGGCCGGGGCTGGACGGGCAGGCCATGGCTGAGGAGCAGCTGATGACGGCCCGTACCGGCAGGGTGCCCCACCACGGGCCGGTGACCCCGCAGTGCCCGGTCGAGTGCCTGCTCACTGTCTTGTCGTTTCATTGCTTCAACCCCCTGACGCGCGCCTACGACGCGCCGTTCGCCGAGCCGCGCACGGTCGGCGACGTGGTTGACCTGTGCGCCAGCCGGCAGCTCCGCAAGATCCGCGGCCTCGGGCCCCGCCGCATCTCGGAGATCGAGGCCGCCCTGGTCCTGGCCGGGCTGAACCTCGCCGGCCACCACAAGCGGCCCCGGGCCGGGCGGACCGCCACGCGGCCCGGGGCACCATCGGCAGCGCACCCCCGGGAGGACCCGTGCCCCCAAGAACCGCAACCATGACAGGCCCGCCGCGACCCTGCCACGGACCACCCGGCCCGGTGCCGGCCCGGCGATCCTGCCCGGGGCCGACCGCCCACGTGCCGTACCGGCTGCCTTACGCGGTCCTGGACCTGGGCGCGGTCCTCACCGCGCCGGGATGCGCCCGCGCCTGGACTCGCGAGATCTTGTGGGAGTGGGGCGCGGCCGAGCTGGCCGACAGTGCCGAGCTGCTGGCCAGCGAGCTGGTGACCAATTCCGTGAAAGCCTGCGCCGGCCTGGACCTTGCCGCCATCAGGCTGGTCCTCACGCTCGACAAGGGCGAGCTGGCGATCCTCGTCCGCGACAGCCACCCTGGCGTCCCGCTGGCGGTGCAGCCTGGCGCAGGCGATGAAAGCGGGCGCGGCCTGCTGATCGTCGAGCAGCTCAGCGAGCGGTGCGGCTGGTACCCGCTCCACGACCCGGAGCATGCCAAGGTCACCTGGGCCGTGATCTCGGGACGAGGGTACGGCCCAGGTCCCGGTCCCGGTCCCGCAGACACTGGCCCGGCGGGCGGGGCACCAGCCCCAGCGCTGCCGGCCCGGCCCCGCCGGGCGTCGTCCCCGGCTGCGGGGATGCGGACGCCGGTGGTCGTTGACCTGGAGATCCTGGCGAGAGTCAAGGCGGCCCTGGAACGCCTGTAACCGGCCGCATTACCCGCCGGAAAGAACGCCCGGCACCCGGCCCGGCATCGTTCGACCGGCTGCCGGGCTAGTTGGGTACGGGGAAGCGGTAGCCGAAGGCGGCCATGTCGGCGCGGATGATGAACCGGGCAACGTCGAGTGCGCCCTCGGCCGTGTGGTAGGTCCGGATGGCGTCGAAGACCGGGGTGCCCTCGGGGATGTCCAGCCGGGCGGACTCGGGGCCGGCGGGCATCCGGGCGGTGATCTCCTCCTGGATCTCGGTGACCGGGACACGGCGTTGATGCGGGCGATGTGGCCGCCCGCGCCCCGCCCGGTGAGCAGGTCGGGGTTACGCTCGCCGGTCGAGGCGGCGAAGTAGCTGTCGGCTGACTGGTTGATGACCCGGTCGATGGTGGTGACGCGGCGGCGGACGTGCATCAGGTCGCCCTCGCTGCCCCCGTCCAGCCGCTCGGTGACCCAGGCGGGCGCGGGCTCCTGGGCGGTCCCGGCGTCCTGGCCGACGGCGCGGCCCTGGGCAGTGCTCTTGGCGTCGAGCAGCCGCGGCGGCCCGGCGCCGGCCCAGACGGAGCGACTGTAGCAGCCGATGCCGTAGCGGCGGACTGGAGGCTGCTAGCGGGCGAAGTTGCCGACGCCGTGCTGGGCAGCTGTCACGTTGCCCAGGCGGCGCGGAACTCGTTGAAGTCCCGCACGGGCGCGAGGTCCCGGTGGGGCGCGAGCGCGGCAGCCAGTTCGTCCGTTCTGCGTTCCAGGACGGCGGTACGACGCTGCGGGGGAACGGCGGCCAGGACCTCGACAGCGCTTGCCGCTGCCTGGTCGGGATCGCCCGCGCTGAGCGCGCAGGCGGCGCCGTCGAGGTGCAGCAGCACCCGGTCTACCTGATCGGCTGCCGGGTACAGCCGCAGCGCCTCTTCCCGCGCTTCGCGGGCGCGGTCAAGGTCACCGGTAAGGGTGAAGGTCCGTGACTCGTACCACCGCAGCTGCCGTTCAGGGAAGCCCCACATGTAATCGTCGGCCTCGTCTGGCGCGAGGCGGCCGTGGATGGCGACCGCAACGTCGAGCGCCTGGGCCGCTCCGCCGGTATCGCCGCAGGCGGCAAGCGCGCGGGCACGCAGGCCGTACAGCATGACCGACCCGGCGCACGCGGACCCGGCGGCGGGAATGGCGCGGCTTGTGTCCGCGATCACCTGCGCCGGGGTCGCGTAGTACGTGTCGAGCACGGCCAGCGCCCCGTGGCCCCAGGCCCGTATGCGGGCGTCGCCCGCCGCAGCGGAGTAGCCGTCGAGCACCGTGAGCCAGTGCCGGGCCTTGGCGACTTCTCCCAGGTCGGTCAGCAGGGCGCTCGTGAGCCCGGCGAGCCGGGCGGCCACGGCAGCGAGATCGCGCTGGTAAGGATGCGCTGCCGTCAGGCGGTGGATGGCCACCAGGTCTGGCAGCATGTCGCCCAGAAGCTGATCCGGGGCGGTCACCATGTAGCGGCTGGCATAGGATGCCGCAGTCTCGTTCCAGGCATCGACGCCTGCGGGCGGCAGGCCGCCCGTGAACATGGCCTGCATGCCGCGCCCGACGCGATCGGCTGCGGCGATGGCGGGCAGTCCGGCGAGGCCGTGCAGGAACGCGCGGCGGCTAGCATCCATAGAGCGTTCCTCCTGCGTCAACAGTAGCCCACGGACCTTGGCCATGGCGAGCGCGGCCAGTTCGCCTTGGCTGCCGAATGCGCCGTCCAGCTGGGCCGCGTCGTCTGGGTGCAGCGGCCGCTCGCCCGTTTCGATCATGTGAATGGCTGATGCGCTCACCCGGATGCGGGCACCCAGCGCCGCCTGGGACATGCCGCTCGCGATCCGGTGCGCCCGGACTCGCGCCCCGATGAAGGCGTCGGCATGGGTGAACGGCTGCAAGGGGCGTAATGCCTGTGCCATGCCGGCTCTCCTGACATTCCTGATGCGCACTTTCCCGGTGTGCGCATGACGTGTCTTCCCGGTAGGGATGCCCTCGCGTCGAATGAGAGCTGCGGACCTTTGCGATACCAGGAGGGGTTCCCCGATGGAAAGATCGTCAACCTTCCCCGCGGCGACTGCGGGCACCCGCGCAGACCGGGGCTGCCTGGCACCGCTTCCCCGGACGTCGCCGGCGGGCGGGGCGGGAGGGACAGCAGCGCCGGAGCTGGGCTCAGGTGGCGTGCCGGCGGTGCCTCGCCGCTGGGACGAGCCCGGCGGCGCTGAGAGACCGGGCGATCCGGCATCCGCGGGGGAAGGACTGTTCCTGGCCGTCGAGGGCATCGATGGCGCGGGAAAGACCACTGCCGTGCGGGTCGCGGCGGAGGTGCTGCGCCGACGCGGGCGGCGCGCGGTGGCGATCGCCCGGGATGAGGTGTCCTGGCCGTCGACTTACGCGGGCGGGCACATGGGCGCGCTGCGGGACCTGATCTGGGGGGAGCCCCCGGACGCCCCTTACCTGGATCTCGGGGATGAGCACTGGGTCTGCCTGCAAGCCGCGTGGTACGCGGCATCCGCGCGCTGCGCCGTGGCCCCCGCCGTCGCGGGGGGAGCCATCGTTCTCGCGGACACGTGGGGCTACAAGTTCCTGGCCAAGCTGGCACTGCGCCCGCCGGGACGGGTCAGCTTCGACGCCGCGTGGAACCTGTTCCATGCCATCCTGCGACCCCGGGTCGTCGTCTACCTCCACGCGGACCCGGCTGCCGCCGCCGCGCGCAGGACCTCCTTCACCGGCAGCGAGACCGGCAACCGGGAAGGCACTGTGGAGTTGTCTGCGGCGGCGTTCACTAGCTACCAGCGGCGCCTGGCCGGGGTTCTGGAGTCTTTCTCCGGCACGGGCGGGTGGACGCGGGTAGACGCCTCGTCCCTCAGCGCGCAGGAGGCCGGCACAGCGGTGGCGGACATCGCCGAGAAGCATCTCGGCGCGGCAGCCGGCCCAGGCCGTTCCCGTGGCGCGGGCGGCCGGCCATGACGTTCACTATCGGCAAGCGGTTTTCCTTCGCCGCCGCCCACCACCTGGACGGCCTCCCGGACGGGCATAAGTGCGCCCGCGTTCACGGCCACAGCTACTGCGTCGAGATCATGCTGGCCGGCGGCCAGCTCGACAGCGCGGGCTTCGTTGCCGACTACGGTGACCTCGACCCGCTGCGGCACTACATCGACTCCGAGCTCGATCACCGCGACCTTAACGCCGTGCTGCCGGTGCAGCCCTCGTGCGAGCAGATCGCCCGCCACCTGTACCTCTGGTGCCGCGACAACCTGGAACACGGACACCTGGTCACCGCCGTGCGGGTGTCCGAGTCTCCGGCCACCTGGGCGCAGTACGAGCCGGGCAGCCCGCAGGCGGCAGATCCGGGGATGACGTGACCGGCCTGCCGGCGCACGCCGGCCCGCCGGACCAGGCGGACAGGGCGGCGGGAGCGGAAGGCAGCCTGCTGGTGGCCGAGATCTTCGGCCCCACCTTCCAGGGTGAAGGCCCGTCAGCGGGGCGCCTGGCCGCGTTCGTGCGGCTGTCGCGCTGCCAGCTGCGCTGCTCATGGTGCGACACGCCGTACACGTGGGACCGCGCCCGGTATGACCTGCGGGCCCAGTCGCGGCGGATGACCCCTGCGCAGGTATGGCAGGCGGTCAAGGGCATCGAGGCGGGGCTGGTGGTGATCACGGGCGGGGAGCCGCTGCTCCAGCAGGGCCGGCTGGTCTGGCTGGCCGACATGTGCCGGGCCACCGGGCGGCGGACGGAGATCGAGACCAACGGGGCGGTCCTGCCCGGCAGCGGGATCACGGGTGCCTGCCGCCAGTTCAACGTGTCGCTGAAGCTAGCCAACAGCGGGATGCCCGCCCGCACCCGGCTGCGGCCCGCTGCGATCGAGGCGCTCGCGTCCAGCCGGAAGGCGGTCTGGAAGTTCGTCGTCACCGCCCCGGCTGACCTGGAGGAGATCGCCGGGCTTCAGCAGCGCTACGGCCTGGAGCCGGTCTGGGTGATGCCGGAGGGCACCACCAGCGAGCAGGTCCTGAGCCGTATGCGCGAGATCGCCGACCCGGTGCTGGCCCGCGGCTGGAACCTGACTCCCCGGCTGCACACCCTGCTGTGGGAGGAAACCCGTGGCCGCTGACCCCTGGCCGGAGAACCCTCCCTGCCCGCTGCTGGTGGCTATCGAGGGAGTCGACGGCAGCGGCAAGACCACCCTGACGGCGGCGCTCGCCGCTGCCCTGGCCCCGGCGCGGGATCAGCGTGAGCAGGCACCGGGAGCCCAGCGACGGGCCGGGCGGGCAGCTCCTGCGCTCCCTCAGCACGGACGGCAGGCGCCATCCGATGATGCTGGCCCTGCTGTCAGCCGCCGACCGCTTCGACCAGCAGGCACGGATCGCGGAGGGGGAAGGCGACCTGGTGATCAGCGACAGGTACTACCTGTCCGGGCTGGCCTACCATGCGGCAGACGGCATCGACCCGGTCCTTTACCAGCGGCTCAACGACGGCGTCCGCCGTCCCGACCTGTACCTGTTCCTGCACCTGGACCCCTCGCTCGCGGCGGCGCGGCTCGGGGGCCGTACCCGAGACCGGTGGGAACGCGGCCCCGTCGCCGCCGCCGTCCCGCACGCCTACCAGGCCGCGCTGCACCTCGTGCAGGCCACCGAGAACGCCCGGATCGCGCAGCTGAACGCCGCCGCGCCACCGCACGACGTCCTGGGCCAGGCGCTGTCGGCCCTCGCACCGCTGATCACCCAAGCAGAAGGAGCACCCCGTGCCTGACCTCGACCCCTCAGCCGACGTGCTGATCATCGGATCAGGCCCGGCCGGCCTGTTCTGCGCTGACCGGCTCCGGCAGGCCGGCGTGAACGGCATCACCGTGATCGAGCAGGGAAATGCGATGGGGCGGCGCACCTGCCCGGACTCGGCGCTGTGCGACTGCCGGCCGTGCGACGTGCTGGAAGGAGAAGGCGGCGCGGGCAGCTTCTCCGACGGGAAGATCACCCTGTCACCGACCCGGGGCACCCACGGCAGGGACCTGTTCACGCCGGACCAGGCCCGCCTGCTGGCCCAGGTCGAGGAGATCATCCGCCGGTTCGCCCCGGCCGCCGTCGACTACCCCCCGGTCCAGTCCCTCACCGCGCTCCGCGGCCACGAAGACGCCGGGCTGGCCTTCGACAGCTACCCGCTCATCCATCTCGGCTCGGACGGAATCCGGGACTTCGGCCGCGCGTACACCGGGCACCTGCGGCAAGCCGGGGTGCGCGTACTGATGGGATCGCAGGCCACCCGGCTGCTGACGGACGGCGGCCGGGTAACCGGTGCCGTGGTGCGGGACCGCCGTGCCCGTACCGAGACCGTGGTCCGCGCCCGCCAGGTGGTAGCCGGCTGCGGGCTTGCCGGGGCAGCGTGGCTGGAAGGCCAGCTGCGCGAGATGGGCGTCACATTGCGGACCGGGCCGGCGGACTTCGGCATCAGGCTGGAAACCACCGCCGCCGCTCTGAGCACGTTCACCGGAGAGTTCTACGACTTCAAGCTCGCGCACCAGGCCGGCGGGATCGGGCTGCGCAGCTTCTGCGTAAACGGCGACGGGTTCATCGCCGCCGAATATCATCGCGGACTGGGCATCCGCGGCGTCAACGGCCACTCCTACCTGGCCCGTAAAAGCGGCCAGTCCAACCTCGCCATCGTCGCCACCATCACCGAGGAGCACCATGCCGACCCCAAGGCATACGTCCGCCAGCTCGCCGCAGCGGTCAACGCCGCCGCAGGCGGGTACCCCGTCCGGCAGCGGCTCGGGGACCTGATGCCCGGCTGCGCGCCGCCGGCCGGGGTCAAGGCCACGAACCCGAAGACGCGTCCCGGCCGCCTCCAGGACGTCCTGCCCGCCGCGCTGACGGGCGCCTTCCTCAGCTACCTGGACGCGCTCGGCCAGGTCGAGCCGAGGGTCCTCGCCGCCGACGCAGTCCTGTACGCGCCGGAGATCAAGTACTACGGCTACCGGGTCCCCGTCACCCCGGACTGGCAGAGCACCGACATCTCCGGCCTGTACGTCATCGGCAACGCGGCCGGCTACACCGCCAGCCTCAGCGCCGCCGCGCTGGCCGGCATCATCGCCGCCGACGCGATCGCTTCGGGCACCCCGTCCGGGGCCTCCAGGGCAGGAGCGGCTGATGGCACCTGAGATCGTCCTGCCGTTTCCCGTCCAGCCTGACCTGGCCGCCACCATGGACATCCAGGTCCCGGCGCTGGCCTGGCAGCCGTCCGGCAGCGGCCAATGGCGGCGCACCTGCCGGGCCGGCGGCATCGCAGCCGGGGTCACCGTCACCCAGGACGACCACGCCCTGCGCTTCCAGGCCACCCCCCCGCTGCCTGCCGGCGCGCGCCAGCAGCTCGCCTCCGCCCTGGCCCGGCAGTTCCCGCGCCAGGTCAGCGCGCTGGCCCTGGACGGCCACCCGGTCCTGGCCGAGATCAGCCGCCGCTACGAGGGGGTGATCGTCATGCACGCCGAGCCGTTCGAGGCCCTGATCCTGACCGTGCTGTCGCAGAACCGGACCGGCGAGATCGTCCGCCGGGTGTACCCGCTGCTGGAAGCCCGCTGCGGAGGCATGACGCCCGCCCTGCTGGCCGCGCTCAGCGAGAGCGACCTGGCGCAGGTCATCCGCTCCGCCGGCCCCTACAAGGCCGCCCGGCTCGCCGCGACAGCCCGCAAGATCAACGCCGACGGGCCCGAGGCGTTCGACACGCTGGTCACCCAGGCACCCGGCTCCCGCGCGA
>DAHVAN010000138.1 GCA_027314595.1 Actinomycetota bacterium | reverse complement strand
CCGAGGCTGACGCCCCGGCGCTGCCCTGCGTGACCAGGTTACTTCTGCTAGGTACCGGCGGGAGTGGCGCGTTCGGCGAGTCCGGTGGCGTCAATGCCTGATTTGCGGCTACGCCGTGAGCCGCCGCCTGGCAGGCGCTTGGGGTTCCGAACCAGGGAACTTAGAGGATGTGATCGCCGTGATGGTTGACTGGCTGTGCGATGCCGAGATGCCGTACCCGCGCTAGCGAACGGCTTGGCACACGGTAGATGCGGATGCTGTCCGTGCCGGGATCGATCGCCCGGTGTAGCTCGTGTTCGAGTCCGATGACCTGGGCGTCGCTTATCACGACTTCGAAGACTGACTTTTGAACCCGGACTCCGTAACCTTCGCAGATCTTCGCGACTTTGCGCAGGCGGCGCTCACCATCTGCAGTGGTGGTATCGATGTCGTAGGTTACGAGGCATTCCATCAGGCAGGCGCCCAGGCCAGGTACTGCGTGACGTCGCCTCGCAGATACCGGGCCAGTATCCGGGCCTGGAGGAGAGGCAGCAATGAGGACGGTACCTGCGTCCTGAGCAGGTAGTGCCTGCGCGCCCGAGAGCGGGCGTCGCTCCAGAGGCTCAGGAACTCTCGCCGCCCTTCGCCGGTGAGTTCGTGTGCACCACCGGGCAACTTGTGGAAGTGCCTGGCCGCGAGCTTGCGCTGGTTGAATGCGGTGAAAACAACTCGGTCGACCAGTTCTGCGCGGAACTCCTCCATCAGGTCCAGGGCCAGGGCGGGTTTTCCGGGCCGGATGCCGTGCAGGAAGCCGATGTAAGGGTCGAGCCCGACCTGCTCGAGCGCGCCATGCACGGCAACTCGCAGCAACCCGTAGCCGAACGAGAGCGCGGCGTTGAGCGGGTCTGTCGCAGGGCGGCTCGACCGGGCGTCCGGGGCGACGATGTCTGCATGCTCGGTCAGCAGGTGCCGCCACGCCGCGACGTATCGCCGCGCGGCGTGGCCTTCGATGCCCATCACGGCGTTGATGGTGTCCGCTGTGCGCAGCTGACCGACCGCTTCGGCGCAGATCGCCGCGGTTTCGCGCAGCGATGCCTGACGGGCGCCGGCAGCATCCCTGGCGGCGCGCAGCAGGACCTGCCGGGAGTTCTTCAGCTTGCCCGCAACGAACCAGGCTGCCAGTTTCAGGCGGCGCTCGCCATCCCGGTGATGGTCATGCTGGGAGACGCGCAATCGGGGGTTGCCGGCCTGCGGGCCGCCGACGCGGGCGAGGAACCTCCCTGCGCTTGTCAGCCAAGTCACCGACCGGTTATCAGCCGCACAGCGGTGCATCAGGACATCGGTGATCGTGACCCCGCCGAACGCCACAATGTGGTCGATCCGGGCCAAGGGCAGGCGGCGCGCCTGCGGCAGATCCGGGTGGTAGATGCGGACGGCCCCGTTGTCGAGATGCAGGCTCGTTCCTGGCGTCGTCACATACAGGGTGTGAAGAATCTCAGTCATCAAGATCTCCCGCCGGCGGCACGGCGAACGGGTCCGCTGCCGCAGCCACGGCGGACACCAGATCAGGCAGGCAGTCGTGGCGCAAGGAGCATCGGCGGCACCGTCGGTCGCTGACTGCTTCCGGAAGATGTGATGAATCGAAGACTGTCCTGATCGCCGCGGCCACTTCCTCGACCCGGGACTTCAGCGTCGCCGTCACCTCGACGCGGTGCCGCCGCCGGTCGGCATACGAGAAGACGCAGGCGGCGGGCACCTCTGCGCCGAGCATCTCAGCCAGGCAGAGGGCCTGCGCCGTAGCCTGAACGTCGGCTGGCCCGCCAGGAACGTACGGGCCGATCTTGTGCTCCACCGGCAGGACCGGGCCCTCCGACATCTCCACGGCGTCGCAGATCCCATACAGGCCCAGGCGGTCGCTCCACACCGGGACGCCAGTGTAAGTCCGCGTGCCAGCAGGCGACCTCGGCAGCGGGTTCCTCAGTTCGTGCACGGTCTGGTGCGCCAGAGTGCCGCTCACCGTCCGCGCGTCGTCGGCGAAGATGCCGTCGACGTGGATCAGGGCAGCCTGGCGCAGGCAGTAGTCGGCGTGCTCCAGCGCGGCCAGCGGAATCCGGCCCGCTCCGGTGTCGCCGTCAGGCCACCACGATCCGGCCTTCATCAGCCGGCCAGCCGCTCTAGGCCGACACCGGCAGGCATGCCCGCATCATCAAGGGTGATCTTGTAATCGCTGAAGCTGCGCGGCACGCCGAGCCCGGTGTGCTCAGCGGTCACCCGGCCGACCAGCGTGTGGGCAGGGGCGTTGCCGAAGCCGTCTGAATGGCTGAAGATGTAAAGCCCCCGCGCGGCCATGATCCCGCGGGTGGCCGACCGGTCGTGATCGAACATGTTGAGCAGCGTCGTGTAGAACAGCCGGAGGTCATCGGAGGTGACCCCGGTCTGCGCCCCCCGCGCCCCTGAGTAGTGCATTCCCACCCGGTACAGGGCGTAGGGGATAGTCCACTTGCCTCCCATCTCGGTCCGCTCACCCCTGTCGATGTCAGCCTGAGTGGTCTGCGTGACGCGCGTGATCGCGTGGTCCACCGGGACTACCGGGTCGATGGACCTGGCCATGCCGAACTGCAGCGGCCCGCGGATCTGCCCGAGAGACCGAGTCTGGCCGGTGGACAGCACGGCACCGAACAGCCGGATATCGACGTAGCGGTCGGTCAGCCAGCGGCGCGCTCTGCCGGCGTCCGCCGCCGACAGGATCCTGTTCCTGGTGTCGAGTTCCAGGCCGTTAGCGGTGTAGGACTCCTCCAGTCGGGTGTTGAGCGCGTGCCCGGCCTCGACGAAGATCTGGTACCGCCCCAGGTCCAGCCCTGCGGCCTGTGCCGCCATGCCGATCGTGTCACGGACCTTGCGCTTCAGCGCGACGTCGGTGACCAGGCCATGGCTGGTCTCATCGTCCACCCGGGGCCTATTGCCGGCATCCGGGTCCCCGTTCGGGTTGCCGTCGGTGACGTCGAACAGGAAGACCATGTCGTGCCTGACGGCCGGGTCAAGGTGCCTTGTGCTCATGAGTGTTTCCCTTCGGGGGCTTGCTGCGGCTGGCTGGCTGCCGCGGACTTTCGGGCGATGGCGCGGCGGCGGGAGTCTGCGCGCTGCTGGTGGTAGCCGAGGATGAAAGTTGCCTGGCGGGCGAGGTCAGCCTGCCCGGGCAGCCCGGCGGTGGCCTCGAAACAGTCGAACAGGTCCGTCAGCTGCTGGCGCAGCGCGCTGGCGGTCCCTGGCCGACTCCGGGCCAGCTTCTTCAGCCACGGCTGCGCTAGCTGCTGGCCCTGGATCAGGGCGATCCGCGGGTTGGCCACCGCGCCGCCGAAGTACCGGTCGGTGAACGACGCATTGACCTGATTGGCCCCCCTGGCTGGATCGCCCGCTTCGGTCTTTCTCGACGGGTCGGCTCCGCTGGAGCGCTGGATCTCCTCCAGCACCGCGAAGATCCGCCCGGCCAGGTACGCCGGGTCATGGTTGTCCGGGTTAAGGCCCGCCATGGGCACCTCCACATGCTGGTTGGGCGTTCTGGTCAGGATCAGGCGCAGCATCGCCGCGCGCGGGTCATCGACGTGCCGGTCGGCGCGGACCCGAGCGACAAGGTTGGCCAGCACCGATGACGGCAGAGGCGCCCGCAGCAGGGCAGCGTGAAGCAGTCGTCGGCCGGTATCGGTCGGGCGCGCGGCGTTCGGGGCGCTGAGGTCGGCGTACCGCCCGGGCGGTCGATCCCGGTTGGGGATCCAGCGGCCGGCGCTGAGCACCAGCCGCCACAGCGGGTAGTACGGGCCGCGGCCGGGGCTGCTGCTGTCCATGGCATGGTCGGCGAACCATGCTGCGATGTTCGCCTCAAGATCGGCCAGCGGCATGTCGATCCAGTCCCGGACTACGAGCCGCGCCTTGGTGCCGCCGACCGTGACCGCGCAGAACCGGCCGACGTCGAGCGACGGGCGGGCCGTGCCCTCGAACCAGGTACCGCTTCGGCGTACTCGCTCGACCAGCGAGCCGACGGACTCAGGATCATCGACCGCCAGGATGCTCGCCAGGTCGAACGGTACAGGTCCGAGCATCCACCAGCCGAGACGGCTGTCCTCGTAAGACAGGTGGGTGTGAGGATCGGATAGCACTTCCTGCAGGCTGGTGACGGCGCGAGTCCCGCACTCCACGCAGATCGGACTGTTCGACAGCCCGACGGTGAAATCGTAGGTGTGGATCGGTGCGTTACCGGAGACGAGAGACTGGTCCCCGTCGGCCATCGGGACCAGCGAACGCGGAAGTCGTTGGGGCAGTGTGTTGAGCAGTATTCCGTGCCCTGCGCAGACCAGGCACAGTCCCTGGCGTCCCACGCCGCCGGGTCCGGAGGCCTTGCGCCGTTCAACCTCGGCTGCCCAGAACCGGGCCAGCGATGGCAGCTCAGTCACCGGTCGCCCGTCGACGCTGATGAGCACTAGTTCCTTCGACGCCCATCGCTCCGGCTCGGCAACGCTCGCCGCCTGGCCGCTGGCGTAGAAGCGGGCAATTGCGCGTGCCGCTGTCTCGGCGGGGTCGGCATCCGCCCACCTGCTGTTCATGTCGATGAATGCCCGGTGACATTGTGCAACGCGGTCGGGGCGGGACTTCTGGTCGCACCAGCCGAGGACGTACTGAATGTCGTCAGCGCCGGGGCACGGGGCAACCCCGCTGGTGCGGGTGGTGAGTGGCACAGAGCGGGCGGTGCCGTTCTTGCGTGTCTTGTCCGACGGGTCGGCCAGGTCGATCAGCTGCGTGCTGGCCAGGTCACCGTCAGCGGTCAGCGCGAGCTGCCAGCGCACCGCGCGGTTCCGGAAGAACCGTGGCTCTCCTGCCTCCGAGTCCTGGACCCGGGCGACCAGCCTTTGCAGCAGCATCACGCCACCTCGTTAGCGGCAATGACCGGACCGGTGATGCCGGCTTGCGGGATGTGCAGTACGCCGTGCTCAAGCCGTGCCCGGAACCAGTCAAACCGCACCGGAGGGCCGTGATGGATGCGGTGCAGCATGACACCCAGATCCTCGTCCAGCGGCAGGGTCGGGGTGTCGTCCGGATCGCTGAAGTAGGCCGGGAACTCCCGGGCGCCCAGGTATGGCTGCTGGAAGCACTGTCCCCGGCTCACCCGGCGGCGGAACTGGTCCCGGTAGGCTGCCTCGTTCTTGGTTGCGCGCGCCGTGACCTCCACCTGTGCGTGTATCCGGTAGGCCACCTCGCGCAGGCAGACCGCGTTGCGCTGATCACGGTGGCGCACGGTATCGATCCGGCGGCCATCGCGTACGGCGTCGGCGAGGCTTGGCAGGTCGGAGGTTTCGTTCCGCCGCAAGGTGAATTGGCGGATAGGCCGCAGCACCTCGATCGCGACCGGGTCCCAGCGGAACTCCGGCTTCCAGAAGATGGACTCCAGAACCCCGGCTGCAGCCGTCGGCGTCATGACCGGGTAGGTCACCCGCTCGACCCGGAACTCCGGCCGGGTAAACAGCGCGCCGGGCCCCCACACCTGAACGGCCACAGGGGGCTGGCCCGACGGCGACCGGCGCATTTCAGCGTTCACGCGATGTACTCCTCTCCAGAAGGCTCCACGACAAGGCCGGCGTCGTCGTAACCGCCGACCCACTCCGACAAGTCACCGGCGATCGGGCGCAGCATCGCCGCCACCTCGGGCCGGGCGGCGGTGACTTTACGGATCGCGACCGTGTACGGCTGAAGGGCGCGCAGCCACCTGGTGTCCGCAGTGTCCGCATCGCGCAACTGGGTGATGGCGCTGGCGACGATCTGCTGCTGCCGGGCGTCACCGTAGGGCACGGCAACGGGCACGCTGTCGTCATCGATCATCCGGAAGGCCAGGGACCGGTTCCGCCGCCCTGCGCCTGCTTCGGGCTGCGGGCCGTCAGCGACGGCGAGGAAGTCCAGGGCGTGGCGGTTGCGCTGGATAGTGGCGCCCCGGCCCGTGCGGCTCTCCACGCCGATGCTGCGGTAGAGGTCCTGGTAATACCGGCTCAGCACCGCGATGTCATCAGGGTCCGCTTTGCCCGGGCCGAAATGCCCCAGCGCCGTGTCAACCTGGGTCCGGTAGGCACCGGGCATCCCGCCGTCTGCGGGATCGAAGACAACGACCCGGCCGCCGCGGTCACCTAGATGACCCTCCCGGTTCGCCCGCCCGGCGGCCTGCCACAGCGAGTCCGCCGGGGCGACCGCCCGGTACACCACCGGGAAGTCCACATCCACGCCGGCCTCGATCAGCGGGGTGCTGACCAGCAGCACGCGCAGCCCGGCGGTCAGGCGGTGCCGTACCGCGGCCAGCACCTGCTGGCGGTGGGCCGGGCACATCGCCGCCGAAAGGTGCCGCACCTCGGCGGCGCGGCCGGCATCGGCTTGCAGCGCGGCGAATACCGCCCTGGCGTCCTTGACGGTGTTCACCACGACCAGCGCGCTGCCGCCCTCACCAGCAGCGCGCCGGACCACCTCTTGCAGGCTGGGACGGGGCCGCAGCCACCACTCGAACCGAGCGTGCCGCAGCGCCCTGAACAACGGCAGCGGATGCTCAACGATGTCACGGGCCGGCACCTCGCGCAGCGGCCCGAGCTCCCACAACTCTGGCTGCGTCGCCGACGACAGCACCACCGAGGTGCCGAAGCGCGCGGCCAGCAGCCGCAGCGCATCGGTCAGCGGAACAAGCAGGCCGTGCGGCAGCGCCTGCACCTCATCGAGCACGATCACCGAGTTGGCCAGCCGGTGCACCTTGCGCATCCGCGACGGCATGCGGCCGAACAGGGACTCGAACAGCTGAACAGTGGTCGTGACGACGAACGGAGCGTCCCAGTTCTCCGCAGCCAGCCGGCGCCAGCGATCCCGCGCGGAGTCGCTGTCGAAGTCCACGTGAGAATGGTGCTCGAGGACGACAGGCTGCCCGCCATGGTCGTCCGGGTCGAGCAGCCGGCGGTATACGGCGGCGTTCTGCTCGGTGATCGTGATGAACGGCACGGCCACGATCACCCGCGCCTTCCCGTGCGCGGCGGCGTGCCGCAGCGCGAACGCCGCTGCGGCCAGGGTCTTGCCTGAGCCGGTCGGTGCCGCCAGCCGGTATAAGCCTGGGGCGTGACTCGCTGCGTCTGCGCACGCCTGATACACCTCATCTCGCCACCTGTCGGCCGGAGCCCTACGGCGGGGACCCAGCAGTTCGCTCCGCCGCGACTCAAACCTGGCCAGCAGCTCGCCGAAATCTGCCGCCGGCATAAGCCGCGCATGCGGCAGAGACCGGCGGTGGGCCGCCGTGTCCAGGGCGTCGGCATCCACTAGGCAAGAGAACAGAAACCGGACTAGGAACTCCCGCGCACCCGGCTCGTCGAACCCCGGCGGCATCTCCACGGGTGTGGCGTCGAACAGCTCCGGCACTAAAGGACGCAGCGCTACCTCGGCCTCGGCGCGGCGCTGCCCACCTCCGCCCGCCCGCTCGTCCTTCATCTTCTGGCCGATGTAATCACGGGAAGTCAGCCCGCCATGGTGCCCGTGCAGCGCGTACTGGGCGATCCCCAGCCCTCGGCCGGCCGCAAGGCACACGCCGAGGGTCTTATGGTCGATGCCGACCCGCACGCCGGTCTCCTCCGCGTCCATCAGGCCCGCCTGCCAGCTGCACGACGCCTTGCCCGCGTCATGCACCAGGCCGAGGTAATAACCAGCCGCGCTGGCTCCGAACGCGGCAGCGAAGTCTCCGGCTAGCTGAGCAGTGCCACGCAGGTGGTCGGCCAGCGAGTGCCGCATCCCGGCTGCGTTGGAGCTATGCGCCCACATTTGTGGACCCTCCGATTCACAAAGAAACCTGGGCCGATGTGCGGCTCGTGACGGCAATAAATCGTTGCGCACGATTAGTGAATCAGGAGCCTGTGACACTCCGGAGGTGGCCAAGGCGACCTGGGGTGCGCGACACATTCGTAGGGGTCCCACATCTGGGCTGGTTATGATGGGAATCTGGTTGTAGTCGTTACAACCAGATGAGGGGTGCCCATGACTGAGCCGTCGATCCCGGAACTGGAGGCCGAGCGGGACCGGCTGTACGCGCGACTGGCGGCGACAGGCGATTTCCGGCGGGGATCGGTGAGCGAGAACTACCGCAAGTGCGGGAAGCCGAACTGCGCGTGCGCGCAGCCGGGCCATCCCGGCCACGGACCCCGGTTCCTGTGGACCCGGTCGGAGGGCCGCCGGAAGAGGGCAGGCCGGCAGCTGGCGGCGGCGGAGGTGGAGAAGGTGCGCCGTGAGATCGCCCGGCACGCGGAGTTCGCCGCGACCGCCGGGCAGATCGTCGAGGTGAACGAGAGGATCTGCGAGGCCCGGCCGGCGGCCGGGCTGGCTGCGCCCCCGGTGCCGGAGGGCGAAAGGGGGGGCTCTTCGCCGCGCTCGCGGAAGAGAAATCCGCCGAGATAGGACGGCTGGCCGCAGAAGCGCCCGGTCGCTGGGCTGCGACGATGCCGCACTGGAGGCCGCCGAGGCGGTGATCCGCGCCGGGGTGCTGCAGCTGGGCTGCGGCATGCCGGGACAGATGCTGGCCGCCGACCGGGGCCACCGCGGCCCCCGGCTGCCCTGCGGCCAGGGACATGAGGCAGAATTCACTGCTTACCGGGATAAGACGTTCGGCACCGTCCCCGGCCCGGTCACGCTCCGCCGTGCCTGGTATCACTGCGCGGAATGCAAGCACGGGTTCGCGCCGCGGGACGCCGAGCTCGGCGTGGCCGGCGCGTCCCTGTCCCCGGGGCTGGCCGCGATGACCGACATCGCCGCGGCGGCCGGGCCGATCGCGAAGGCAGCCACGCTGCTGGGGGAACTGGCCGGCATCGCGCTGGACGTCAAGCGGATCGAGCGGTCCGCCGAGGCCAGCGGCGCCGCCCAGTCCGCTGCCGTCCGGGATCGCGCCGCCGCGGTCGCCTCCCGCAAGGTCGTCCCGGTGCCCCCGGACCCCGTCCCGGACATGCTCTACGCCGCCGTCGACGGCACCGGCGTCACCATGACCGCGAAGGAGACAGAAAACCGCAAGGGCAAGGGAGAAGACGGGCGGGCCCGCACCCGCGAGGTCAAGCTCGGCGTCT
>DAHVAN010000209.1 GCA_027314595.1 Actinomycetota bacterium | reverse complement strand
GCGCTGCGGCCGGCGATCGCCGGGATTGCCGGGACGCGCGGAAGATGGCTGGCGGCCCAGCGGCCGCAGTGGCGGAACCTGGCGGACGCCCCGGCGCCGGCCCCGGCGTCAGCCGGCGCCGGGGACCGCGGGACCGCGGCCGGCGAGGAGGCGGCGCCATCGCTTCCACCGCCCGCCTCACCCGGCGCCGGCGCGGGTATCGCGGACGGCGACACGGCGGCCGCGTTCGCTGAGCTCGCCAGCTTCCCCGGTCCGTGGCCGGACGTCGCCGCGGACGCGTTCGTCGCCATGCTGCGGCGGACGGCCGGCCCCGCTCCCCGGCCGGGGTGGCTGAGGGAGCTGACGGTCGCCGCCGCGCGGAAGCTGCCCGCGACCGGGGCGGGCGGCGCCGACTACGCCGCCACGCTGACCGCGCTCGCCGACACGCCCGGCTGCCCCGCGCCGTGGGCGGCGGCGCTGCGCCGGACGGCGCAAACCGTCGCGCTGCGCCGTGCCTTCTACGAGGAGATCCGTTGACCACCACCGGACTGCTGCGCCCGCACGCCGAGCAGGTCTACGCCGGCGAACTCGCCGCGCTGGCGGACGAGGACAAGCGGCCGCGGCCGCCGTCGTGGCGGCTGTCGCCGCAAGCCGTCGTCACCTACCTGCTCGGCGGGACGCTGGGCGACGGCACCCCGGTCGCCCCGAAGTACATCGGCCCGCGGCGGCTCGTCGAGGTTGCCGTGGCGACGCTCGCCACCGACAGGGCACTGCTGCTGCTCGGCGTGCCGGGCACCGCGAAGACCTGGGTGTCCGAGCACCTGGCCGCCGCGATCAGCGGCGACTCGACGCTGCTCGTGCAGGGCACCTCCGGCACCGCGGAGGAGGCCATCAGGTACGGCTGGAACTACGCCAGGCTGCTCGCGGAGGGGCCGACGAGGGCGGCGCTCGTGCCGTCCCCGGTGATGACCGCCATGGCGGGGGGCCGGATCGCGCGGGTCGAGGAGCTGACCCGGATCCCTTCGGATGTGCAGGACGCGCTGATCACCATACTGTCGGAGAAGACCCTGCCGGTGCCCGAGCTCGGCACCGAGGTCCAGGCGGTGAAGGGCTTCTCGGTCATCGCGACGGCCAACGACAGGGACCGCGGCGTGAACGAGCTGTCTTCGGCGCTGCGCCGCCGGTTCAACACCGTGGTGCTGCCGCTGCCCGCCAGCGAGGACGAGGAGGTCGGCATCGTCGCGCGCCGCGTCGAGGAGCTCGGCCGGGCGCTCGAGCTGCCCGAGGTGCCGTCGGCCATCGAGGAGATCCGGCGGGTCGTGACGGTGTTCAGGGAGCTGCGTTCGGGTGTCACGGCCGACCAGCGCACCCGGCTGAAGTCCCCGACGGGCACGCTGTCGCCCGCCGAGGCGATCTCGGTGGTGACCAGCGGCATCGCGCTCGCCGCGCACTTCGGCGACGGCGTGCTGCGGCCCGCCGACGTGGCCGCGGGGATCGTCGGCGCGGTGGTCAAGGACCCGGTCAGCGACGCGGCCGTCTGGTCGGAGTACCTGGAGGCGGTCGCCCGCGAGCGGCCGGGCTGGACGGACTTCTACCGCGCCTGCCGGGAGGCCGGCGCTTGAGCACCCCGAGCCGGACGGGCACCCCGGCAGGCAGGGTCCGCGTCCTGCCGATCCGCCATCACGGGCCCGGCTCGGCTCGCTGCGTGCTAGCCGAACTGGACCGGGTGAAGCCGGGGATCGTGCTGATCGAGGGGCCCGCCGACGCCGGTCCCTGGCTGCTCGGGCTCGCCGCGGACCCGGGGATGTCGCCGCCCGTCGCGCTGCTCGCGTACGCGCCGGACGAGCCGAAGGTCTCGGCGTTCTGGCCGTTCGCGGTGTTCTCACCCGAATGGCAGGCGCTCGCCTGGGCGGCCCGGCACGGGGTGCCTGTCCGGTTCTGCGACCTGCCAGCGGGGATGGTCCTCGCCCCGGGGCAGGAGGCGGCGGACGGAGGGGAACCACGGGCCCGTTCCGGGGACAGTGATCTTGATTTTCCCTCCGACCCGATCCGGGCGCTGGCCGCCGCCGCGGGGTACGACGATCCGGAGCGCTGGTGGGACGGCGTGATCGAGTCCCGGCCCGACGGGGAGCCTGCGTTCGGCGCCATCACGGACGCGATGGCCGAACTCCGGGCGGGCGGCGCCGCGCGGCGGGAGCCGCTGCACGAGCGGCGGCGGGAGGCGCACATGCGGCAGGTGCTGCGCTCCGCGCTGCGCCAGACGGACGGGCCGGTCGCGGTCGTGTGCGGCGCCTGGCACGCGCCGGCGCTGCGCGAGCCGCTGCCGCCCGCGTCGCGGGACGCGGCGCTGCTGCGCGGGACGCCGAAGCGGAAGGCGGCGCTGGCCTGGGTGCCGTGGACGCACTCCAGGCTGGCGGCCGCGTCCGGGTACGGCGCGGGGATCACCTCGCCGGGCTGGTACCACCACCTGTTCACCGCCCGGGACCAGCAGGCTGGCCCGGGCCAGCAGGAAAGAACCGTGATCCGGTGGATGACCCGCGTCGCGGCGGTGCTGCGCGCCCATGACCTGCCGGTGTCGTCGGCGCACGTCATCGAGGCGGTGCGGCTCGCGCAGACGCTCGCCGCCATGCGCGGCCGGCCGCTGGCTGGGCTCGCCGAGGTCAGCGAGGCGGCGAAGGCGGTGATGTGCGACGGCGACGACGCGGCGGCGGCGTTCGTCACGCGTGACCTAGTGGTCGGCGAAGCGCTCGGTTCCGTGCCCGACGGCGCTCCCCCGGTCCCGCTGGACGCCGACCTGCGGGCACGGGCCAGGACGCTGAAGCTGAAGATCGACCCGCTCGAGCGGACGCTGGCGCTCGACCTGCGGCGGGAGTACGACCGCGCGCGTTCGGTGTTCCTGCACCGGCTTCTCGTGCTCGGCATCGGCTGGGGGACGGTGACGGAGGACCTCGTGCGGGGCACAGGGACGTTCCACGAGACGTGGGCGCTGCGGTGGCGGCCCGAGCTCGCCGTCGCGATCATCGACGCGGCCGGGTGGGGCACCACGGTGGCCGGGGCGGCGGGCGCGCGGATCGTGTCGGTCGCGCAGTCGGCGGACCGGCTCAGCGTCGTGACCGACGCGGTGGCCGGCGTGCTTGTCGCCGCGCTCGATGACGCGCTCGCCCCGGTGCTGCGCGCGCTCGACGCCAGGGCGGCCGCCGACGCGGACGTGATCTCGCTGATGACAGCGGTGCCCGCCCTGGTGCGGGCGGTGCGCTACGGCAACGTGCGCGGCACGCCCACCGTGGCGCTGTCGGCGGTGGTTGACGCGCTGTGCGTGCGGATCTGCGCAGGGCTGCCCGCCGCGGCCGGCGGCCTCGCCGACGACGCGGCCGCCGCGCTGCGCGACGCGATGGACGGCGTCGGGGCCGCGCTCGCGCTGCACGCGCAGTCCGCCGCCGGCCAGGACGCGCAAGCTCGGTGGCTGGCGGAGCTGCGTGTCCTGGCCGGGCGGCGGGACGTGCACGGGCTCGTCGCGGGGCGGGTGGTGCGGATGCTCGCCGACGCGGGCGTCCTGCTGTGGGCGGACGCGGCCCGCCGGCTCGGGGCGGCGCTGTCGGTCGGGGTGCCCGCTCCGGCGAAGGCGCAATGGGCGCGGGGATTCCTTTCCGGCAGCGGCGGCGGGCTGCTGCTCGTCCACGACAGGAACCTGCTCGGCGTGCTCGATGGCTGGGTCAGGTCGCTGCGCCCCGGGGAGTTCATGGCGGTGCTGCCGTTGCTGCGACGGACATTCGGCGAGTTCACCGCGCCGGAACGGGCGAGCATCGGGCGCGCCGTGCGGCGGCTCGGCCCTGGTGGCGGGGTTCCTGTCCTGGCGGCGGGTGCGGGGCGGGGCGCTGGGGGCTCTGGGGGTTCTGGTGGCTTTGGGGGCTCTGGGGTCGGTATCGACAGCGAGCGGGCCGCGGGCGCGGTGCGCGCGGTGGCCGCGATACTCGGGGGTTGCGGTGGATGACACGCCGCCCGGCGACACGCCGCCCGGCGACACGCCGCCCGACGACAGTGAGCGGCTGCGGCGGTGGCGGCTGCTGCTCGGGGCGGCGGCGACCGCCGGGCTCGGCGGTGCTTCCGGCGGGTCCGGCGGTGGCGGTTCCGGGCTCGGCGACGGCGACGCCGCGATTGACGCCGCGCTCACGGCGCTCTACGACTCCGACACCGGCCGCGCGGCCGGCCCGCGCGGCGCGAGCCTGGCCCCATCGGCCCCGGCCGTCGCGCGGTGGCTCGGCGACATCCGCACGTACTTCCCGTCCACTGTCGTGCAGGTGATGCAGCGCGACGCCATCGACCGGCTCAACCTGCGCCAGCTGCTGCTCGAGCCCGAGATGCTCGCCACCGTCGAGCCAGACGTGCACCTGGTCGGGACGCTGCTCAGCCTGAACAAGATCATGCCGGAGACGACGAAGGCGACGGCGCGGCAGGTGGTCGGGCGGGTGGTCGGGGACCTGGAGCAGCGGCTGGCGCGCAGGACCCGTGCCGCCGTGTCCGGCGCGCTGAACCGCGCGGCGCGCACCCGCCGTCCCATGCCGCGCGACATCGACTGGAACCGGACGATCGCCGCCAACTTGTCACGCTATGTTCCGTCGCACCGGACGGTGATTCCCGAGCGGCTCGTCGGCTACGGACGGCGGCAGCAGGTGATCGCGCGGGACGTGGTGATCGCGATCGACCAGTCGGGGTCGATGGCATCCTCGGTGGTGTACGCGTCGGTGTTCGGCGCGGTGCTGGCGTCGCTGCGGTCGCTGCGGACCTCGCTGGTGGTGTTCGACACCGCCGTCGTGGACCTGACGCCGTTGCTTTCCGACCCGGTGGACGTGCTGTTCGGCACCCAGCTTGGCGGCGGCACCGACATCAGCCAGGCGGTCGGCTACTGCCAGGGGCTGATCACCCGGCCGCGGGACACGATATTCGTGCTGGTCTCGGACCTGTACGAGGGCGGCAGCTCCGGCGAGATGCTGGCCCGCATGTCAGCCTTGCGCGAGGCCGGGGTGACGGTCGTCGCCCTGCTCGCGCTGTCCGACGACGGCGCGCCGTCCTATGACGCGGACCACGCGGCGGCGCTGGCCGGGCTGGGCATCCCGGCGTTCGCATGCACCCCGGACGCGTTCCCCGACCTGCTTGCGCTCGCGATCGACGGCGGCGACATCGCGGCGTGGGCACACAGAAACGACCTCGCGGCCCGCTTAGGGTCCCCGGTCCCGGTTGACGGGCCGGTCTCCGTTTACCGGGCCGGTCCCCGTTTACCGGCCGGGAAGGAAGGCTGGCGGGGCAGACGATCCGTGTGTTAACGGCCGGGAGTTCGCAGCTCGGGCGCCCGGTCAGCTCGGGCGCCCGGTCAGCTCGGGCACCCGGTCAGCTGAGGCGCCCGGTCGTGGCCGCGTCGGGCTCGCCGTTGAAGTACTTGTCAAGCACCTGGCGGAAGGCGGGCTCACCGGGCGCGGCGGTCATGAACAGCGTCATCGACGAGCGGAGCTTCATCGCGTCGACGCAGCCGAAGATGTCCGTGGCGCTCTTGCCTTCCGTGCCGGCCACGATCCGCGCGCACTCCCTCATCCGGGGGCCAAGTACCGGGTGCGCGAGGTATGCCTGCGCTTCGGCAAGCGAGGCGATCGCGTACCGCTGCGACAGCGCGCTGAACCCCAGGCCCGCGACCTGCGGGAAGACGAACCACATCCAGTGGCCGCGCTTGGCGCCCGCGCGCAGTTCGGCGACCGCGCGCTGGTACGTGCCGCTGGCGTCCTGCGCGGCGACGAACCGGTCTAGCTGGTAGTGGTCGCTCATGAGCGCCCCTCCCCTCGCTGCGCGCGAGCGCGGCACTCTGCTGCGCGGAGCCTGCCAGGCTGGGCAGCACCGGGACGTGCCGGCGGCGATGACAGGCAGGCCGGCGGCCGTGGCCCCCGGCGGGAACTCCAACGTCGAGTGTATGGAAGTGACGCCAGGAACCTGGGAAGACGGGAACCTGGGTGCCCTGAGCGCCGTCCGATGACCATGCGGAACGGGATTCGTGCGGGCCTGGCGATGGCGGCGGTGGCGGTGGCGGCTGGCTGTGCCAGCGCACCCAGCCCGGCGACAGCGCCGGCCCCGGTCATCACGCGCGGCGTGGCGGCCGTCGAGCCGGCCGCGGACCCGCGGCCGCTGGGGGCGGCGGATACCGCGTTCGGACTTGACGTGCTGCGAGCCTGGTGCGCGCAGTACCCGCGGCACAACCTGGTGTGCTCGCCGAGCACCCTGGCCACCGCCCTCGGCATGGCCTACCTGGGCGCGCGCGGGACCACCGCTCAGGTCATGGCCCGTGTCCTGCACCTGCCGGTCAGCGGCGGGAACGCGCTCGAGGCTGAACTGCAGGCGCGCTCGACGGCGCTCGGCCAGCCCGAAGTGCTCAGGGGTCTGCAGGGCGCGGGCTGCAGGGCGCGGGCTGCGGGGCGCGGTGCAGGGGGCGGGCTGCGGGCGGGGCAGCAGGGCGCGGGCTGCGGGGGCGAGCGGGCGCCGGCATGGTCCGGGCGGGCAAGGGGCGGCGGGGAGGAAGCCGGGGACCGTTCGGAGGAAAGATCTTCGGCCGCATCGGCGAGGCTCGGCCGGCCATCATCTACTACCTGCCGGTAACCTGAAATTTCATTGTCGTCTATAACGGTCCGCGCAGGTCAGCCGGGACCGCGGCGGCAATCGGGGGCCACGCTCTTCCGGCTCGCGGGCGGACGTGCGTACCTTGAGGCTCCTTTTACAAGTACCCCCCCGCAAGCCGCTCCCGGAGTCCCCGCCATGCGCATCACCGCACCCGCCGCGCGCCGCATGACCCTCGCGCAGCACCTAACCAGGCCGGCACGGCGCTTCATCAGGCCACGGCACTCCACCAGGCCACGGCGCGTCACCGGGTCACCATGGCGCTTCGCCGGGCCGGCGCGCAGGGCTCTTGTCTGCACGGCGGCCGGCGGGCTGGTCGCGGCCGCCCTGGCCGCGATACCCACGGCGCCCACCCGCGCCGCCACGGCGACGCTGCCCGACACGCCCGGGTACAACCTGCCGCTCGCGCTGCAGGAGTCGCTGTACTTCTACGACGCGCAGAAGTCCGGCCCCGCCCGCACGGACGGCGATCAGCCGCTGTCCTGGCGGGGCGATTCCGAGCCGAGCGACAGCTGCGTCCCGCTGCAGCCGATGACGAACAACGTGGGCGTGAACCTGTCCGCGTCGTTCATCGCGGCGAACAAGTCCGTGCTCGACCCGAACAACACGGGCTGCCTCAACCTGTCCGGCGGCTTCCACGACGCCGGTGACCACGTGAAGTTCGGGCTGCCGCAGTCCTACGCCGCCTCGGTGCTCGGCTGGGGCATGTACGAGTTCCAGCAGGCCTACCAGAACACGGGCACCTGGAACCACGCGCTCGACGAGATGAAGTGGTTCAGCGACTACTTCCTGCGGTCCACGTTCCTCAACTCCTCCGGC
>DAHVAN010000206.1 GCA_027314595.1 Actinomycetota bacterium | reverse complement strand
CAGCCGACCAGTCATCGGGATCAAAGACCCTCGCCAGCGGGAACAGGCAGGCCTGGTATTCCTTCTCGGGAGCGGAATAGTCCGCCGTGACCTCGCCGCGGAAGTTGCGCTGCACCCGGTCCACCGGCAGGAAGACGATCGTCTCCTCCCTGTCGGCGTAAGGGTCCAGCGCCATGCGCATGTCGATGTAGAACCAGCCGAACGTGTCCACCGACATGGGGGTCCTCCTGAACACCTGAGCTGAGGTTCGGCCGGAAGCAGCCCGAATTACCTTCAATGCCGAATGATCGACGTCTCGGGCACGCGATCGGTTGACGAGCCCGCGCTCCCTTCCGGCCAGGTCCCGTCATCGCTCCGCCCGAGCAGCGCCTTTCGCTGGAACCCGGCCAGCGACGGCCGGAAGCCCCGCTCGGGAGCCGCGCCCAGCGGGGCGACGTCCAGCGCGCTGATCACCCGCCGCAGGCCGGCGGGCGCCATGGGGGCCGGTATTGGCAGGTCAGGCCGGTTCGGCGAGCTTCGCGCGGATCCATGGGTAGGGGTCGCGGAGCGGTTTGCGCGCGGCGCGCCGGCGGTCCCGGATGGCGTGGAGTGGCTCGCCGGCGGCGTAGTGACGGCCCCGGCCGTTGCCGTGCGCGGCCAGGACGCCGGCCGAGGCGAGCGCGGCCAGGTCCCTGGTGGCTGTCTGCTCGGTCACGCCGGTGCGTTTCAGGTAGCCGGCGCGCCGCACCCGGTAGCCGAGGACCGCGTCGAACATGGCGTCCAGCGTGCGTTCGGGCAGGCCGTGTTGTTGGGCGAGCGCGTCGAGTTCATCCCAGGTCTGCCGGGCCTCATCGACTCGGCGGGCCACCGTCTGGGCTTGCATGTGGTGCGCGCGCAGGTTGAACGTCAGCCACAGATGCGGGTCGGGGCGCGGCCGCCAGGACCCGTGCCCGGTGCGGGCGAGGACGCCGTAGTAGTCCTCGGTGTTGGCGCCGAGCCACTCCTCGATGCTACAGAATTCGGGTTCGCCGATGTCCGACCGGGTGAGCACGAGGGTCGCGAGCGCGCGGGCCATCCGCCCGTTGCCGTCCCGGAACGGGTGGATCATGACCAGGTTCAGGTGCGCCATGGCCGAGCGGACGATCGGATCGCTGCTCAGGCCGGTGTGCAGGCTTGCCGCGAGTGCTTCCATGAGTGCCGGGACGTCCGCCGCGTCCGGCCCCTCGTACACGACCTTGTCGCTGCGTTCGTCGTGGACGTAGATCGGTCCCTTCCGATAGCGTCCCGGCGACTTGCCCAGGTCGTGACTGAGCATCATGTAGTGCATGGCACGCAGTTCGGTCGTGTCGAACGTGGCGTAGTCGGTGTCGCTCATCGCCAGGACATAGCCGAGGGCCTGGCGGTACCCCTGGATCTCCAGGAACGTCTTCTCATCCGCGCTGAACGGTTCTTCACCGTCGATCGCCGCGGCCGCGTCGTCTTCCGCGACCTCGTAGCCCTCGATGCTGTTCGAGCCCTGGATGTTGCGTGCCAGTGCTGACCGCCGCAGGCCGCCTTCCCAGCGCCGCGGGGTGCGCAGGACGTTGCGCAGGTCCCTGCGCATCCGGTGGATCTCACCGAGCACCACCTCGTCCTCGCTGGTAAGCGGCGGCGCGGTGTAGAGGGCCGGATGATCAGATGTTGCATTCATATTCTCATGATAGCTAGTCTATGACTACTTAAACCTATCATCGCATCATCCCTGAGAGCACGGGACCCGGGCGCGATGATGGCAGCGCTGTAGCGTTTTGGTTGCGGCGGCACAGACGCCACCGCCCGTTCGGGCAAAATCGACTGAGCACCACGGGCAGGCGCCGCCCGGGCAAGCCGGACTGCTGCCGTCGTTCGACGCCCCGCAGCAGTTCGAAGCCGCTACCTCCGCCAGGTCCGGGACGCGCTGCAGGAGTTCCTCGAGCGGGACCTGCTCGGCCCGTGGGACGGCGAGGATGAGGTGCTCCCGCCCCGGTCGCAGGGCCCGGGGGAGCGTTACCGTGCCGGGCGGCTGGGACCGCGGCACGAGACAGGCTCGGCCAAGGACCGCGCGGTGGAAGCCGCGACCGTCGACGCTGACGTGGTGACCGGCGGGGACGGCGCCGATCCGGAGTTGCCCGACCTGCTTACGATGCAGAACGCGGGCCGCATGTGGGCATCGTCGATGGGGCTGTCCTGCGTGGTCGTGCCCGGCGTGGACATCCTTACCGTCACC
>DAHVAN010000204.1 GCA_027314595.1 Actinomycetota bacterium | reverse complement strand
CGCGCGACTTCTACCTGAACTACCACCTGTACCGCCTGGCGTTCCCCGTGAGTGCGCTAGGCAGGTTTGTCGGGCGCGGGGGTATGGGGGGCGCGGAGCCCCCCGTGCCGGGGGGTCCCCGGGGGGTTGGCCCCCGCGGGGGTATGGGGGGCGCGGAGCCCCCCGTGCCGGGGGGTCCCCGGGGGGTTGGCCCCCGGGGGCTAACAGAGCAAGGGGGTTCGAGTCATGACTGAGACGCTCCCGCAGCCCCGGACCGCCGAGGCGGAGCCCGCGCAGCCTGACGCCTCGGGTGCTGGCCTGCTCGTGTTCGCGCCGGTGCGGTTCGAGGCCCGCGCGGTCCGCCGCGGCCTGCGCGAGCCGTCCAGCCGGGTGCGGCGCACCGGCATTGGCGCCGCCAGGGCGGCGAGGGCGGCTCTGCCGCTGGCGGGAGGCGACCCAGGAACCCCCGGCGAAATCAGCAGGCTCGCGGGGGATGACCCTCGCACCCGGGGGAAGGCGGGCGAAGAGAGCAACACCGCTCCGTTCCGGGTAATGATCGTGATGGGCACGGCCGCCGGCGTTGACCCCGGCCTCAAGCCGGGAGACCTCGTCGTCGCCACCGAGGTGAGCGACGGCAGCGACACCGTGGCGCTGCCGGGCGCGGACCTGCTCGCGGCGGAACTTCGCCGCGCGGGGCTGCGGGCCCGCGCCGGGAAGCTGGCCACGGTGCCTCACCTGGTGAAGTCGTCGCAGCGTGCCAAGCTTGCCGCGCAGGGTTACCTGGCCGCCGACATGGAGACGGCCGCACTTCTCGGCGCCGTCGGCGGCGGCCGGCCGAGGGCTGTCATCCGGGCGGTTTCTGACAGCGGGTTCGGTCCCGGGATGGTCATCGGCGGTGTCGCCGCGCTCCGCTCGCTGCGGCTGGCCGCGCCGGTCGCGGAGCGGTGGGCCGCCGCCTGCGCGCAGCGGACGGTGCTGCTCGCCGGGCCGCGGTCGTTCTGCGCGGGGGTGGAGCGGGCCATCGAGATTGTCGAGCGCGCCCTTGAGTTGCGCGGCGCGCCTGTCTACGTGCGTAAGCAGATCGTGCATAACACCCGGGTTGTCTGCGACCTCGAACAGCGCGGCGCGGTGTTCGTTGACGAGCTTGACGAGGTGCCCGACGGCGCGACGGTCGTGTTCTCCGCGCACGGGGTGTCGCCCGCCGTCCGGGGCGCGGCCTCGGGCCGTGGCCTGTCGGTGATCGACGCGACGTGCCCGCTGGTGTCGAAGGTGCACGCGGAGGCGCGCCGGTTCGCCCGCGAGGGGTACACCGTCGCGCTGATCGGGCACGCCGGGCACGAGGAAGTCGAAGGCACGCTCGGTGAGGCGCCGCAGTCGACCGTGCTCGTGCAGACCGGCGCGGACGTGGCGGCGCTGCGGCCGGCGGACGAGTCCAAGGTCGCCTACCTGATGCAGACCACGCTGGCCGTCGACGAGGCCGCCGACGTGTCCGCCGCGCTGCGCGAGCGGTTCCCGCAGATGCGCGCCCCCGGCAGCGACGACATCTGCTACGCCACCACGAACCGGCAGGCGGCGGTGCGCTCCGTCGCCGAGGACGCGGACCTGGTGCTCGTCGCGGGCTCGAAGAACTCGTCCAACTCGGTGCGGCTGGTCGAGCGGTCGGAGCGGGCGGGGACGCCCGCGCACCTGATCGACGGCGCCTGCGACATCGAGTTGTCCTGGCTGTCTGGCGTTTCCGTGGTCGGGCTCACGGCTGGCGCGTCGGCGCCTCCGGCGGTGGTCGACGAGATCATCAGCGCGCTGTCCGGGCTTGGCGCCGTCACGGTGACCGAGCGGGTCACCACAACTGAATCAGTCCAGTTCGGCCTGCCCAGGGAGGTACGGCGCTAATGTCTATGCCACTTCGCGTCAGCATGCGCATCGGGGCGCACCTGATGAAGCAGAAGCTGTCGGGCAATAAGAAGTTCCCGCTGCTCGTGGAGCTCGAGCCGCTGTTCGCCTGCAACCTCAAGTGCGCCGGCTGCGGGAAGATCCAGCACCCGGCTTCGGTGCTGAAGCAGCGGATGCCGGTTGAGCAGGCGATCGCGGCGATCGAGGAGTCCGGCGCGCCGATGGTGTCGATCGCGGGCGGTGAGCCGCTGATGCATCCGCAGATCGACGTGATCGTGGCCGAACTGATCAAGCGGAAGAAGTTCGTGTTCTTGTGCACGAACGCGCTGCTGCTGCCCAAGAAGCTCGGCAAGTTCACCCCGTCGCCGTACTTCCGGTGGGTGGTGCACATCGACGGGCTGCGGGAGCGGCACGACGCGTCGGTCTGCAAGGAAGGCGTGTTCGACGAGGCGGTGGCGGCCATCAAGATGGCTCAGGAGCGCGGGTTCAAGGTCAACACGAACACCACGTTCTTCAACACCGACACGCCGCAGACCGTCATCGACGTGCTCAACTACCTCAACGACGACCTCAAGGTCGACGACATCCAGATCTCCCCCGGGTACGCCTACGAGAAGGCGCCCGACCAGGAGCACTTCCTCGGCGTGGCGGAGACCCGCGAGATGTTCCGCAAGGCGTTCGCGGACGGCCGCCGCAAGCGGTGGCGCCTGATGCACACGCCGCTGTTCCTGGACTTCCTCGAGGGCAAGGTCGAGTACGAGTGCACGGCGTGGTCGATCCCGTCGTACTCGCTGTTCGGCTGGCAGAAGCCGTGCTACCTGATGTCAGACGGCTACGTCCCGACCTACAGGGAACTGGTCGAGACGACCGAGTGGGACAAGTACGGGCGCGGCAAGGACCCGCGGTGCGCGAACTGCATGGCGCACTGCGGCTACGAGCCGTCGGCCGTGATCGCCACGATGGGCTCCCTCAAGGAAGGCATCAGGGCCCTGCGCGAGAGCTGACCATCCCGGGTCTGCCGCGGGCCGGGTCGCGTACCCGGCTGGTTCGCAGATGCCGTTCAGAGATTCCTCAGCTACGGCCAGAAGAATATGGCCTGGCGCGGACGCAGCGCCGGGGCGCTTTGCCCTCTCCCAGTCGCTGCGAGGTCCGCGCCACCAACTTTGCTGAGCCCGTTGAGGAGTCCGATGTTCTTCACCTACCTCTGGCGTGAGCTGCGTCGCAGGATGCGCCAGGCCATTTTCATAGCGGTTGGCCTGGCGCTGGGTATCGGCCTGGTGATCACGGTGACCGCGGCGTCGGCTGGGGTCAAGAACGCCCAGGCTTCCGTCTTGCACTCGCTGTACGGCGTGGGCACCGACATCACCGTGACCAAGGCGCCGGCCGCGGGCTCTGGCGGCCCGCAGTCGTTCGGGTTCGGGTTCCGAGCCGGGACGGCCAAGCGCCCGGCGGCCGGCACCAAGATCGACGTCGAGTCCTTGCGCAGCGCCGGCTACGGCACGATCAGCTCGGCGGACGTCACGACGATCGCGGGCATGAAGGACGTGGCCGCGGCGGCCGGCGGCCTCACGCTGCTTGACACCAAGATCACCGGGACCATGCCCGCGATCAACTTCAACAACCCCGGCGGAGGCGTCTCCGGCGGCGGCGCGGGCGGCGGGGCGGGCGGCGGCTCCGGCGGCGGGTTCCAGAATTTCCGCTCCGCGTTCACGCCTTCGAACTTCACCGTCAACGGGGTGGACCTGTCGGCCGGCGAACTCGGACCGCTGAGCAACGGCAAGCTCGACTCCGGCTCGACGTTCACCACCGGCGACACGAGCGCGCACGTGGCGGTCCTCGACTCGAACTATGCCACGTCGCAGAAGCTGAAGGCCGGCGACACGATCACGGTGGACAAGACCAGCTTCAAGGTCATCGGGATCGTCACGCTGCCGTCCGGGGCCGATCCGGCGAACGTCTACATCCCGCTGGCCGTGGCCCAGTCGCTGTCCGGCCTGAAGAACGACGTCAACACCATCTACGTGGCCGCGGCCAGCGGCCAGGCGATTCCCGCGGTGGCCGGCTCCATCACCAGGGCGGTCCCCGGCGCGACCATCACCGACCAGAACTCTCTCGCCAGCGAGGTCACCGGGTCGATCTCCAGCGCGGCCTCGCTGGCCAACGACCTCGGCAAGTGGCTCGCGATCGCGGTCCTCGTCGCCGCGTTCCTGCTGGCCAGCCTGCTCACCATGTCGGCCGTGTCGCGGCGGATCCGTGAGTTCGGCACGCTGAAGGCGCTGGGCTGGAAGAGTCGGCGGGTCATCGGCCAGGTGATGGGCGAGTCGATCGCGATCGGCGTCGTCGGCGGCGCCGCCGGCGTCGGCCTCGGCTTCCTCGGCGCGTGGCTGGTCGGCAAGTTCTCCGGGCCGCTGAGCGCGACCGTCGCCCCCCTGACTACGGGCTCGGCCACGCCGGGCGGCGCGCAGCGGTTCGGCTTCCCCGGCGGCGGCTCCAACGGCGGCGGCAACGGGTTCGGCTTCCAGCGGGCGGCTGCCGATGCCGCGTCCACCGTCACGACGCACCTTTCCGCCACGGTCACGATCGGCGCCATCGTCGCCGCTGTGGTCCTCGCGATCCTCGGCGGGCTGGTCGCCGGATCGTTCGGCGGCTGGCGGGCGGCACGGCTGCGCCCGGCGGCGGCACTGACCAAGGTCGCCTGACTCCCACTCCAGAAAGACACACGTCATGTACAAGCTCACGGGCGTTACGAAGGACTACCCCAAGGGACGCGCCACGGTGCACGCGCTGCGCGGCGTGGACCTGGAGATCCCGGACGGCGAGTGGCTGGCCATCCAGGGCCCGACCGGGCACGGCAAGTCCACGCTGCTGCAGATCCTCGGCGGTCTCGACCGGCCCACCGCGGGCTCGGCCCTCTTCGGCGGGCGCGACCTGGCCAAGGTCCGCGAAACCGAGATGACGAAGCTGCGGGCCGCCTCGGTCGGCTTCATCTTCCAGACCTTCAACCTGATCCCCACGCTGTCCGCGCAGGAGAACGTGGAGACGGCGCTGGTGCCGCTCGGGGTGGGCAACGGCTCCCGGCGCGCCCGCGCCGCCGAGGCGCTGGCTTCGGTGGGGCTCGGCGACCGCCTCAGGCACCTGCCCGGCGAGCTGTCCGGCGGTCAGCAGCAGCGGGTGGCGATCGCCCGCGCGCTGGTGAAGGAGCCCAAGGTGCTGCTGGCCGACGAGCCGACTGGCAACCTGGACGAAGACACCCGCGACGAGATCATCGGCCTGCTCGAGAAGCTGTGGCAGGAAAAGGGCCTGTCGATGGTCGTCGTCACGCACGACAGCAGCATCGCCCGCCGCGCCCAGCGGCTCGGCACGATGAAGAACGGCCAGCTGACGATCAAGCAGAAGGTGTGAGGGATCACCCCGGGCGCGCCTCCTCGCGTGGGAGGCGTGCCGCGCCCCGGTGCGGTTCAGTGCGCCGCCGGGACCAGGCCCGGCCTCGCAGGCGGTGATGACGAGCTGTACCCGGTCCCTGGCGCCCAGCTTGGCCAGCAGCCGGGCGACGCGCAGCGCTGGACGGGGTGACGTTCACCGTCGCACCCGGCCAGGTGACCGGCTTCGTAGGGCCGAATGGCGCGGGCAAGCCGAATATCGGAATTTGACATTTATTTCATGGGGTGCCCGGCAGTCGATACTGACGGCGGGGAAGACCTCCTGCTCCGGCCTACTGCCTGGTGAGGCCGACGCGCATGGCCAGGCAGCGGTATGCGGCGCGCTTGGCGATCAGCAGCCGGGCCACGCTGGCCGCAGCGGCCGCCGCAGCCGGGAGCGGGGACAGCCTTCCCGGGGCGGCAGCCAGCTCAGCTGCGAGGAGCACGAGACCGAGGCCGTCGGCGCCCACGGCGCCGAACCCGGCGATCGCGGCGGCTAGCGGAGCGCGGCGCGGCCTGGCGGGCAGCCACCGGCTCAGCCGGCCCGTGACGGCGATGCCAGCCGCGCCGGCCGAGGCGGTGACGGCGACGGCGACTGCGACCAGCTGGATGCCCGCGCCCAGGCCTGCTGGCAGCGTAGTCCACTGCCAGAACGCGGCGATGCGGATGGCCGGGTGGCTCGCCACGGCCGTGGCGAGCCAGAGCAGGCCAACCAGCGGGCCGGAAACCAGCAGCACGATCGCCACGCGGCGCGCGTGGCTGGCGGCGATCTCGGGCAGGAACCCGTCGGCGACCAGTCCCGGATCACCGAATTCACGGATTGCCGCCACGACGGCCTCAGTCGGCGGCAACCCGGCTGACTGGTGGCTGTCCGTGGCGTCATGCAGCCCGGAGCGCAGCTCGGCCACGATGCCGGAGTGGGCCTTCACGGGGCCTGGCAGCCGGGCCGTGACCTCGGCGAGGTAGCGCTCCACCGCCTGCCCGCAGGGGAGAGCGGGCACGCCTGGCCCGCCGCTACCCGCCGTCGGCTGGCGGCGGCTTCTCTTCTCGCCGGTGATCCTCATGCCGGGCACCGTCGGCCTCCGGGCCGGCTCATGACGGGTTCGCTGCCAGCGGTATGGGCTGCAGGAGGGCGGAGACCACGGCGGAGAAGTCTCGCCAGGAGCCGCGCTCGGTTTCCAGGGCGCGCCTGCCCGTGGGTGTCAGCTTGTAGACACGCCGCCGACGGCCGTCGGCTTGCGACCAGCTCGCCGCTGCCAGGCCCGCCCGTTCCAGCCGGTGCAGGGCCGGGTACACGGTCCCGGTCGGTAGGTCAACCTGGCCGCCGCTGCGCACCCGCAGCGCCTCCATGATCGCGTAGCCGTGGAGCGGGCCCGGCTCCAGTACCGCGAGCAGGATTCCGTCCAGGTGGCCCTTCAGCGTCTCCGCCCTCATATGTAGTTATGCTACGCTACTCGTAATGGGTAGCAATGCTACAGGTAGTGTCGCTGCATGTTGAGGTGACAGCAGATGAGCGTGGAGACGGAATCCGCCGCCCTGCGGGCACGCACCGCCGCGGCCGGCCTGGCCCGGCTGCGACGCGGCAGCCTGGCCGTTCTCGTGCTGCTCGTGATCGAGTACGCGATCGGCATGTACGTCAACCTCTACATCACGGTCCCTGGAACCGATAAAGGCGGCGGCCTGGGCAGTGCGATCGCCAACGGGCCGGCGTCGCTGAGCCTGCACGCGGTGCTCGGGCTGCTGCTCGGGCTGGGCGCGCTCGCCGCGACCGCGCAGTCTGTCCTTGTCCGCCACTGGGGCCTGACTGCCCTGTCCGTCACCGGCCTGCTCGCGATTGTTCTCGCCTCGGTAGCCGGAACTGGCTTCACGAGCAGCGGCGGCGGCCAGCCTGGCGTGGTTCACGGCGATCGGCGGCACGTTCGGGTGCCTGCTCCCGTACCTGCTGAACTACTGGCACCTTCACCAGCCGCTGCCGGACTGGCAGATCGCGCAGGCCGTGGGCGCGCTGCTGATCTGCGGCGGCATGACCCCAGTGGTGGATTCGTTCGTCGAGTTCTTCAAAGCGGGCGGAACGCCCGTCCCCGTCGCCTCGCCGGTGGGATGGGGCATCGGGGCCGCCGCCGTCCGCTTCTACGAGGAACCCGTCCTGGCTCGCAAATTCGGTGCCGAGTACCGGGCATACCGGCGCGCCGTCCCCGCCTGGATACCCCGGCTGCAGCCCTGGACCAACGGAAGGGAACATCTCATGGCACGCATCCGAGGAATCCCTGCTCAGCAGGCCAGGCCGTACGCGAGGCTGGCGTACTACTTCACCCGCCGGAGCCTCCGGCAGCTCACCGGGCGCACCCCCGAACGCATGATCGAGCCGCTTGAGATTTATGCGCACGTGCCCGGGCTGCTTCGCGGCTACGCCGGGCTCGAGCAGGCCACGGCGAAGCTGAGCCGCATCGACAAGCGGACGCGTGCCCTTGCGGAGCTGAAGGCGGCCACGGTCGTGCAATGCGAATACTGCATCGACATGGGATCCCAGATATCGCGTCAGTGGGGCCTGACCGACGAGGAACTGCTCGCCCTGCCCTCCCACCGGACCAGCGCGCTCTTCTCCGACCTGGACAAGCTCGTCCTCGACTACGCGTCCGGAATGAGCAGCACCCCGGTCGAGGTGCCGGACGAGCTGTTCGCCAGGTTGCGCGCCCACTTCGACGAAGCTCAGCTCGTGGAACTCACCCACGTGATCGCGCTGGAGAACCTTCGCGGCCGCTTCAACCTGGCGTTCGGCATAGGCGCGGCGGGCTTCAGCGATGGCATGGTATGCGCGGTGCCCACTATCGTGCCTCCAGGCGGACCCCGAGCCCGCTGAACCTAGGGCCGGAAAGAAGACCTACGTCGTCGGCAAGCCCGTAACGGAACTGTGACTTTCATTGCCGCCGGGCGCGGTCGCTGGACCGGCAGGAGATTGGCCTCGGCCAGCGCTGCGGTGTGCCGTTCCCCGGAGACTGTCTGGCATGCCTGCCCCGCAGGACTTGCCGTC
>DAHVAN010000192.1 GCA_027314595.1 Actinomycetota bacterium | reverse complement strand
CGGCCAGGCAGGCCAGGATCCCGTCGGTGTGGGATCCGGGCGAGGTGGCCAGGATCGTCGAGGCGATCGACCGGGACAACCCGTGCGGGAAACGGGATTACGCGATCATCCTGCTGATCACCAGGCTCGGGCTCCGCGGTGTGGACATCCGGGGGCTGGAGTTCGCCGACTTCGACTGGCGGGGCAACCGGCTATCCGTAACGCAGGCCAAGACCGGGCACCCGGTGCAGCTGCCGCTGCTGAAGGAGGTCGGCTGGGCGGTGATCGACTACATCCGCCACGGCCGGCCGGACTGCGGCTGCCCGCAGGTGTTCGTGCGGCACACGGCGCCGGTCGGCCCGTTCTCCGACCAGGATCATCTGCATCAGATCCTGGTCAAGCACGCCAGGGTGGCGCACGTGCCGGTGAGCGAGAAACGCCGTCATGGCATGCACTCGCTTCGTCACACCCTGGCCACCCGGCTGATGGAAAACGGCACCCCGGTCGAGCAGATCGCCGACATCCTCGGCCACCAGTCAGCCGAGTCGACCGGCGTCTACCTGAAATCCTCGCTGGGGCTGCTGTCCAGGTGCGCGCTGGACCCGGACGAGCTGGCGAGTGGGGTGTCACGGTGAGCCCGGCCATCACGATGACCGGCGCGATCACGGCCCTGGCCGCTGAGAAACGCGCTACGGGCTACAAGTACGACACCGAGGAGCGGGTGCTGGCCCGTTTCGCCGCGTTCTCCGGCAGCCGGTTCCCCGGGCTGGAGGCGCCCGCCCGGGCCCCGGTCGAGGCGTGGATCACCTCGGCCCGCGAGCGGGGCGTCAAGCCGGCGACTCTGCAGGGCCTGGCCGCGCCGGTGCGGGAGCTGGCCCGCTGGCTGGGCCGGCGGGGCGTGCCGGCTTATGTCCTGCCCACCGGGGCGCTGCCCCGGCCGGCCCGCTACGTCCCGCACATCTACACCGACCAGGAACTGGCGGCCCTGTTCACCCAGACTGACCGCTGCCACTACAACTCCCAGGTCCCGTTCCGGCACCTGGTCATGCCGGTGCTGTTCCGCACGATCTACGCCTGCGGGCTGCGCGCCTCCGAAGCCCGGCTGCTGCGCTTTGACGACGTCGATACTGACGCCGGCGTCCTGACCATCCGCGACGCCAAGGGCGGCAAAGACCGGCAGGTCCCGGTCAGCGCGGCGCTGCGCGACAGGCTCGCTGACTACCACGCCCGGGTGGCCGGGCGAACCGGCGGGGACTGATTCTTCCCCGGCACAGCGGGGCAGCCGCTCACGCTCGCCAACGTCGACAAGAATTTCCGCCGGTTCCTGTGGCAGGCGCGCATCCCCCACGGCGGCAAGGGGCACGGCCCCCGTGTCCATGATCTAAGACATGTTTTTGCGGTCAATAACCTGCGGTCGTGGTTCGCCGCCGGCGAGGACGCCGGCGCGCTGCTGCCGGTCCTGCAGGCCTACATGGGTCACTCCTCGATCGCCGGCACCGGCTACTACCTCAGGCTGACCGCCGAGTCCTACCCGCACATCGCCGCGGCCATCCCGCGCCTTCGGCGACATCGTCCCTGCCCTGACCGCGGGACCGTGCGATGGCGACTGACTTCGCGGTCATGCTGCACCGCTTCCTGACCTCGCACCTGGCCGGGATGCGCGGCTGCTCACCCAACACGATCGCGTCCTACCGGGACGCGTTCAAGCTGCTGATCGCCTTCTTCAGCGACGTCAGGTCCATCCCTCCGGACAAGCTCACCCTCGACCGCATCGACGACGCCGCCATCGCCGGGTTCCTGAACTGGCTGGAGGCCGAACGGCGCAACAGCATCTCGACCCGCAACCAGCGGCTGGCAGCGGTCAGCTCCTTCTTCCGGTGGATGCAATCGCAAGACCCGGCCCGGATGGCCAGCTGCCAGGAGATTCTCGCCATCCCCGCCAAAAAGCAGGCCCAGCCCGGCGTGAACCACCTCACGGTCGAGCAGACCCGCCTTCTGCTCGCCCAGCCCGACCGGTCCACCCGGCGCGGCCGGCGCGACGCGACCCTGCTGGCCACCCTCTACGACACCGCCGCCAGGGTCTCAGAACTCGCCGGCCGACCGTGCGCGACATCCGCGTTGAGCCCCCGCCCCTGGCCGTGCTGACCGGCAAGGGCCGCAAGACCCGCCACGTCCCGCTCGGCGACAACACCACGGCACTGCTGGCCGCCTACCTAGCCGAGCACGGCCTGGACAAGCCCGGCCACGACGACCACCCGCTATTCGTCAGCCAGCATCGCAGCAAGCTCACCCGCGGCGGCATCGCCTGGATCATCCGCAAATACCAGGCCAGGGCCGGCGACCCGGCACTCGCCGGCGCCGACCTCAGCCCCCACGTGCTACGCCACAGCAAGGCCATGCACCTCTGCGAGGCAGGTATCCCACTGCCTTACATCCGCGACATCCTCGGACACGTCGACCTGTCCACCACCGAGATCTACGC
>DAHVAN010000188.1 GCA_027314595.1 Actinomycetota bacterium | reverse complement strand
GGTGAGGAGTCGACCACTTTTCTGACGGCCTGCTCCTTGAACTCCGGAGTGTAATGCTTTGGTTTTCCCGGCACTTGATCCCGTTCCTTTCCAGATAGGAATCCTATTGGATCCCTGTCCGGGAACGTTGGGGCACCTCATAGTCAGGTGGTTGCGTACCGTCCCCGTTGACAGGCGCAGGCGCATGGCCACCTCTCGTGGCCCGGCGCCTTCCGCGGTGAGCCGGAGAATCTCCACCTCGCGGAGGGTAAGCGGGTTGAGGCCGTCGCCCTGAGCGGCCCTTGCCAGCTTCGGGCAGAACTCGGACCCGCCGCTAGCCACCTTGCGTATGGCGTTCGCGAGTTGTTCCGCCGACGCGTCCTTGCGGAGGTAGCCGCGGATGCGCCCACCCATCGCACACCGTAGGATACCCGCCTGGGCAAGGTCGGCCAGGATAAGCACGGTGCAATTGGGCAGGCGGTCGCGGAGCTGCTCGGCCGCAGTGATCCGATCCAGCCCGGGCATGTCGATATCGAACACCGCGACATCCGGCTCGGCCTCCCAGGCGGCTGGCGTGATCTCGTCCGCCCGGCCGACCGCCGCCACAATATGCAAATCGTCTTCACGTTGCAGCAAAGCGACGAGAGCGCCGCGAATCATCGCGCGATCCTCGACGACCAGTACCCGGATCATCTCACTCCACGGGCGGCGAGGGAACGGAGGCCAAATCGCTAATCGACCGTCAGCGCTACCTTGCCCCGGACGTGGCCCGGCTCCACCGCACGGTGCGCCGCCGCGGCCTCGGCGAGCGGGAAGGTCCCCGTCACCGGTATGGTCAGCTGCCCTTTCCGGTAGAGCCCCGTAAGGTCGTTCAGCCGCTGCACCGACCTGTCGGTGCCGATCCGCCGCACGCCGAGCCGGGCCGGAGCGGTCCAGTCAGCGATGGTCACGATCCGCTTGGTGTCATTCATCAGCTTGACCGAGGCATCGAGCGCTTCCCCGCCGATAGCGTCGAGCACGGCGCTGACCCCGCCGGGGGCGGCGTCCCGTACCCGCTCCTCTAGGCCAGGGCCATAGGTGACGGGGATCGCCCCGAGCGAGCGGAGGTAGTCGTGGTTCCGCACGCTCGCCGTGCCGATAACGGTCGCACCTCGCGCGCGTGCGAGCTGCACGGCGAAAGTGCCCACGCCACCGGCCGCCGCGTGGATAAGCAGGGTGTCGCCCGCACCGACCTGCAGCTCATCAAGCGCCGTGGAAGCGGTCTGCCCGGACGCTGACAGCACGCCCGCCTCTGGCCATGGCATTTCCGCCGGCTTCGGCCCGACCTGGTCAGCCGGCACGACCACGGTGTCGGCGTATCCCATCATGGTCATAAATGCGATCACCTCCTCGCCCGCGGTAATAGCGTTCACATCCGGGCCAACCTTATCGGCCACCCCCGCCGCCTCATTCCCGAGGCGCGCGGGCAGTGGCAGCGGATTGTACTGCGCATAGTCCCCGCGGCGGGTGGCGCAGTCGAACGGCTGCACCCCCGCGGCTCGCACGCGTATCCGGACCTCGCCCGGACCGGGCTCTGGGTCAGGGACCTCGATCGGGTGCAGAACCTCCGGTGGGCCATAGTTATCGAATACAATGATCGTCGCCATGACTTGCTACCTTTCTCTCTAAGGTGCCGGATAAGTAACGGGAGGTTCGCGCGATCATCCTGCTTCTTTCTCCCCGCTTCCATATTCGTCGTAGCGACGGGGAAACCGGGGAAGCAGGAACACCAGGCAGAAGGGCAGGATGAGCGCTATAAGGATAATCAGCGAGGACAGGCGGATCGCCTCAGCGAACCCCTGCTCGCGGACGGTCGTGCTCTGCTGATGCACCGCGGCAGCCACCGCGGATGGATTGCTCCCCGACTTCGCCGCCGCCGCGACCTCGCTGTTGAGCCGCTCGCACGCGGCGGGCAGCCGTGTCTCGGCCCCGGTCGCGGTCGAGCTTGCGCTTGTGCATGATCGCAGGTCACTGAGGATCACGTCAGCTTTCCACAGGGCGGGGAAGTCTGCGGCCAGGGCCAGGACGCGGGCCTGCTGGTCCTCGTCGAGCGCGACGTCGGTGCCGCGGGCCCGGGCGTAGTCGTCGCGGGCGTCGGCGAGTTCGCGCAGCCGGGTGTTCCAGTCCGCTTCCAGAGTGTCGGCCACTCGCGGCATCGACGCCGGAACCGGTGATGGCCTGGCAGGCGGGGAGGGCGTTGCGGATGCCGGCGCGCTGGCAGTGGTAGGCCGGGACGCGGGTGCGGCCGGCGAGGGGACCGACTCGGTGAACGTGCCCCGCGGGCAGTCCCCGTTCCCGCACGCCAGCCTGCGCTTCTCCAGGAAGAGGCATATTTTCCGGCTTCCGTACCGGACATCACGCGGCCTCGTCACCATACGGTCGTGAACACGATCGGAAAATGTGCCGCATCCAGGGTACGGAACTGGAACGGAAACGACCGCCCAGACCGTCAGGCTCCCGCCGGGCCCTTCCTCGGCCCCGGTCACCGTCACGCCCTCTATCCCCAGCAGCACCGACGCCGTATCCTTGGCGGGCGCGGGCTCGTTGTCCTGGATCTTCACAAATCGGGATCATCGGGCCCGCGTCCCTCTTTCCCCGGCAGCGACACGCGTAGCCCTGCACCAGAATGATCACGATTCGCTGCCATCCATCCCTGACAGCGACACGGCACCCCCGCCAGCGTCAATCACGCACGGTAAGCAAGCCGAATACCAACCCCGGTTCAGTTCGAAGAGCCGTCAATGATGCGCGCTATCTTTTCCATCGACATGCCGTCAGCGGTTTCCCCAGAATGGCAGCAAACACCCTGAAGTTTAGGGCAGTGGGCCAGGGGCACATGCATGTACCACGGGGCGAAACGAGCGCAGCCACGCCGGTTCGAGTCAAGTCGACCGCGCCCTGGCCGGATGCGAAATGACCAATCCCGCATGAGCCCATCACCGCAGCCGATCGCCAGCACCGATGCGCTGAGCAGGGCGAGCAGGACCATGCCTAGCCCAGGCATCACGCGCTGCCGGGCACCATGGTGAACATCGCGCTGCCGTCGGCCCAGCATTCGCGGGGATCGACCGGCTGCGGGTGGCGACAGTCTTCTGGCAAAGGCTCCTGTGCACGGTTGGCGTCGCCATGCTCTGGCCAGGTGCCAGGAAACGGCCGGTACGCGGCGCACCCCCGGGTCGGCTAGCCGGCGAACCGGCGCCCGGGCTGGACTGACGGCCGCAGCCCGGGTAAGCCAGTCAGGTCAGTGGCGGATCATCCGGTGGCCGTTCCGTGCGTCAACGGCGCGGTAGGCGGCTAGCAGGACGGCTGAGCCGGCGATGGCGGTGAGCCAGGTGGACAGGTTGAAGAACCCGTGCAGGGAGTGGACGTGGAACACAGTGGCGGCGGCCCAGCCGCCTCCTATCGCCCCGATGATTCCGATCATGCAGGTGACGATGAGGCCCTGTGATCTCTTGCCGGGGATGAGCATGTTGGCGAGCAGGCCCGCGGCTAGGCCGAGGATGATCCAAGCGATGGTGCCCATGACAGAATCCTTTGCAGTGTCGTTTGTGAGGTGCGGAGCCAGGCGGATGGCGCACAAGGCGTGCCGGCGCGGGGTAAGGCAGGCTCGCGCGGCGCGGGGCCGCCGGCTGACCTCAGGATGCCCCGGCCGGGCGTGCGGGCCGTGATCAGCCCGGCTGGTTACCCGCACGGGACTTGCGCCGGTCGCGGCGCATGCCATGCCGCAGCTGGGTGATCCGCGCGGTTCCCGCGGCTGCCATGATCAGCGCGCCGGCGATGGCGGCGAGCAGCAGCGCCACGGCCAGTGACAGCTGCAGGTGCGCGCCCAGGAAGCTGATGTTGACGGCGTGCGCGTTCTGGATGATGAAGACCAGCACCACGGTGAGGGCGGCGATACCCGCGATCAGCGCAATGCGCATGCTGCTGATCCTGGTACGCAGCGGGCGGCGTTCGGGCGCCTGCGGCGCGGGTGGGGGCGGCGGGGCGGAGCCATTAGGTGAGGAACGCGGCAGGGTGGCGGCGGTGGCGTGTGGTGCGGCTGGCTCGGTCATAGCGCTTCTTCCGTTGCGAACGGCGGGCGGGTCACAAGTGACCCGGCTGCCGTTGCTGACCCGGGTGCGTGGCCGGACCGGCCTGGTTGTCTCCCGATGTCTTGAGGCCGATTCTACATTAGAACTTTAAAACTAGCAACATACTTCTAGAATCAAACCCCTACGATAATGGAAAGCTGAGCCTGCTGCCCAATCACGCGGGGTGCTATGCGGATCGCCCGCGATCCGGGTGCTCGGCTGCCGGACATCGCCGCAGCCCTGGGTATCACCGAGCGCAGGGCGTACGAGCCAGCAGCTGACCGGGGCCGGCCTACCCCGCCCCGTGGGCACGAAGGTGACCCTGGCCTGCGCCACGACCGAACGGCATAAGAGCTTCCAGAACATCGACGTCAGCTTCGGCAAGCGCTCGCAACCCGGACCCGCGGAACCACAACCGAGAGGCACCATCCGGCCGGTGACAGGCCGTCCTGGACGCGGGCGCGCGGCGACTGGTTCAGACGAGGCGCTGGTGGACGTAGCACCATCTCCGGCGCGTGCCCGGCTGCAGCCCGGCGGCGACCGGGTGGTCGGTTTCCTCATAGTGCGCCCTGGCGTGCTGGTTCGGCGAGTCATCGGTACAGGCCACCCAGCCGCAGGTCAGGCAGACCACGAGGGCCGCCTGGCGGTCCGCGCCGTCCTGGCAGTCCCTGCAGTCAGCTGACAGAGGCCTGACTGGGGCAAGGCCGTCGAGATGCTCACACCGGGGTGCCGTCCCGTTCAGGCTGCTGGCCGGCGCTCCCAGGGACATGCTCTGCCCGGAGATCATGGCAAGCCCCCCTTTACGCGTGATGGAAAGGCCGGGCCCGGCCTGGCCGGTCATTCTTAGTTAACGCCGGTAGCAGCCAGGCGGAAACAGGCAACTGCCGCACGGCCCATCACTAGAACCGATCACCTGCCGGTCACACCGGGAAAGCTGCGGCATGTTCCCGCCATCCGGCGCAGAAGTAGGCTTACGGGCAGGGTCTGCTACCTCAGGCCGGGCCTGCGCCCGGTGATACGGTCTCTGGACGGCCCTGGTGATCTCCTCCGGGGTCTGGGATCCAGGGGTGTTCCAGCGAGGAGTCAGGAATGGGCTGGATACGGGCTTGGCGGCGGGCGTGGAGCTTCGGCAGCTTCGCTACTTCGTGACGCTGGCGGAGGAGCTGCATTTCGGCCGGGCGGCTGAGCGGGAGCACATCGTGCAGTCGGCGCTGAGCCAGCAGGTGCAGCGGCTGGAGCGGGAGCTGGGCGTCCGGCTGCTGGAACGCAGCACGCACCATGTCGGGCTGACCGCCGCCGGGGTGGTGTTCCTGGTCGAGGCGCGGCAGATCCTGGCGCACGCGGAACGCGCCGCGCAGGCTGCGCGGAGCGCGGTGGGCGCCTCTGCGCCGTTGCGCGTGGGCATCATCGACTCCAGCTATGACTCGATGCCGCAGATCCTGCACGAGGTTCAGGCCCGTTACCCGGGCCTGGTGATCCACCAGGTCGAGGCCAGCGTGCCCGAGCAGTACCAGCTGCTCACCGACGGGCGCCTGGACGTCGGTGTCGGCCGCGCAGCGCTGGCACCGCCGCAGATCGCGTCGCTGCTGTTCCGCCAGGACCCGCTCGGGGTCCTGGTGCCAGCCGGTCACCGGTTCGCCGGACTTGAGGGCGTCTCAGTCGCCGCCCTGGCCGCCGAGCCGCTGCTGCTCGCCGAACAGGCGCGGGCCCCGGAATTCAACCAGTTCACCGTCGAGATGTGCCGGGCGGCCGGGTTCACCCCCACCGTGTACGCCGGGACCGTGGAAAGCATCCGGGCCGCCGCCGATCTCGTCGCCCAGGGACGCTGCCTGTACTGCGTGCCCGCCTCCTGCATCGCCGCGCTCCCCGGAACCATCTGGCGGCCGCTCACCGGGCCGGCGTCGCACTACCCGTGGTCGGTCCTGTGGCGCGCGGCCGGCGACTCCGGCCACGTACGCGCCGTCGTCAGCTGCGCCCAGGCGATGTCAAAACGGCTCGGCTGGCTGACAGCGGCCGTCCAGACGGCACAGTAGACGACCCGCATCCAGCGCGCCCAGCAACCGCTCGCACCGCAAGGCATCGAAAACGGGCTGTGCCATCCTTTGTGCGCAATCCGGAGGGCGGGTGCACCTTAAGGTCACTTGCTCGGCTGCAGTGCCCACGTAGGTGAGCGGGCCCGCAAGAATCGTCACTGATCGTGCCCGTTTGGGCACAGTTCGGTTCACTCGGGCAGCACGAATACAACAATCCGTGCATGCCAGCAGCGGCACCGGATATACCCGGCCGATCATTTTCAGCCGACTGACCCATATGCCAGTGAATGCCACCGGCGGCAGACGGACATGAGCAATCCGGGCAAAACCCATCACCAGCGCCGATCAACACCCGGGCACGGCGCTACTCGAGCTGTTTCCCGGGGCCAGCCGCGGCGGCGATCTGTCTGGGAGATGAGGTTTGCGGTTTCCGGCTGTTACCCCGGCGTGGCGGACGGGTTTAGCTGAACAGTGACAAGCCAGACGGCTAGGTATCACGGCCTCACAGCCCGGGGCTGCCCCCGGCCGCGATCCGGCACCAAATGGGCCGTTCGTTCATCGCAGCACAGGAGACCGGTCATGAGTATCATCGCCTGGATCGTTCTCGGGCTGGGCGCAGGCCTGCTGGCCAATATGCTGATACCCGGCAGGAGATCACAGGGCCTCGTCATCACCTGCGTGATCGGCATCGCCGGGGCGCTGCTGGGCGGCTGGCTGGCCACGAAGCTGTTCCACGTGGTTACCCGGCACGGGTTCTTCAATCTCTCGACCTGGCTCACTGCCGTCGCCGGCGCGGCGATCCTGTTGCTGGCTTACCACCTGGTCACCAGCCGTACGGCTGTGACCCGCCGCCGCGGTAGCCACAATGGGCGGCGCTCGCGCCGGTGGGCGCACCGGTGAAGGGGACCGTGGGTACAGCACCCGGGCAGGCAGCCGCTGGTCGCCGAGCGTCGCGTCTACCAGGGCAAGCCGCCGCGCGGGCTGCGGCCCCGGCCCGCCCGCTGTCGCCGCTGCCCGCCAGCGGCGGTCGGCTCCTATGACGGCCATCGCGGAGCCGCCATCGGTTGCTGCTACCTCCCCGGGGCGGCTCGCCGTCCAGGGGACCGGCCCTGGGCTGGGTATCGCGCGGCAGCGAGCGACTGCCCGGGCCCTGCGGCGGCCCGGCCGGACGGTTCTTCGCATCGCGGTGTCGGCCGCCATCGTCGCGGCCATCTTCGGGTTCGCCCTCCCGCGTTTCGCGTCCTATCGCAGCGCGTGGGCCAGCATGGACGCAATGACATGGCCGCAGGCCCTGCTCATTGCCGCCGCGGCCGCCGGCAGCATGGCCTGTTCCTGGATCGTGATCTGTTCGGTGCTGCCGTCGGTCCGGCTGCGCGAGGCGGCGGTGGTCAACCTCGGCTCCAGCGCGGTCGCGAACACCCTGCCGGCCGGCGGCGCGCTGGCCATGGGGGTCAGCTGGGCTATGCTGTCGGGCTGGGGCGTCAGCACGGCGGATTACGTGCTCTACACCCTGGTGTCAGGAATCTGGAATGTCTTCGCCCGCCTGGCCCTTCCCGTCATCGCCTTGCTGGTCATGGTGACCGTCGCCCGGCCCAGTGCCGGCCTGATCGCTGCCGCCGCAGCGGGCCTGGGCCTGATGTGCGCCACGGCGGCCGGTCTCGGCCTCCTGCTGCACAATGAGTCCTTCGCGGTCCGCGCCGGCCATGTGCTGTGGCGCGCACTGGCCTTCGGCTGCCGGCGGGCGCGGCGTCAGCCGCCCCCCGACGTCCCCCTATGGGTGCCCGGCTTTCGCAGGCAGGCCACTGCCCTGCTCACCGTCCGTGGCTGGCTGATCACCGCCGCCACGGCTGCGGGCAACCTCACCTTGTGGCTGGTCCTGCTGGCATGCCTGCGCGGCACCGGCCTGTCCCAGACCCAGGTGCCCTGGCAGACCTCCCTTGCCGCCTTCGCGTTCGTCCGGCTGCTGACCGTGCTGCCCGTCACCCCCGGCGGTATCGGGATCACCGAACTCGGCCTGGTCGGCATCCTGGCCGCCAGCGCCGGCCACCGGGCCAGCGCACAGGTGACCGCCGCCGTGCTGCTGTACCGGGCCGTCACCTACCTGCCTCCCATCCCCCTCGGCGCTGTCGCCGGCCTGATATGGCGGCACGCACCCGCGCTTGGGCGCATTAGCCCGCAGGGCGCCAGCCCGGCAGGCCATCGCCCCGATGACAAGACCCGCCAGCCGGCCGATGCCGCAACCCAGAACAGGCATGCGCCGCTACCCGCCCGGCCAGCCCGCAGCCCCAGGCAGCTGACACAATCACCCCGGCACCATCTTCTGCCTCCGCCGCCTCCCAGGCCCGGGAGCGATGACGCCCAGCGGGACCAACTCGGGCAGCACGCCCAAGGCGACCAGCAGGTAAGCCCACGGCGCCGAGGCCGGCATCCGCGATAGCTGCGGCCCTGCAGGCTGCCGTGGCGGTAGCTCAGGCCGATTTGCCGAGAGCCGCAGCGGAAGCCCAGTAAGGCGTGAACGAAGCAACGTCAGCCGTGACTCGGCATACCGGGCAAGCAGATCGTCGTGTCGACGACACCGGCGAGGATTCGGACCATGACGACGACCATTCCTGCGGTATGACTCTCGGCGAGGTAACGGCGGGCCGCCTCCCGGCTGTCCCGCGGCAGCATGGCCCGGCGGCTCATCACGGCCCGCTGGTGTTCCCAGCAGCAGGGCGAGGACCTCGCCGACGGCGGGCTCCCGGGTGCCGGGCTCGGCCAACGGCAGGTGCGCCCTGACCTGGTAGCGGTTGCGACGGCCGTCTTTGTATTTCACCACATAGCCGGCCTCGGCCAGATCGGCGACGATGGCGTGGGCGCTGCGCTCGGTGATGCCCAGGCTCGCCGCGATGTCACGCAGCCGGGCGCCCGGATCGCGAGCGATGCACAGCAGCACCCGGGCGTGGTTGGTCAGGAAACCCCAGCTTGCCATCCTTGTAAACTACCTCAGGTTCCTGTAATAGATTGCTAGTTTCAGGTCTCACACATAGGCCCGGGGCAGGCACCGGGATCAGCCGCCGGCGGGTGGCCAGGCCGGTTCGGCCAGGTCCACCTGCGAGTACTGAGACGGCGGTACCAGGCCAGCAGGGTTCCCGGCGTAACCAGGCGGCGGCTACGGAGAACCTGGCGTTCACTCGCAGAACTGCCGCTCGTGCAGCCTGGAAAGGGACGCCGGAGTCGAGGTCCACTGGAGGACCGTCATTAGCCGACCGCCCCCTCCATCTGAAGCTCGATCAGCCGGTTCAGCTCGAGCGCGTACTCCATCGGCAGCTCGCGGGCGATCGGCTCGACGAAGCCGCGCACGACGGTGGCCGCGGCCTCGTCCTCGGTCATGCCGCGGCTCATCAGGTAGAACAGCTGGTCCGCGGAGATCTTCGAGACGGTGGCCTCGTGCCCCATCTCCACGTCGTCCTCGCGGATGTCGTTGTACGGGTAGGTGTCGGACCGGCTGATCGTGTCGACGAGCAGCGCGTCGCACTTGACCGTGGACCTGGAGTGCGCGGCCCCCTCCTGCACGTTGACCAGGCCACGGTAGGACGTGCGGCCGCCCCCGCGGGCGACGGACTTGGAGACGATCGTGGAGCAAGTGTTCGGTGCGCAGTGCACCATCTTCGCGCCCGCGTCCTGGTGCTGGCCCGCGCCGGCGAACGCCACGGACAGCGTCTCTCCCCTGGCGTGCTCGCCCATCAGGTAGACCGCCGGGTACTTCATCGTCACCTTCGAGCCGATGTTCCCGTCTATCCACTCCATGCTCGCCCCGGCCTGCGCCACGGCCCGCTTGGTGACCAGGTTGTAGACGTTGTTCGACCAGTTCTGGATCGTGGTGTACCGGCAGTGGGCGTCTTTCTTCACGATGATCTCCACGACCGCGGAATGCAGCGAGTCGGAGGAGTAGACCGGCGCCGTGCAGCCCTCGACGTAGTGCACGCTGGCGCCCTCGTCGATGATGATGAGGGTCCGCTCGAACTGGCCCATGTTCTCGGTGTTGATCCGGAAGTAGGCCTGCAGCGGGATCTCGACGCGGGTGCCCTTCGGCACGTAAATGAAGGAGCCGCCGGACCAGACCGCCGTGTTCAGCGCGGCGAACTTGTTGTCCCCGGCCGGGATCACCGAGGCGAAGTACTCCCTGAACAGGTCGGGGTGCTCCTTGAGCGCGGTGTCGGTGTCCAGGAAGATGACGCCCTTGGCCTGCAGGTCCTCGCGGATCTTGTGGTAGACGACCTCGGACTCGTACTGGGCGGCGACGCCGCCGATCAGCCGCTGCTTTTCGGCCTCGGGGATGCCGAGCCTGTCGTAGGTGTTCTTGATGTCCGCGGGCAGCTCGTCCCAGCTCGCGGCCTGCTTCTCGGTCGACCGGACGAAGTACTTGATGTTGTCGAAATCGATGCCAGTCAGATCCGCGCCCCAGACGGGCATCGGCTTGCGCCGGAACAGCTTCAGGCCCTTCAGCCGCATTTCCAGCATCCACTCCGGCTCGCCCTTCAGCGCCGAGATGTCCCGGACCACTTCCTCGGACAGGCCCCGGCGCGCGGACTCGCCCGCCGCGTCCGAGTCGGCCCAGCCGAACTTGTAACGCTCCAGCCCCTCAAGCTCGGGGTGCGCGATTGTCTTCATGCGAAGGTGCCTCCGGACTCAGTTGTCGTCGTGTCGGCGGCAGGCGCTGATCGTGGTATTGCGGAGGTGCAGGAGCGATGGCACTGACATGAGTGGCGCATATCCCGTCACCGTGCGAGGCACTGCGAGGGAGTGCCGGGCAGATGGTCCGTCTCCGCCTCGCGCGGCTGCGGTATCCGGTCAAGAAGCTCCAGTCCTCCATGTTGTAAAGACTACCATAAATTCTAGAAATATATTGCTAGTTTCTTGCTGCCTGCCTGCCTGCCTGCCTGCCTGCCTGCCTGCCTGCCTGCCTGCCTGCCTGCGGTGGGCAGCAGGCACCGGAAATCAGCCTCCGGCCTGCTACCCCCGGTCACAGGAAGGGAGCAGCCGCTCCTTGCCGCGGACGTGGAGATACCGCGCGGCGGGAACCATGCAGAGGCGGTTCTCCTCACCGCCCGAAGGGTGAACCACAGCGGGCGGCTGCCCTCGCCCCCGGCTGCTGACTGCAGCTGGCCGGCCATGCCCGCCTCCGTCGGCCGCGGTTGACAGTGAACTGTGTTCACTATATGGTGAACAGTGTAGCTCGGAAATGAATAGTGTTCACCTGAGCGGTGTTCTTCCGGGTCGCCGGGCCAGACTGGCCCGGCCAAAGGCAAGGGAGAACGACATGACAGTCATGACAGCCTGGGACCTGTTTGAGGACCTGCGTGCCGCGCAGGATGAGATGCTGCGGGCGACCAGGGGACACGGCTGGCGGCCCGGCCAGCAGTTCACCAGCGGCAGTACCCCCGCGGCCTGGGCGCCGGCCGCCGACATCTCCGAACGTAAGGATGCCTACCTGGTGTCGGTCGAGCTTCCGGGCGTGAAGGCCGACGACCTGGAGATCACCTTCGAGGACGGCCTGCTGACGATCCAGGGGGAGCGGCGCTTCGCGCACGACTCCGCCGAGGAGAAGATGCACCGGACAGAGCGCTATTACGGTGTCTTCCGTCGCTCGATCACCCTGCCCAGCCACGTCGAGGCGGACAAGATCGAGGCGTCGACGCAGGACGGCGTGCTGCAGATCCTGGTGCCCAAGGCACCGGATGTACAGGCCAAGCGCATCCAGGTGCGCGCCGGCCAGGGTCATACCGTCCTCACGCCAGGCGCAACGGTCAACGACGGCAGCTGACCGCAAAGCCGCGGCCGCACCGGCCATGGACCACCCTGGAGCAGGACCCTCCTGCCGTCACCGCTCAACACTGCGGTGACGGCAGGAGGCACATGCCGGCTCGCCCCTGCCGGATCGTGACCATGACCGGCCGGTCGAGGTCCTGGGTACAGCTGTGGCATGCGTGTCCTGAAACAGACGGCACGGTCCGTTCGGAAAATTCTTATTTTCATTCCGAACGAGCGGTGGCGGCTGTCAGATGCGAGACAGCCTCCTGCACGCCTCGCCGGCCGCGGGTATCTTGGCCGGCCATCCGGACAGGTCCGGATGATGGCGCGTGAACCGGGGCGGTGAGTTCGCCGCTTCTCCAGTCGCGGCCAATGCCGGGTCCGCTCGCCCAGGTCATGCCCCCCCGAGCCTCAAGCTCGGCGGCCAGCCCGCTATCGGCCACGAGGACGTGGCCGCCCCGCGGAAACAGCATCCTCACCCGATCCGCGCCGGCTACCCGATCTCGGCCAGCTGGGCTGCTAATGGCAGCCCGATCAAGACGCCCAGTTTCGATGCGCTGGCGGCGGACGGCCTGCGTTACAGCAACATGCACACGACGGCGTTGTGCTCGCCGAGCCGCTCATGCATCCTGATGGGCCGCAACCACCACAGCAACGCGATGGCCGCCATCACCGAGCTGGCGAGCGGCTACCCGGGGTATAACGGCGTCGTCCCGTTCCAGAACGGCTTCCTGTCGAACTCGGCATCGCCCCGGCGGACGCCGAGCTGTCGCGGCACGATCCCGACGTGCCCGACTGGGCGTCGCTGCCGCCAGCAGCCCGGCGACTCGCTGCCCGGATGATGGAGCTGTTCGCCGGTTTCCTGTCCCACACCGATCACCAGGTCGGGCGGCTGATCGAGTTCCTTCGCGGTCTCGGGGAGCTGGACAACACGCTGATCATGGTCATCTCCGACAACGGCGCCAGCGCCGAGGGCGGGCCCACCGGCACCACGAACGAGGCGCAGTTCTTCAACACCTACCGAGGCGGCGCAAGCGATCCGTTCATCGTCGCCTGGCCGCAGAGGATCAAGGCCCGGGGCCAGGTCCGCACCCAGTACGCGCACATCATCGACATGGTGCCGACGGTTTTGGACCTGCTGGGCATCGAGCCGCCCAAGACGATCCGCGGCGTCACCCAGTCCCCCTTGCACGGGGTCAGCTTCGCGCACACGCTGGCTCGCCGGCGCGTCACTCATCGTGAGTCCCTGAACAGGGCGCGGGAGGCGATCCGGGCGCCTTCGGATAGATCCTCGAGCTTGGCCCAGACGATCTCCGGGTGGCCGACCCGGTTGCCGAGGCCACAGTCGGTGCCGGCGATTACGTTGTCCGCGCCGACCAGCTTGGCGAACCGGAGCAGGCGCTGGGCGACCAGTTCGGGGTGCTCGATGATGTCGGTTGCGTGCCCCACCACGCCGGGCATCAGCGACGCGCCATCTGGCAGCCGCACGTCCTGCCAGAGCGTCCACTCGTGCTCGTGCCGTGGGCTGGCCGCCTCGATCGAGTAGCAGCCCGCCGGGACCGACAGGACGAGGTCGATGATGTCCCGTAGCGGGATATCGTCCCGGTGCGGGCCGTGGCCGCTGCCCCAGCAAACGTGCAGCCTGACCCGCTCTGGCGCAATGCCCCGCAGGGCGTGGTTCAGCGCCTCCACCCGTAGCGCGGCGTACCGCCGGTACTCGGGCACCGTCATGTCGGGGAACATCTGCCACCCGTCGGGCAGGTCCGGGTCGTCCAGTTGCAGCAGCAGCCCGGCGTCCGTGATCGCCGTGTACTCCTCGTGCAGCACGTCGGCGATCGCGCCGAGGAACGACTCGTCGTCCGGGTAGTAGTCGTTCCGCAGCCAGTGCTCGACGGTGCCGGGCGTGATCGCGGGCAGGAACGCGGTCACGTTATGTGCGCCTACCGCCGCCGTCAGCCGGTCGATGTCGGCCTGGACGAGGGCCGTACCCGCGTACCTGAGCGGGCCGGTGCACACGTACCGCGTGGCCAGGCTGGTGACCTCCGACGCTGGCATGGCCCCCTTGAAGTCGAAGCCGCCGAAGCCAGCAGCGAAGAAGCCGGGGAAGTCCCTGCGGTCGCGGCCCGTCACCCCGGCGTTGGCCGGCGGGCGGTCCCCGCCGGCCTCGGCCTCGAATCCAGTCATCCGGTCGCGGATATAGCCGGTGAACAGTCCCCGCTTGGAGATCTCCCCGTCGTTGACGATGTCAACGCCGGCGGCCGCCTGCCGGTCGACCACCTCCGCCACCGCGCCGGGAAGCGCCGCGTCGATGGCGTCCTGGAAACCCGGACCCGCGCCGAGGAGACGTTGCAGGGCATCAGGCCGAGGTAGCGCCCCGGCGTGGGACACGGGAATCCGTTCTGTGCTGGCTGGCATGGATCTCTGCCCTTCAATCTTCGCCGTCGCGGACGATGGTCGCGCTGCCTCCCCTCGCAACGTATCGCGCCGTGGCAGGCACAGCCCAGCAGCCGGCTGACGTTAGTCCTTGGGCAGGAAGCCGGGCAGCCTTCTGTATCCCAACTTCTACATTGCCGTATCCACAATGCAGTCATGAGCGAGCTAGCTGTCGAGAATGCGCCAGGCATGGCCGCGCCCGTCCACGAGGCTGCCCGCGGCCAGGTGGTCTACATCACGGAGGGCGGGATGCGCGTGGCCGCGATCGTGCCCGCCGCGCTTGCCGCCGAACTCGAGCGGCTGACACCGGCGCAGCTCGGCGAGCTCCTGGAGGATTTCGCCGACGCCGCTGCGGCTCGCGCGGCTCGCGCGGCGGTCGATTCCGGTGAGCCGCTTGTCTCCTGGGACGAGGTCAAGGCCGAAGCCGGACTGTAGTCTCTCCGCGGCCGAGCAGACGCGGCGGGAGAACGAGGCCGCAGCGGCCGGGTCGCCGCTGGTTGTCTGCGACACCGACGCGTTCGCGACCTCGGTGTGGGAGCGCCGCTACCTCGGCGGACGCGCGCGCGGCCTGCAGCCGTGGGCGACGACCGCGCTGCCCCGCCACGATGTTTACCTGCTCACCTCCCATGAGGGCGTGCCGTGGCATGACGACGGCCTGCGCGAGGGAGATCTCACGGTGCGGGCCGCCATGACCGGCTGGTTCGCCGGGGCGCTGACCGCTGCCGGGCACTCCTGGGTGCTGCTGACCGGCAGCATCGAGGACCGGCTGGCCCTGGCTGTGCGGGTCACCGACCAGGTGCTGCAGCGCCGGGCACGGTTCGGGCCGGCGATCACCGACATCATGGACGCGGGCGAGCGGGCGGGCTTCGCGATGGGCTCGCTGCCGGAGGCGCACCGATGAGCGGCACCGAGCAACGGGCCGGGGAACGCGAGTTCCTGCGCGGCTACGATCCGGGCGAGTTCCCGCCGTTCGCGGTGACCGTGGACCTTGCCGTGTTCACTATCCGAGCAGGCGTGCTGACCGTGCTGCTGGTGCAGCGCCGCGACCACCCGTTCCGCGGCTACTGGGCGCTGCCCGGCGGATTCGTCCGTGACGCGGAGAGCGCGGAACAGGCGGCGGTCCGGGAACTGGCCGAGGAAACAGGTGTCACGGCGTTCACCGGCCACCTGGAACAGCTGCGCACCTACTCCGACCCGGGCCGGGACCCGCGCTGCACCGGGCTGTACCCGGCGTCCATCGTGACCAGGACGGGCGGGTCGCCGTCCCGCCAGTGCCCGGCCGCGGCCAGCCGGGTGACGACCTCGCGCAGCTGCGCGGCGGTCACTGCGCGCTCGTCATCGCCGGGGCCCAGCCGGACCGCGTCCAGCAGCAGCGCCCACGAGTTCCGGCCCGGCGACAGCGCGGCCACGAACGAGTACGGCCACCCCGGCGCGATCCACGCACCCTTGCCCCGTCCGCGCACGTGGCAGTGCATTCGCCCCGGGCTGGTCGCCGCGTCCGGCCGCAGCCAGCCCGACACGTCCACCGCCAGCCGGATCCGGCCGTCCGGCCAGGCCGGCAGCGGCAGCCCGGCCAGCGCCCGCCGCAGCCGCCCGACGTCGACCCGGCCGGCGCTGACGGCGTCGTAGACCCCGCCGTGCCCCCGGCCGGCCTCCGGCACCAGCGACAGCCGCGCCAGGTCCGTCACCCGCCCCCCGTGGCACAGCACCGCGTCCGCCAGGCTGAACAAACCGTCTCGCCGCGAGGTCAGGCACCGGTACAGCTCCTGGCGGAACCCCGCCAGCCGGCCCGCCGCCGGCATTAATTGCGCGGGCGCGCCAGGACATGAGAGCGTGGCATTCACGGCCGTTTCCTCTCGCCGCTGCGGATGTGTGGTAACACCCAGCATGAGGGAAACGGCCGCTTGCGTACAGCAACCAGAACAAAAGACCGGCTTGCCGACTATGCCACCATATGCCCCGAAATTAAGTTAAACGGCAAGTTCAACGTCCGCCGCTATAACCGCAAGCTGCTGATCAAGCCATCCTCCGCAGCCGTCAAGAGGCTCCGGGAACGGCTTGCCGCCGAGACGCGCGCCCTGCGCGGCGCGAACGCGGCGGCGGTCATCATGAAGCTCAGCCCTGTCGTCCGGGGCTGGGCGGCTTACTGCCGGACGGTGGTGTCATCAGAGATCTTCAGTTCACTGGACAGCTACCTGTGGAAGCTGCTGTGGAAGTGGGGACGATGGCGTCACCAGAACAAGCCGGGGCGCTGGGTCGCCGCCCGGTACTTCGGCAAGTTCAACCGATCCAGGGACGACCACTGGGTATTCGGCGACCGCGACAGCGGCGGCCACCTGGTCAAGTTCTCCTGGACCGGCATCGAACGGCACACGCCGGTCAAGGGCACGGCATCCCCCGATGACCCGGCCCTGGCCGGCTACTGGGCCAGGCGGCGGACGAGGGTCAAGCCCCCGCTGGACAAGCGCACCCTGCGCCTGCTGACCAGGCAGGCCGGGATGTGCCCGCTCTGCGGAGACCACCTGCTGTCCGCCGAGCAGCCGCCGCAGTCTCCCGCACAGTGGGAGCAATGGTGGCTGCGCGTGACCCGCAAGGCGATAGCAGCCAGCTACCTCGCCTGCCACGGCATGCCCAGCCCGGATTTTTTAATGGCTTTATTTATTTTTGATCATGTGAATCTTCTACTCGAGACTACCCACCTCACAGCGCGCTGCCTGGCCGCGGTCGTTGACGTACCGGCATGCCGGTTAGAGGGTCGTGCACCCGCCGTCACGCAGCCACCCGGCGTGCAACTGGTTACACGTCCGCTCGGCTGAGCCAGTTTGCCTACTTCGGTTCCTCCCCAATCTCCTTGCTCAACTTCACCACGTGAAGCCCTGCGTTCCTCGCCCTGGTGCTCTGTCCCGTGTCATAGGTCAGCAAGGTGACCTTGCGCCCGGCAAGCGGCTCGACCGCCAGCGCCCGATCCACGATCTCGTCGTCATTGATCGGCAGCCGTACATGGCCAGGCGGGTCAAACAGCAGCTCTACCACCGCATCGCCGCGCGTCCTCCCGTCTGGAGCTGGCGGCAGCGTACCCGCCTCGTGGAGTCGGCTCGGAGCCGTGCTCGTCTGGAACAACCGATCCAGTACTGCCAGGGTGTAACCAGCGCGCCACCGGACGTGCGGCTTGTTGTGCTGCTTGAGTCCGTCCAACTCGTCCACCACGACCATGGGCACGAGGATGCGGATGGGCGAGCCGCCCATCCCGAGGAGCGCGCCGAAGTCGGCTTCTTCCAACTTCTCGTGGTTGATGTACACGCCCGTGTCGGGCACGATGAACGTCTCGCTCGGCGGCATCCGCGTGTACTGCCCGTCCACCATCTGATGCAGCGACCATCTGATGATCTGCTCATGGAGCGCCTTGACCGCCGCCTCGAAGGCTTCCGCCCGTTGATCCAGCTCCAGCGACACCAGACCGTTGACGGCTCGCTGTACCTCGATCTCGCTGCCCGTCATGGTGCCGACCCCAGAGAGGAGGAGTTCATACCCTCTGGTCAGCACGAGCCGCTTTAGATCAGCATCGCTTATCTGGTTACTCAGCATCCGTACCGCGTTGCTCGTCCACTCCAGGTAGGCCAGCAGCCGCTTGTAGTGGCCTTGTGGCCCCCCGCCCCGGAGGTTGTAAACGTCGGTATGCACCGAGCGCAGCGTCTTGAGCAGGTTGTCCCGATCTACGCCGGGGCGAGGGGTGACGAGCATCCTGACACTCTGTCAGATCTGGGCTACGGTGTCGGTCGCCGCGCGCCAGCTGGTTCCGCCGCCGTTAGCGGCCCCTCCGTTGACACCCGCCCCTCCCTGCGTCCACCATGGGAAGCAAGCAGTTTTCTCCAACTTCCCGCAAGGAGAGCAAATGCGCGCCCGTTTTCTTGGTGTAGACCCGGAGTCTTCTGAGGGCGACTCACCGACCCTGTTCGCGACCGACCGCACCGACCGCGTGACCTACATCGCGCAGGGGTGGAAGGTCACCGATCCCACCGTGCTGGCCGACGTCGGTGACGTGCCCGACCACGAAGCCCTCATCGAGATCCCCGAAGACGTACTCAAGATGTACGTTCGTCGCTACCAGGAGGAGGGAACCAACTGACCTTCATCGAACCGGGGCCAGCGTTCGCCCGCCTCTTTACCTCCTTCGAGCACACGGCCTTCCGGCTGGAGACACGCGACCAGTACAACTCGCCCGCCGAGGTTGAACCGCTGCGCAAGTTCCTGGCTGGTGAGCGGGACGCCTCGTACCACCAGAACTGGCTGAACATGGTTCGCGCCGCGACTGCCGAAGGCCGGTTGTTCTCCCGTGTCCGGGTGGTGAGCGTACCGCTCACCGACTACATCCGCTTCGGCATGTGGATGGCGGGCTACACTCGCGAGGCGGGCGACGACATCCGGTACCTCACCCGTGATGCGGCGGAGGCGGCCAAGCTGCCCAGCCGCGACTACTGGCTGTTCGATTCCCGGCTGCTGGTCAAGATGCACTTCGCGGATGACGACCGTTTCGCTTACGCCGAAGTCATCGAAGACCCAGCCGTCATCGTGGAACACAACTACTGGCGGGATGCCGCACGGCATCACGCCCTGACTCCAGAAGACTTCATCACCAAACATGGTCAACGGGACGACTAACGTCGACGAAGCGCGTCGCGCGCTCGGCAAGCGACTCCGCGAACTACGCCAATCAGCAGGACTGTCCGGCGTGGAACTCGCGGAGTCGCTTGCGTGGGCGGGTTCTAAGATTTCCAAGATTGAAAACGGCAAGCAAACCCCGACTGACCAAGATATTCGGGCTTGGACAGGTGCTACGGGCACCGAGGATCAGGCCGAAAGCCTGCTGACCGCCCTGCACAACCTTGAGCTGCAACATGCCGAGTGGCAACGTCTGCTCAAGGCGGGCTTGAAGTCGCATCAGCTCACGCTGTCGCAGCAGGACGAAAAGACGAGACTGTTCCGGGGCTTCGAGAACACCGTGGTACCGGGCCTCTTGCAAACGGCCGAGTATGCCCGCGCCCGCTTCGCTGCTGCCGTGCTGGTGCATAAAGTGCCAAACGACATTAACGAAGCGGTTAAGCAACGGATGCAGCGCCAGGAGATGTTGTATCGGCCGGATAAACGGTTTCACATCGTTATTACTGAGTCCGTGCTGCGCTACCGGCTCATGTCCATAGACATCATCCTCGGGCAGCTTGACCGCCTGCTGGCCATTGCCTCGATGCGGAACATAAAGCTTGGCGTCATCCCCTTCCATACGCAGTACGTCACCGACCCCGGCATGGGTTCTGGCTGCTGGACGATGAGTTGGTGCGGGTCGAGACGTACTCGGCTGAGCTGAACTTGCGCCAGTCAGAGGAGATCCAGCTGTATAGCCGCATCTTCGAGCAGCACGCGGCGGTTGCCAGCTACGGGCCAGCGGCGAGAGCGATCATTGGGCGGGTCTTGCAAGAGTTGGCGGATGAAGCTGGCGAGGCGGATTCTGGCTCGTAATTTCTCCCAGCGTGCCATGGCTCAAATTTTGCGAGCAAAACCGAGAAAATTGCTTCCCATCAGGAACTTTCCCTCCTACCCTCCTAACCAACGCCCACCGACGCCGAGGTGGTCGGAGGCTTCGGGAGGTCGGGGTGGCTACCTCTGTACCGCTGCTCACTAGAGAGCAGCTAGAACAACTCCCCGCGCGTGCCCGCGCAGTTGTCGAGTACCGCAAGTCCGGACTCTCGCTCAACCACATCCAGGGCTGCCCGCTGGATTGTGCCTACTGCATCCGCCATACGTATGGGTTGTGGGATGCACGGGTGCCCAAAGCGCTCATGCCCGACGCCGAAGCGGTGGAAGAGCTGGTAAACCACCGCTACTTCCAGCCCCACGTCACGCCGGTTCAGGTGTTCAACAGAGCGACCGACCCGTTTTTGCCCGTGGTCCGACCACACACCTTCGCGGTGCTGGAAGATCTGGACGGCCGCGGGCTGCGGAACCACGTATTGGTCATCACGAGACACCAGCTGAAGCCGTCCGATATCGACCGCCTCAACCACCTGGTGAGCCTCAAAGTGACGTTGCTGTTCACGTACAGCGGCATTGACGACCAACGCATCGAGCCGTACCCGTCCCGCGTAGCCGCTGAGTCGCTACGGCTCATGAGCGCCCCAAGGCATCGCAAGTACCGGGTCGTCTTGTACTGGCGACCGCTGGTGCCTGACCTCAACGACTCACCTCAGCATCTGGATGTCGCCTACCACCTCGCCCAGTCTGCTGACGCCACGGTCTTCACAGGTCTGTTCTACCGTAATGAGATCGCAGCGTATTACAGGGCCAACGGCTTGCCCGAACCGTACGAGGACACGGCCAGACGGAAGATCGTGCCCGAGGCGCTAGAACGGCGGGTATTGGCCGCCTTCGAGGGATCGACCCCGTTGTTCCGCAAGACTTCGTGTGCGGTGAGTTACGTGCATGGCCTTCCCGACTACAACGGGCATGTTGGTATCAGCGAGCTGTGTGACATCTGCCCGCTCAGTCAACTCGACCTGTGCCAGAGCGCGCACCGCGTGCCAACGGCGGCCCAGCTCCATGAAGTAGCCAACAGCGTGCCCGAGGGGCGGGGCCTGGTGGTCGTGGACATCTCCGACCAAGCGGCGGTGGTGTCCGGCCTGCCCGACGAGCAACCCCGCTACTTCATCCAACACGCCCTTGGCTTCCAAGTGCATGACGAACGTCATCCCCACCACGCCGGGCAGCATGGTCGGGCCGGTATCGGCTGGGAGGGGGAAAGCTCATGACCGACTGGACAACGCTCACCTACGTGGTGGTGGATGTCGAGGGCAACGGCCAGCAACCGCCCGAGCTGGTGGAACTGGCCGTGGTGCCGATCTTCGGTGGGGTGGTTGGTGAACCGATAAGCTGGCTGGTTCGTCCCGAGCATCCCATTAAGCACATCGCCGCCACGTTCCATGGCCTGACAACCGGTGATGTGGCCGACTGCCCGAAGATCACGGATATTACCCCTGACGTGCTGGCCGCCCTTGACGTTTCGGCCCTCGTGGCTCACAACGCCCACGTGGATGTGGGTGTCCTCCGGCGGGAGCTTCCGGGGTGGGAACCACCCGAGGTGTTCGACACGCTGAAGCTGGCCCGTCGTCTGATCCCCGGCCAATCGTCTTACAAGCTCGGTGCGTTGGTCGATGCCTTCAAGTTGGCCGAGGGGTTGCCTGGTGAGCTGAAGCCTCACCGGGCGACATATGACGCGCTGGTCACGGCGCGGTTGTTCGTCCACCTCGCCTCCCAAGCGGCAACGGTGGAAGCGTTGCGCGGCCAACCTCCCAAGGGCGATGACAAGGCGGCTGACGAAGATGCTCCCACTCTCTTCTGAGCAGTCCCGCGGCCTGTTCGTCTCGGTAGACGGGCCGAGCGGGGCGGGCAAATCCACGATCGTGGAGCATCTGGCGCAACTGCTGGTGGCTAGTGGCGAAGAGGTGCATGTCACGGCGGAACCCAGTGGTGGCCCGATTGGGCAGCTGTGCCGTGAGTTGACCGAAACCGTTACCGGCTACGCGCTGGCCGCCTTGTACGCCGCTGACCGCTACCACCACGTTGCGAGCGAAATCCGGCCGCACACCGAGAGCGGGCGGACAGTCATCTCTGATCGCTACGTCCCTTCCGGCCTGGTGATGCAGCGCTTTGACGGCATCGACCTTGGGTTTCTGTGGCAGCTCAATGAGCGGGCTGACCGGCCAGATCTGGCCGTGATCCTCGACGCCGATCCGGACGTCGTCTCGCAGCGCCTCCATGAGCGCGGTGCGCATAACCGCTTCCAACTCACGCCCGACAGTAGTAAGGCTGAGGTTGGGTTTTATCGAGAAGCCAAGGAACGGCTGGTTGCTGCCGGTTTCCCCGTGCTGAGCCTGGACGTGAACTGTAGACCCCCGGAACAGACGGCCGCTTTGGCAGCCGAACGCCTCATGACGCTGCTTGCGATGCGCCGAATGTGATGCAGATGAACCCCCCAGCCACTACCGGCACCTCGCGCGAGACCATGCGTCGGCACCTTGGCAACCTGGCCGAGGAACTGACCCGTAACGGCCTGCTGGCCGAGCTGGTTGGCGCGATCAGCAAGCCCTACCTCACCGTGGCCCTGGCGGCTATCCCCAGCCAATCCGAACGGGTGCTGTGCCAACTGGACGGCGACGGTAGGTGGTCGTACTGGTGGCCATGGGAACAACCCATTGGCGCAGTGGATGACCTCGACCTGGTCATGAGCCGCATCCTGGCGGTACTCCGCTCCGTGGAGGTCGACGAATGACTCCCCAGCCCCAGCCAGCGACACCGCCCCCGAGCGGCAGGGCCGACGCTGCTGCCAGAACGGCGCATCCGCACCACCGAACTGAGCCCCGCTCCGGCGTCGGCCCTGCTTCCCATGCTTCCGCGTCGAGGCGGCCACCTATGCCGACCCCCGTCCGGTATCCCCTGGTGAGCCAGTTGGCACCGCTCGGGGCGCTCCTGACCGCGCCGGGTTGTGCGCGGGCACATCTGCGGGACACCCTCGCCGAGTGGGATATGACGGCCTACCAAGAGGTCGCGGAGCTGCTGACCAGTGAACTGGTCAGCAACGCGGTGCTGGCCTCGACCAATGAACAGGGCCACCCGGTCTATGTCAATGGGCACCTTGCCGTGGTCGTCTTTCGGATGCTGGCCTACCCGAACAGCTTGGTCCTGGAGGCGTGGGATCTGGTGCCAACCCCGCCGGTTATGCGCCAAGTCGGTGTCTGGGACGAGAGCGGCCGGGGGCTGCTGCTGGTTGACACGCTCGCGCAGCGGTGGGACTGGAAGACGGTCGCCAACTGGCCAGGGAAATGTGTATGGGCGGAGCTGCGCGCGTCACGGAAGGCGGAAGCATGACTTCGGTCCCACCCGAGAGCATGAGTGAAGACGTGCTCATCGAGCGTGCCCGAAACGCGATGAACCGGGCAGTCGTCCTGCCCGTCGGATCGCTGGGGCGCTCTATTCAGTGGGCCGTCTTTGACACGTACATGGCCGAACTCGACCGTAGGGCAGTGAGGACGCGTCAGCGATGACCCTGGCGCCGGCCGGGACCGCGGTGCGGTAGGGGGCGGACAGGTCCATCGCCAGGTACCGCAGCGTGCCCTCGTGCTCCTTGACCAGGGTCTTTCCTGCCTCGCCGGTGCGTTCTTGGGCCAGGCCGAGGGTTCCGCCGTCGCCCAGGTCGACCAGGCGGGTGAACCATTCCGGCCGGGCCTGGCCGTCGGCGGCGGGGCCGGGGATGCCGCGGCGGAACTCGTCGATCCCGGCCGCCTCCACGGGTTCCTGGTGCTCGCGCAGGTCAG
>DAHVAN010000185.1 GCA_027314595.1 Actinomycetota bacterium | reverse complement strand
CACCGGACGGCGCGACGAATTCGAGGAGACCTTCCTGGCGATCGGCGGGCTGGTCTCAGACCGCGCCGCCGAGCGGTAACCCACCCCAGCCAACCCGCCAGGCCAGCACACCCCAACGCTAATCGCGCACCACATCGTAAGAGCGCACGGACGGATGCCTGCCACACCGGACGAATAGGCCACCAGGACTGCTCCGGGGACAGGGACTCGCGCGCCGCTGCTCGCGCTGCTGGCAGCGAGAGGCTTCACCAGCGTCCACTTCCTGCGCGGAACGTTCGAGTTCGGCAAGGACTTCATCGCCCAGGGAATCAAGCCCCCCTATGGCGACACCGGCACCGGCGACCCCGCGACCTGGGTACGGCACCAGTTCGCGATCCAGAGCAAGGCGGGCTACCTTGGCCTGACGGAGTGGCGGGCCGTCCGGCTGCGACTGACCCGCAGATCAGACCTGGGGATCTGCCGTCGGCGCCCAGTTCGGTTCCGTAGACGAAGCTGGAGTCGGCGGAGGTGAGGAACAGGACCGCGGACAGGGGAGGCGCTCTCCGAGCTGACCGGTCCCTACCGCAGCGAACTGCTGGCGCGCTGCTACCGGATGCTCGCTTCGGTCCAGGGTGCCGAGGACGCCATGCAGAACGGCCGTGGTGCATGCTGGATTAGCGCCCGAGGTAAGTGAATGCCGCCCAGTCGATCGGGTGGCGGAACGGCTGGTCCGAGTCTGCGGAGGCGACCTCCGGTGCCAGGGACTCGGCTAGCGCGGCGGGCAGCCACGTCTCCTCGCCGTGCTGGCGTCTGGTGCACAGGGCGGACATCTGCTCGTTGTCGATAGCGGCGAGCCATTGCTGGGCGTGCTGGAGGGCTGCCGCGGGTTCAAGGCCTTCGCGTAGCGCTTTGTACAGCCTGGAGATGAGCAGCGCGGCGGGCATGTCGTTCACTTCCCGCAGGGTCGTGATCGCGGCGTGTGCCCCGGCGTGGACGAGGCCGTATCCGATGCCGAGCAGCTCGTCGGGGGCGCCGGCGGCGGGTACGCCTGCCTGGCAGGCGGATGCGATCACGAGCTGAAGGTGATCCAGGTCAGGTCCGTCAAGCAGGTCAGCGACCGTCAGCGGCTGTTCCGGGCCGAGGTCGAAGTCCGATCCGGTGGGGTCGGCGAGGTCCGCGCGGGCATGGCAGGCGAAGTGCGCAAGGTCAGCGTCCGGCAAGGTTGCGCGGAGCCAGGACCTGACCGACCAGCCCTCCGGCGGCGTGGCAACGGTGTCTGCCGCACCGCGGACGGCGTCGAGCTCGGCGGCGGCAAGCGGCAGGTCGCCGGACGGGCCACGGCGACCGCGTGCCCGGGGCGGCGGGTCTGGGGCGCAGCCAGGTGCGCGGCGACAGTCGCTGTGGGCCAGTACCGGACCTGCCAGCGGTCGGTCCAGGTCTTGCCGTCGCTGGCGGCAATCGCATTCAGCGGCGCGCCGGCCAGGGGACCGCAGGCGACGACGCAGAGGTCGGTGGTGTCCTCGCCTGCCAGCTCGGCAACAGCACTGGCCAGGCCCCCGAGGGCCCGCGCGACGGCGTCGAACGCTATGAGCCGCGTCATCCGGCGAGCGTCGCGTCGTCGGCGGGTTCCAGTGCCATGCGGGCAAGGCGCGACAGCCGGTACTCCACGACCTCGCGCTGCTCGTCTGTTTCCTGCCGGGCCATCAGCGGAACGGCGTCGATGAACGGCCACCAGGCGATCCGGACGGTCACTACCGCAGGTGCGGAGGGCAGCCGGTCACGCAGGCACCGGATGATCTCAGCGATCCAGGCTCTGTCCGAATCGGCCGCCGATCCGGCGGGCAGCCCCACCACAAGGTCCGCCCCGTCAAGGTCCCGGTACTGCACCAGCGGCACCGGCAGCTCGGCCAGCGTCCCGCACCGGCCGCAGGAAAGCCCCCGCGCCTGCTCTCGCAGCCGCGCGGACGCCTCCCGGTCCCACCAGTGCGCGCTCGCGATTAACCGGTGGACCGCGACCGCACCGCAGACCGCGCAGGCACACGGCACGTCGGCCATGACCCGGGCCAGTCGCAGCGGATCCCGGCCGTGCTCCAGCCGCACCGTCTCACCTACTCCGGGCAGGGCCGGCGAAACTAGCCCGGACCTCGATTGGCTGCCCGTCGGCGACCGCATGGCGGGCAGCGCTTTCCACGTCTGCCAGGCCATCGGCGCGGTCCAGGATCACCGTTACAAGCGGCTCATCGTGAGGGGCGCAGCTCTCATGTTGAGGTGCCCCAACGTTCCCGGACAGGGATCCAATAGGATTCCTATCTGGAAAGGAACGGGATCAAGTGCCGGGAAAACCAAAGCATTACACTCCGGAGTTCAAGGAGCAGGCCGTCAGAAAAGTGATCGACTCCTCACC
>DAHVAN010000174.1 GCA_027314595.1 Actinomycetota bacterium | reverse complement strand
GTGTTCACGCGAGTACTGTCGAGAATGCTCGCCCTGACTGCCGGAATCTGGTTCAACGACAAGACGGATCAGGCGGCAAAGCGATCACTCATCGCCTATGACTACTGATAGTGACGATACCCCTTGGAATCATCCATCTAGTGTCCGGCACTGTCCTCGCCGCTACGCTCGCCGCCGTAACCGCGGCATGCTCTTCCGGCTCGAGCGCTGACCCGCTCGCCGGGCTGACCTCAAAGCAGATCGCCGCCAAGGCGGTGGCCGACACCGAGAACGCCAGCGCCGTGCGCGTCACGGGCAGCGGCACCACCTCAGGCCACGCGATAACGGTCGACCTTACGGAACTGAAAGGCAAGGGCTGCGAGGGCACCATCTCGGAGGCGACGCTTGGCTCGTTCAAGGTCGTCTACAACGGCGTAACGATCTGGATGCTGCCCGATGCCCAGTTCTACAAGAGCAACAACGTCCCGGCCGCGGTGGTGGCGCTGCTGAGCGGCAAGTACATACAGGCGAAGGCCAACACGGCGGGCCTGAGCAGCCTGGCGCAGGTGTGCTCGCTGAGCGGACTGCTCGGCAGCATCAACAAGGACGCCTCTATCAGCAAGGGCACCAGGACGACGTACAACGGCCAGCCCGCCGTCAAGATCACCGACAACACCGGCACCGGATACGCGTATGTGTCCGACACTTCCACGCCGGAACTGCTGACGATCGACAAGCCGGGCTCGGGCGGCGGCCAGCTCAACTTCGTCTACAGCGGCCTGCCGAGCGCCATCACGCTGCCGTCGGCCAGCCAGACCATCGACGGCAGCAAGTACGGGTTCTGAGCCCCGATCAGCCGCCGATAGCGGACATCGGGCGGTCCGGCTGAAGGAACGACGGGTCGTTGATCCCGTGCCCGGGCAGTTTCCCCGCCACCGCCGCCTGCCACCGCGCCGCGATCTGCGCGTCCGTCGCGCCAGATCGCAGCGCGGTGCGCAGGTCGCTTTCCTGCCGGGCGAACAGGCAGTTGCGCACCTGGCCGTCCGCGGTCAGCCGGACCCGATCGCACGAGCCGCAGAACGGCCTGGTGACCGAGGCGATCACGCCGACCCGGACCGGCCCGCCGTCGATGAGGAACGTCTCCGCGGGCGCGGACCCGCGCGCGTGCGCGTCGTCGGGGATCAGCGAGAACGCCGACTCCAGAGCGGCGAATATCTCCCCCGCGGTCACCATCTCGGCACGCTTCCAGCCGTGCTGGGCGTCGAGCGGCATCTGCTCGATGAACCGCAGCTCGTACCCGCAGGACAGGCAGTACTTCAGCAGCGGCACGGCTTCGTCTTCGTTCAGGCCGCGCATCAGGACCGTGTTGACCTTCACCGGGGTCAGCCCGGCGGCCGCCGCCGCCTCAAGGCCGGCGAGCACGTCATCGAGCCGGTCACGCCGCGTCAGCTTGCGGAACACCTCGGGCCGGAGCGTGTCGAGCGAGACGTTGATCCGGTCGAGCCCGGCGTCCCGCAGGGCGCCCGCCAGCCGCGTCAGCCCGATCCCGTTGGTGGTCAGCGAGATCTCCGGCCGCGGCTCCAGCGCCGCGGTGCGCGCCACTATCGAGGTCAGGTCCTTGCGCAGCAGCGGCTCGCCGCCGGTGAACCGGACCTCCCTGACGCCCAGCATGGACACGGCGACGCGGAGCAGTCGCACGATCTCGTCGCCGGTGAGCACCTCCGGCGCCGGCAGCCAGTCCAGGCCCTCGGGCGGCATGCAGTAGGCGCAGCGGAGGTTGCACCGATCGGTCAGCGAGACCCTCAGGTCTGTCGCTACCCGCCCGTAGGAGTCAGCCAGCATCATTAAAGCCTACGCGCCCTCTTCGCTAACACGAGCATCTCGCGGAGGCGGACGGGAATCGAACCCGCCGACGGCGCGGCACGCCGTCCACTGGTTTAGAAGACCGACCGCCCAATGGAACGACCCTACAGGTAGGCGTCCGCAAAGCCCATGTGCCCAGCTCACAGCGGGATCGGAAGGCCGGCCCGCGGGTCAAGGTCCTCACCCGGCTGCCGGGGGGCCTGCCGCGGGAACCCCGCCCGGGCCGGCGGCGGCCGGCGGCCAGGGCGGTGCGGGTACGCAACGCCGGGGAACGTCCGGGGAACAAGCGCCAGCCGCTCGTGCGGGTCCGATCGCCGCGCCTGCCCGCTGCATCCGGCTGGATCAGCGCGCCGCCGCTGGCTGCGCTTGGCCGACGAGGCGAACGCTTCGATGGCGACAGGTCCGGCGCGAGCCGACACGCAGCCGTTAGCGCCACGCTGCTACGTTTGACGATCGTCATGCTTTACTGGAGCTAAGAGCGACTGCACGTAGCCCCCAGGGAGATGATCACGATAAGCGGCCAGTCCAGGACTGTGCATATCCCGTACACGCTGGTGCAGGACGAAGATGGGATCTGGTGCGCGCATGCCTGGCTCGGATCGAGCGGAGGAGCGAACGGCAACGGGGCAACTCGTGAGGAAGCCGTGGCCGACCTGCGGGAGGCCGTTCAGATGGTGATTGATGAGGACGGCGTTCCCGAGCAGCTTGAGCACACTCTGGACCTAGAGGTTGCCTGATGCCGCCCGTCCCGGCAGTGCGCGGGGACAAACTCATCAAGGCACTAGAGCGCGCCGGGTTCACCGTTACCAGGGTTAGTGGCAGCCACCATCGCCTACGGCATAGTGACGGCAGGTCCACGACGGTCCCGGTCCATGCCGGCCGGGACGTGCCCAAGGGCACCCTCCGCGCGGTGCTCCAGGACACAGGTCTGTCGGTAGAGGAACTACTAGAACTGCTGCGCCGACTTTCCTGCCTGCCGACTGCGCCCGTTCATCAACGGCTGGCCGGGCAGGCCCGCCGCGTCCGCGTCGTCAAGCGGGCGCGTCCGGCGCGCGTGGCCGCTGCTGAGGCCATCGCCAAGCTGGTCGAGGGGGCGGCATCGTGAGCGAGTGTTCCCCAAACGTTCCCAATGACGCGGGGAACGGGCACCGCCCGGCACTCGCAGGGAGCGCCCGAATCACGCCGGACGCTGCATCAATGCTGGTGGCGGAGGCGGACGGGAATCGAACCCGCCGACGGCGCGGCACGCCGTCCACTGGTTTTGAAGACCAGGGGGACCACCAGGAACCCAGACGCCTCCGCCTCGACTTTACTGACGCGGTCGACCCGTGTGAATAATCGAAGTCACAGGAGAACATCGCCAGCAACGTGGCACCGCACAACAAACCAGGCGCGACGCGCCGCACGGGAGGGACGCCCCGGCAGCGGCGAGCGCGAGCTGTTCATCTTCCGCGAGGGCAGGGGCCCGGACGGCGCGAGCCCGCCCAACAACTGGCTGTCCAACTTCGGCGGGCCCGCCTGGACCCGGGTGCACGACGGCCAGTGGTACCTTCGGATTTTCCCGAACGAGCGCTGCTTGCTCTCCCGCGCCACCCTGGCTGCCGCAGCCGGCGGACTGGGGCCGGTACAGCGTCGCCGCTCAGCTCGAGGCCCCCGGCTCCTTCCTGCGCCTGTGCCAGGCCGCGCTCCGGCTCCGCCGCGCCCACCCGGCGCTCGGCGCCGGCGGCATGCGCTGGCTCGACGGGCCCGATGACACCCTGATGTTCGCCCGCGACCCGGGATTCGTCTTCGCCGCCAACCTCGGCGCGTCCTCCGTCCCGCTCCCGCCGCACCGCGGGGTCCTGCTCGCCAGCAGGGCCGTTTCCCGGCCGGGCGAGCTGCCCGCCGGCACCGCGGTCTGGCTGCAGGCCGGCCCGGCCGCCTGACATCGGGCGCCGCGGCGGGGAGCGGGCCGCCGCGCGACGACGGCCGGGCCGGAGTACGCTGCGATCGCAGGAGCCGATACGGGGAGGACGTGAAGTGGCGCATGTTCGGGTGCCGCGTAAGGGCGTGACCCAGGCCGAACTCGCGACCGTGCTCGGCCGCAGGCTGGGCGGAAGCTATGAGGTCACGCCGAACGGCCACGGAGAGGTCACCGTCCGGCGCGGCTCGCTGAGCGCGGCCGTGGTCAGGATCAAGGAGGTGCCCGGCGCGACGGTTTTCCGCGTGCGCGGCGGCGGGCTGCCCGTATACCGGATCGGGACCGCGCGGCGGGTGGTGGAGGCGCTGCGGCGCTCCCCCGAATTCCGCAGCGTCTGACCGTGTGGCGGCCGCCGGAGTCCGGCCGCCGATTCCGAAGCTGACAGGTCCAGGTCTTACCATTGCCCTGGTTTCCCGGAACCGAACATTGCCCCGCACAGTCGTCAAAGTCATCCGGAGCAGCCCTGATGCCTGCTAATCTCCGCCCGTGAGCGGGAACCGCCCAACCCCGGGTGACATGGTAAGCGCGCCAGGCCGATCCGCGGACGAGCCGGCCGCGCCGCGGGCCAGCGGGGTCCGTGCACGACTGAGCGGGGCGGCCTTCGGATCCTCGCGGCTGCGCGCGTACTGGCTCACCGCGCCCGGCAAGGTCACGCTCCTGGCCACGGCGCTCGCGCTGGCCATCCGGTTCTTCACCCTCACTCGCCCCGGTTACCTGACGGGCATCACCGAATACGACGACGGCGTCTATCTCGGCGCCGCACTGCGGATGACCGAAGGCGCGATGCCCTACAAGGACTTCGCCTTCGTCCAGCCGCCGGGGATCCTGCTGCTGATGGCGCCCGTGGCGCTGGTCGCGAAGCTCACCACGACGGTGAAGGCGCTCGCGCTCGCCCGCGTGCTGACCGCGCTCGCCAGCACCGCCTGCATCCCGCTCGCCGGGAACCTGGTCCGCTACCGGGGCACCATCGTGACCCTGGTGACCTGCGGCGTGCTCGCCGTCTACCCGGACGACATCACCACGGCGCACACGCTGATGCTCGAGCCGTGGATGAACCTGTTCTGCCTGCTCGCGATCAACGCGGCGGTTCGCCGCGGGCACCTGGCCGGCCCCCGCAGGCTGGCGTGGGCCGGCCTCGCCCTCGGCTTCGCCGGGGCCGTCAAGTTCTGGGCGATCGCGCCCGCCGCGGCGCTGTTCGTGCTCTGCGTGGTCGTCAGGCAGGACCGGGCCCGGCGGGTCCGCGCCTACCTGCCCGCGCTGGCCGCCGGTTTCGCGGTCCCTGTGGCGGCGTTCTTCGCGTCCGCGCCGATGACGTTCCTGCGCAGCACGATCTTCGACCAGGCCGATCGCGTCGGGAGCACCGTGCCCATCTCGGTACGGCTCGCGAACCTTACCGGCCTCATCGACATCCTGAACACCAAGGGCCAGATCTCGCTGAACGCGGGGGCGCACTCGATGTTCGCCGGCGGCGCCTCCGCCAGCATCTCCGAGTCCTCCCAGCTGGGCTGGCTGCCGCTGGTGGCGGCGGTGATGCTCGTCGCCGTGGTCGTCGTCGGCTATGCCTGGCAGTCCCGCAGGCTGTCGCACCTGGAATGGCTCGCGCTGGCCACGACGATCCTCGCGACCGCCGCGGTCCTGTACTACTCCGCGTTCTTCTACCACTACGCCGACTTCCCCGCGCCGTGGCTGGCGCTGACCCTGGGCGGCGCCGCGGGCGTGCTCGCGGGCCGCCCAGCCTGGCGCACGATCGTCATCCGCGTGCTCGCCCTGGTGATCATCCTGATCGCCGCCCTGCAGATCCGGGAGACGTTCCCGCTGCGCCAGCCCACGGCCGAGGCGACGGCGCACCTGATCCGGCGGGGCGCCTGCGTCGTCACCGACGAAGTGTCGCTGACGATCGCCTCTGACCGGTTCGCCGGGCTGCCGCCGGGCTGCCCGGACATCATCGACTCGCTCGCCGCGACGCTGGTGCTCAGCAGAGGGGTCAGCGTCCAGGGCGGCGCGGACCTGATGCCCCAGGTGGTGGCGACCTGGCAGGCCTGGCTGAACAAGGCCGAGTATGTCTGGCTGTCGCCCGCGCACGGCTCAAGGCGGCGGATCCCGTGGACCCCGCAGCTGAGCGCGTGGTTCAACGCGACCTTCGCCAAGCTGGGCCCGTACTCGCCGGGCACCGGCCAGCTCTACCTGCGCGTCGCGCCGGGCTAGCCCGCTCGGGACCGCGCCGGTGCCGGGCCGCGCGAGGGGAGCGGACGCGGTCAGCGGGGTCGCAGGCGGCGCAGGTCGCCTGGCAGGCGTTCGGTCACCCGGGCCCGGTCCAGGTATTCGAGCAGCGGTATCACGACCCGGCGCGAGGTGCGCAGCGCCTGGCGGGCCTGCGAGGTGGTGAACGGCTGCGGGAGCCCGGCGAGGACCCGCGCCGCTTCGGCGTCAGCCCCGGGCGCGAGCACCACCGTGTCGGCCACCCGCAGCAGCAGCCCGCCGCGCGCGGCGGCGGCCAGCGACCTGACGTCGAGGCCGAGTTCACGCAACCGCTCGGCGTCCGGCGCGCCGAACGGGTCCCTGGCGAGGTCGTCCAGGACCGCCTGGACCGCGCTCGGGGCCCCGGACGCGCGCCCGGGCGCCGTCGGCGGGGCGGCGATCCGGAGGTAGGCGCCGTCGAGGACAACGGCGCCAGCGGTCTGCGGAGCGCCGGCGAGCAAGGCGAGCACCAGGTCGCGGGCTGGCAGGCGCAGCGCGGCGCGGGCTGCTTCTACCGGCATGCCGGGGGCCAGCGGGTCGCGCGCGGCGAACGCGGCGACCACGGCGGGCAGTTCCGCGCGCAGCCGGGCCCAGTGGCCCGGGTCGGCGAGCCAGTCCCCGGCGACCGGCTCGGGCGGCCCGGCGGCGC
>DAHVAN010000167.1 GCA_027314595.1 Actinomycetota bacterium | reverse complement strand
GCCCAGGCAGGCCGCGCCCAGGCAGGCCGCCGCGCGTAACCGGGCCAACGCGCGGCGACGCGCGGCGCAGTGGCGCGCGATGGCGGAGCGCAGCGGGGATATCGCCGCGCAGTGGGCGCCGACCGCCGGCCGGATCCTGCTCGGCCTGGTGCTCGCCTGGTTCGGCTATCACGAGCTGCGGCTGCCGGGGGAGTGGACCGGGTACATTCCGGTGCTCAACGATAAGTCCAGCCTGGCGATCGTCGCGGTGCTCGCGCACGGCTGGATGCTGCTCGTGCTCGCGGTCGCGCTCGTCGCCGGCATCGCGCCGCGGGTCAGCGCCGCCATCGCGGGCCTGCTCATGCTCGAGATCGTGATCTCGCTGTCGGTCCAGGGCCTGTCCGACACCTCGATGCGCGACGTCGGCGTCCTCGGCCTCGCGATCTGCCTCATCGGCTGCCGCAGCCAGCGCCTGGTCCTGCGCAACTAAGCGGCGCGCGGCGCCAGGCGCCGGACCGCCGCCGCCGCACGCAGCGGTCCGGCGGCGGCCGGCGAGGGCGTCAGCCGCCAGGCCGGACGTTCCAGGTCACGATGACGGGCTCGTCGTGCTCGGCGCCCAGCGTGCTCAAGGTCCCCGTGTCCAGGCGGAACAGCCGCCCGTCCACCGCCGGCAGCCCCAGCCAGCGCGCCGTCAGCACCCGCAGCACGTGGCCGTGCGCGACGAGCGCCACGTCGCCGTCGGCCAGGGACGCCGACGCCCGGGCGAGCACCCGGTCGGCGCGCGCGCCGACCGCCTGCACCGTCTCGCCCTGATGCGGGCTCGCGCCAGGGATGACGCCGTCGCGCCACAGGGACCAGCCCGGCCGCCGAGCCTGGATCTGCGCCGACGTCATGCCCTCATAGCCGCCGTAGTCCCACTCCCACAGGTCCGGGTCCTGCTTCGCGCCGGTCAGGCCGGCCAGTTCCGCGGTCCGCGCGGCCCGCGTCGCGGGGCTGGCGAACGCGGCGGCGATGTGCCGCCTGGCCAGCGCAGGGGCCAGCGCGGCGGCGCTGGCGACGCCGTGGGCGGTGAGCGGGACGTCGGTACGGCCCGTGTGCCTGCCCGATGCGCTCCATGCGGTCTCGCCGTGACGAAGCAGGATCAGCTCTCCCATGGGCCCAATAATGGCCGGCTAGTGTTTACGGGTGACGTCAGGGCGCGCGGCCAGGATCGCCGCCTGCGCGGCAGCCGCCGTGACCGGACTTGCCGTGGCGGTCTTCGCCGGGATGCGGGCGCACGCCGAGGAGACGAGCAAGCCCACCCGGGCGGAACTGTCCGCGGCTGCCGCCGCCGGGGTCGCGCAGCGCTGGGAGCGGATGCCCGCGGGCGCCGTCTTCCCCGCGACGATCGGGTACACCACGAGCCTGGGGACCAGCGAGACGGCCAGGCGCGTCGGCATCGACCCGGCCGACTCCTGCCCGGGGGCCGTCGACGGCACGCTCCGGCGCCTGGCCGAAAGCGAGGGCTGCGTGGCCGGCCTGCGCGCGGACTATGCCGACCAGCTGCTCGGGTCCATCTACACCATCGGCGTGCTCGCGTTTCCCAGCGCCGCCAGGGCGTCGGCGTTCTTCTCGGCGATCCCGTCCGGCCGTTACCCGGCGACCGGCCTGCGGGCGCTCGCCGATCCCGGAACGCCCGCCGCGCTGTTCGACGACGCCGCGCGGCAGGCGTCGACGGCGCGCCTGGCCGGGCCGTACGTGGTGCTCGCGGTAGCCGGGTACTCCGACGGCAGGCCCGCCATCGCCGCGGACGAGATCAGGCAGTCGGTCTTCGACCCCGTATACCAGCTGGTGTCGGCCATCGCCGCCCCGCTCGCCAAGCCCGTCACCGTCCGCTGCGGAAGCTCCGAATGGGCGTGCAGCGTGGCCAGCGTGCCCGCGCCGCCGACCACGCTCGCCCAGATCAGGCCGGACGAGCTCGCCGTGCTCAGGCAGATCGGGGTGCCGGCCGCGTGGCGCGTCAGCCGCGGCCGCGGCGTCACTGTCGCGGTGCTCGACACCGGCGTGGCCGCCGGCGTGCCCGACCTGGCCGGCTCGGTCCGCGCCGGCCCCGACTACACCGCGGGCGCGGACCCGCCGGGCTACCACCCGCCGCACCTGCACGGCACCTACATCGCCTCCCTCATCGCCGGCCATGGCCACGGCCCGGGCGGCTCACTCGGCGTGATCGGCGTCGCGCCCCTGGCGAGGATCCTGTCCGTCCGGGTGATCCTCGACGACGGCGAGCCAGGCATGGCGGCGTACGACGAGAACCCGAAGTACGCCAACGCCATCGGCGAGGGGATCTACTACGCGGTCAACCATGGGGCACGGGTCATCAACCTGTCGCTCGGCACGCGGCAGCCGACCGCCTACATGCGCGCCGCCGTCGCCTACGCGCTGGCCAAAGGCGTCGTCATCGTCGCCTCGGCGGGCAACAGCGGGACGAGAAGCGGATTCGCCCCCTACATCTATCCCGCCGCGTTCACCGGGGTGATCGCCGTGGCCGCCGTGACCAGCGCCGGGACGCGAGCCTCGTTCTCCGAGCAGAACGCCGCGGTGATCCTGTCCGCGCCAGGCGTCGGCGTGCTCGGCGCCGGCCCGGGGGGTGAGTACCTCGACGCGGAGGGGACAAGCCCGTCCGCGGCCCTGGTCAGCGGCGTGGCCGCGCTGATAAGGAGCCGCTACCCGCGGCTGGGCCCGGCCCTGGTCGAGCAGGCGCTCATCACCAGCACCGCCCGCAGGCCCCGCGGCGGGTACAGCACGTCCACCGGGTTCGGCGAGGTCGACGCGGCAGCCGCGCTCGAGGCGGCGGCCAGGCTGGCTGGGGCCGGGCCCGGGACCGGGCTCGCCCCCGCGGCGCACTTCCTCACGGCCGGCGGACGGCGCGGCGGTCCTGCCCCGATCCAGGTCGTGCGCAAGGACGCGGCCTCGGTCGCCGGGTACAGCGCCGCGGCGGGCGCGGGCGCGCTGTGCTGCCTCCTCGCCCTCGGGTTCGCGATCGTGCTCATCCGCCGCCGCCCCCACGGGGCCCCCGATGCGCCCGATGCGCCGGATGCGCCGGATGCGCCGGACGCGCCCGATGCGCCGGATGCGCCGGACTGGCAGGGCTAGCTCACAGCAGCCGGCGCAGCCGGAACAGGTCCTTCATGCTCGCCTCGATCTTCACCCGCCCCGCCACCCAGCTCCGGCCGATGTTCATCGGCGACTGGGCGAGCGACAGCACTTCAGCGCTGCTGGCGGTCAGCCTGATGTCGGCGGGCGGCTCGTCGGGCGCGGCCTCCCGCACCGGGTCGCCGCCGCCGCCGAGCCTGGTCACATAGGTGACGCCAAGGTCAGGAATGGTGACGCTCATGGACCGGTCGCCGAAGTAGTCGTCCCGCGCCGCCGGGCTCATCTCGGTCAGCCTGCCAGCCACCTTCTGCAATGCCTCCTGGCACTCCTGCGCCGTTGTCATGTGAGCCTCGCTCCTTCATGGGCGGTACCGTTCACGCGGAGGGTAGCGCACCAATGCCGGCCGGCTGGTAATCGACGATCCGGAGGAAAATCAGAGAATGGATACAGAACGGTCCCGGGCGACTGCCCCAGGCACCGGTGACGCCCGAGTCGACCGGGCCATCGAGGGACTTTCCGCGCTCGGCGAACTGCCGCTGCAGGAGCACCCGCCGGCGCTCGAGGCGGTACACGAGCGGCTCAGGGAGATCCTCGGCGAGCTGGGCGAACCGTGACCGTCAGGTCCAGGCTGGACGCCGAGCTGGTCAGGCGCGGGCTCGCCAGGTCCCGCGAGCAGGCGGCGGACCTGATCGCCGCGGGCAAGGTGGCGGTCGCCGGGCAGACCGCGAGCAAGCCGGCCACCCAGGTCAGCCGGGACACGCCGGTCACCGTGGCGGACGACGGCGGCGATCCGGGATACGCCTCGCGCGGCGGGCACAAGCTCGCCGGGGCGCTGGCTCAGTTCGCCGGCCTTAAGGTGAGCGGCAAGCGGTGCCTGGACGCCGGCGCGTCCACCGGCGGGTTCACCGACGTCCTGCTGCGCGCCGGCGCGGCGCACGTGGTGGCCGTGGACGTGGGGTACGGGCAGCTCGCCTGGAGCCTGCGCACCGACCCGCGGGTGACCGTGCTCGACCGGGTGAACGTGCGCTCGCTGGACCCGTCGCAGGTGGCGCCGCCGCCGGAGGTCGTCGTCGCGGACCTGTCGTTCATCTCGCTGACGCTCGTGCTGCCCGCGCTCGTCGCGTGCGCGGCGCCGGACGCGGACTACGCGCTGATGGTGAAGCCGCAGTTCGAGGTGGGCAAGGGGCGGGTAGGGGCGGGCGGCGTGGTCCGCGACCCCGCCGACCGGGCCGGCGCGGTACGGGCCGTGTGCGACGCCGCGGCCGGGCTCGGCCTTGGCGTATCAGGCGTGACGGCGAGTTCGCTCCCAGGACCGGCGGGGAACGTGGAGTATTTCGTATGGCTGCGCCGGGGCGCGGCGCCGCTTGACCCCGGCGAGTTGCGGCGCGCGGTCGAGGCGGGCCCGATGGCCCCGACGGCCTAGCGCGGCGGAGGGATAAGTTGCACCCGATGGGTGAATCACAGCGGACGATGCTGGTGATCGCGCACACCGGCAAGGAGGACGCGCGGATCAGCGCGCGGCTGGTCATTGACCGGCTGACCGCCGCCGGCGTGGCGGTGCGGGTCACCGAGGCCGAGGCGCGCGCGGTGCGGTGCGCCGGCGCGTCCGTGGTGCCCGCCGGCCCCGGCGCCGCGGAGGGCGCCGAGCTGGTGATCGTCCTGGGCGGCGACGGCACGCTGCTGCGTGCCGCCGAGATAGCCCGCCCGGCGCGGACCCCGCTGATCGGGGTGAACCTCGGCCGGATCGGGTTCCTCGCCGAGGCCGAGGCCGACGGGCTCGACGAGACCGTCGACCGGCTCGTCGCGGGCGAGTACCGGGTCGAGGAGCGGATGACGGTCGACGTGGTCGCGCGCGACAACGGGACGGAGCTGGCGAGCACCTGGGCGCTGAACGAGGCGACGGTCGAGAAGGCCGCCAGGGAGCGGATGGTCGAGGTCATCATCGAGGTCGACGGGCGCCCGCTGTCCCGCTGGGGATGCGACGGCGTGGTGTGCGCCACGCCGACCGGGTCGACGGCCTACGCGTTCTCCGCGGGCGGCCCCGTGGTGTGGCCCGAGGTCGAGGCGCTGCTCGTGGTGCCGATAAGCGCGCACGCGCTGTTCGCCCCGCCGATGGTGGTTTCGCCGAGGTCGGTCCTGGCGGTGGAACTGGTGTACGAGTTCACGGGCGGCCACGACGAGGGCGGCAGGCTCAGCCCCGTGGCGGCGGGGGGCGAGAGCGCAGGGGCCGTCATGTGGTGCGACGGGCGCCGCAGGTTTGACCTGCCACCGGGCAGCCGGGTCGAAGTGCGCCGCGGCTCGCTTCCGGTGCTGCTGGCCAGGGTGCACGGCCCCGGCCCCGGCCCCGGGACCTACGGTGGCGGGCCGTTCACCGACCGGCTGGTGGCCAAGTTCGGGCTTCCTGTCGCCGGCTGGCGGGGCCGGAAGGAGGCACTGCTTGCCCGGGGGGACGACCCCCCCAAACCCCCCCGCTCAGGACAGGCTGCGCCGGTCCGGGGGGACGACCCCCCCAAACCCCCCCGTGAATGGGAGACTGGTGGTCATGCTTGAGGAAGTGCGCATCACCGGGCTCGGAGTCATCGACGACGCATTGCTCGAGCTTTCGCCCGGCTTCACCGTGCTTACCGGCGAGACAGGCGCCGGCAAGACCATGGTGGTGACCGGGCTGGGCCTGCTGTTCGGCGGGCGGGCCGACCCCTCCCGGGTGCGGCCCGGTGAACAGCGCGCATCCGTCGAGGGCCGGCTCCGCACCCATCCCGACGGGCGGGTGGCCAGGCAGGTGGAGGAAGCGGGCGGCGATCTTGACGAGGACGGCACGCTGGTGCTGACCCGCTCGGTGTCCGTGGAGGGCCGCTCCCGCGCCTTCGCCGGCGGCCGGTCGGTGCCGGTGTCGCTGCTCACCTACCTGGCCGACGACCTGGTGGCGGTGCACGGCCAGTCCGACCAGCAGCAGCTGCTCAAGACCGGACGGCAGCGTGAGGCGCTCGACAAGTACGCGGGCGCCGAATTCGCCGAGGTGCTCGCCGACTACCAGCGGGCGTTCAACGGGCACCGGAAGGTTCACGGTGAACTGCAGGCGCTGACCTCGCAGGCCCGGTCGCGGGCCGCCGAGGCCGAGGCACTGCGGGCCGGGCTCGCCGAGATCGGCAAGCTCGAGCCGGGCGCGGGGGAGGAGGAGGCGCTGCGCGCGGAGGAGGACAAGCTCGCCAACGCGGACGCGCTGCACGCCGCCGCGACTGCCGCGCACGAGGCGCTGCTCGGCGACCCGACGGCGGGGATGGACGGCGCCGACGCGGTGATGCTGCTCGGGCACGCGCGGCAGGCGCTTGAGGCGGTCCGCAGGCACGACGCGGAGATCGACGGCGTGGCCGCCCGGCTGTCAGAGGCCGCCTACCTGGTTTCCGACGTGGCGGGGGAACTAGCCTCCTACATTCAGTCGATCGACGCCGATCCCGCGCGGCTCGCCGTCGTCCAGGAGCGCCGCGCCGCGCTCGGCCGCCTGATCCGCGCCTACGGCCCCGGCGGCGTCGCCTCCCACATCAGCGGCTCGCCGGTCCCCGCCGCGCCCGAAGAGACCGACAATATCGCGGCCGTCCTCGGCTGGGCGCGCCGCGCCGCCGCCCGGGTCGCCGAACTCGACACCGACGACGACAAGATCGCCGCGCTCACGGCGGACGAGGCCGAGCTCGCCGCCCGGGTCGCCGGACTCGCCGCGCGCCTGTCCGGGCTGCGCCACTCGGCGGCGGAGCGGTTCGCCGCCGACGTCACCGCCGAACTGACCGCGCTGGCCATGCCGCACGCGAGGATCTCCGCCGTGATCACCGCCCTCGACGAACCCGGCCCCTACGGCACGGACGAGGTCGAGATCCGGCTGGCCCCGCATCCGGGCTCGCCCGCGCTGCCGCTGCACAAGGGCGCCTCAGGCGGCGAGCTTTCCCGGGTCATGCTCGCCATCGAGGTGGTGTTCGCCGGCGCCGACCCGGTGCCGACGTTCGTCTTCGACGAGGTGGACGCCGGCGTCGGCGGCAAGGCCGCCGTGGAGGTCGGCCGCCGCCTGGCACGGCTCGCCAGGCTCGCCCAGGTCATCGTCGTCACCCACCTGCCCCAGGTCGCCGCCTTCGCCGACAATCACCTGGTGGTGGCCAAGGCCGACGACGGCAGGATCACGAGCAGCGGCGTGGTCCGCCTCGATCACGCGGGCCGGATCCGCGAGCTTTCCCGCATGCTGGCCGGCCTGGAAGAGTCCGAATACGGGCAGGCGCACGCCGCCGAGCTCCTTGCCATGGCGGCCGAGCAGGCCGCGCGGCGGTAACACCCCTCATGGGGATATTCCACGCTGCCGTTAGCCCGGGAAAATACCTCGGCCGATATCGCCGCCGGCCCCGATAGCCACCGATGGGCCGGACGGCCCGGACACCCCGATGGCCCGATGGCCCGATGGCCCGGACGGCTTCCGCACCGTGCGATCGCCTGGCCGGACGGCCGCCTGAGGCGGTCCTATCGCACACCCAGCCATGTGGCTAACATCGGTAGTGAGGCATTTCCTGAGGGAGATGGTGACAATGGCCGGAATTGTCGTCGGGATTGATGGCTCCCATCATTCCGCGCGCGCCCTTGACTGGGCACTGAAGGAAGCGGCGCTACGGAACGCGCCGATCGAGGTGCTGACCATTCACCCGGTCATCGCCGGCTACATGGGCCACGGTGTGGCCTATCCGGAAGACTCCGCGCTGGTCGACTCGGCGCGGGCAAAGGCTCAGGAGGAGACGGACAAGGCGCTGGCGCGGCTCGGCGGCACGCGCCCGGCTTCGGTCACCGTCAAGGCGGTCGCCGGCATCCCTGCCGAGGCGCTGCTGGACGCGGCCGCCGAGGCCGACATGATCGTCGTAGGCTCGCGCGGCACCGGCGGGTTCGCGCGGCTGACGATGGGATCGGTCGGCGACCAGGTCGCGCGGCACGCGCACTGCGCCGTGGTGATCATCCCGCACGAGAGGGAAGGCTAGCGCGCCGCGCGCTCATGACGCCGCGCCGTCGAGCGCGAGCGTCATGAAGCAGTTGTCCTCGCTCGGCCGGTAGTCCGCGAAGGGCCCGCAGGCCACGAAGCCGGAGCTGGCGTAGAGCGCCCGCGCCGGCGTGAATTCCGCCATGGTCCCCGTCTCCAGGCTCACCCGCCCGAACCCCTGGCTGCGGGCCAGGGCGAGCAGGTGAGTGAGCATGGCGCGGCCGACGCCACGGCCGCGCGCGGCCTGCGCCGTGTGCATGGACTTGATCTCTGCGTGCCCCGCGTCGAGCCGCTTGAGCGCCCCGACCCCGAGCAGTTCGCCCGCCGCGCGCAGGCTGCAGAACGTTATCGCCGGGTCGAGCAGCCCGTCGGCGTCCAGCGCGAAGCTGTGCTCGGGGGGCGAGACGGACAGCATGAGCGCCAGGTGCCGCCCGAGCAGCTCCCGGACATCGGGCTTACGCGGGTCGTCGACGGCGATTTCTCCGGGTGCGGTCACCGGCGCAGTGTAGGCGCCCCGCATTTCACCGAGGTTACAGAGCCGTCCACAGCGGCCGTCGGCCGGCGACAAGCCTCATGATCGACGCGGCTGTCTAGCTGTTCCTGGCGAAGATCCGCAGGAAGAACAGGAACACGTTCAGCGCGTCGACGAAGATCGACGCCGCGATCAGCGGCGCGAGGTTCATGTCCGTGCCGCGCCGCAGCCGCTGGAAGTCGAACATGACGAGCCCGGCGAAGATCACCAGGCCGAGGACGGCGTAGATCAGCGACCCGTGCGGGATGTGCGCGAAGATCAGCACGATCCCGAATATCAGCAGCGCGATCAGCGCGATGAAGGAGATCCGGGCCAGCCACGCCAGGTCCCGCCGCGTCGCGTATCCCGCCGCGCCGAACGCCGCCATGAACAGCGCGGTGGCGCCGCCCGCCTGCCACAGGATCCGCGGGTCCGTGCTGGCGTAGTAGGCCAGCGTCGGCGCCAGCGCCACCCCGATCAGCAGCCCGAACACCATCAGCAGCACCGTCGAGGCGCCCGCCGACCGCCGGGCGGCGACGTGCATGAACAGCAGGCACGCGAACGCCGCGATGTAGGCGACGAACGCCGCCCCGTGCGACAGGTTCCGCCCCAGGTACGCGCCCAGCGCGAAAACCCCGGCCGTGGCCGCGACCAGCCCCATCACCTGACCGAACAGCGTCCGGGTCCGGTCCCGGGCCGCGTACCCCTGATAGGACATGCTCCCGTACATAACAGCATTGTCCCCCCTGTGGCCGCTTGTCCTGCCATCGGCGGCAGGCAGGCAAGACCCGTCCGCCCCCTTTAGGGTAGGGCTCATGAGCAGACTCAAGGTTCTCTTCATCGGCGGGTCCGGCGTCATCTCGTCCGCGTGCGCCCGGGAGGCTGTCGAGTCCGGCATCGACCTGTACGTGCTCAACCGGGGGCGGAGCACCGCGCGGCCGTTGCCGGCCGGGGTGACGCGGTTGCGGGCGGACGTGAGGAACCCCGCCTCCGTTCGGGATGGGATCGAAGGTCTTGACTTTGATTCTGTCGTGGACTGGGTCGCGTTCACCACCGAGCACGTGCGGTCCGACGTCGATCTGTTCAGGGGCCGGACGGGGCAGTACGTGTTCATCTCGTCCGCGTCGGCCTACCAGACGCCGCCGGCGCGGCTGCCTGTCACCGAGTCCACGCCGCTGCGGAACCCGTTCTGGCAGTACTCCCGGGACAAGATCGCCTGCGAGGACCTGCTGGCAGCCGAGTACCGCGGCACCGGGTTCCCGGCGACGATCGTGCGGCCGTCGCACACCTACGACCCGACGCTGGCGCCGTTCGAGGGCCGCTGGACTGTGCTGGGGCGGATGCTCGCCGGCAAGCCGGTCATCGTGCACGGGGACGGCACGTCGCTGTGGACCATGACGCACAACACCGACTTCGCGCGCGGGTTCGTGCCGCTGCTCGGGCACCCCCGCACGCTCGGCGAGGCGTTCCACATCACGTCCGAGGACTTCCTCACCTGGGATCAGATCGCGCACGCCGTCGCGGCCGCGCTCGGCGTGACCGCGACGGTGGTGCACGTGCCTTCTGACGCGATCGCGGCGGCCGATCCCGAATGGGGCGCCTCGCTGCTCGGCGACAAGGCGCACTCCATGGTGTTCGACAACTCCAAGCTGCGGTCGCTGGTCCCCGGCTGGCGGGCCGTCATCCCGTTCGAGCGCGGGGCGAGGGAGATCGCCGGCTGGTACCTGGCCGACCCGGCCCGCCAGCTGAGCGACTCCAGGCTCGACGCGCTGATGGACAAGCTGGCCGCCCGCTTCGCGGTGTCCTAGCCGGCCGTCCCGGCCTAGTCCCGGCCTAGTCCCGCGCCCGCTCGATGCGGAACACGGGGTACCCGGGGGCGATGCGGCGCAGCGTCTCCTCCGGCGCCTTGGCGTCCACGCCATCGAAGAACACGCCGACCTCCATCTTCCAGCGCCTGAGGTAGGCGCGGAGCACCTCCGGCTTGACGTCGTCGTCGAGCTCGGCGGCGTGGAACGGCTCGACGCGGCGGCCGAGGTGCAGTTCGCCGTTGCCGTCGGCGGCGCGCAGGTTGCGGACCCACTGGGTGGTGCCGCGCGGGGCGACGAGGTAGCGGCTGCCCTCGTGGCTGAGCAGGTTCACCGGGGTGCTGCGCCACTGTCCCGAGGTCCGGCCCTTCACGTAGAGCACGCGCGAGCCGCAGACGCTGACGCCGAGCTTGGTCAGCGCGGCGACCGCGCTGTTGAAGACCTTCGTGCCGGCGCCAGGGGTGACGTAGCGGGTGTCCATGAGCTCCTCCTGCGCGGCGGCCCTCGCGTCCTCGTGCGAGAGCGCTGATCTCTACTATGATCAGTGAACACGATAGCGCGCCATCGTGTCAAGAGCAGTGCTCTCGTTCGTTTACAGTGATCTCGATGTTGCCGGAGGCCGCCGATGAACCCGCCGCACGCCGGCGTCACCGCTCGCGAGCGCGCCCGCGCCGAGCTGGCCCGCGAGATCAAGGAGGAGGCCAGGCGGCAGCTCGCGGCGACCGGCGCGGACGGGCTGTCGCTGCGCGCGGTGGCGCGGTCGCTCGGGATGGTCTCGTCGGCGCTCTACCGGTACTACCCGAGCCGTGACGACCTGCTGACCGCGCTGATCATCGACGCCTACAACGCCGTTGGCGACGCCGCGGAGGCCGCTGTCGCGGCGAATTCGTCCCCGCGGGCGCGCTGGGTGGCGGCGTGCCGCGCGGTGCGCGCCTGGGCGATCGCCAACCCGCACGAATACGCGCTGATCTACGGCTCGCCCGTGCCCGGATACCGGGCACCCGAGGCGACGATCGGCCCCGCAAGCCGCATGCCGCTAGCCTTCGTCCGGGTGCTGGGCGACGCCGTCGCGGCCGGGAAACTCCGCGTCCCGCCGCCCGCCGCCGCCCCGCTGGCCGGCCCGCCCGGCGGCGCGCT
>DAHVAN010000160.1 GCA_027314595.1 Actinomycetota bacterium | reverse complement strand
GGCCGCTCCGCCGCCGGCGGCCCGCCGCGGCCGGGCCGCCGGCCTCCCTCATCGCCGCGCGAGGCTGAGCAGGCGCTCGTACTGCTCCGGCGGGGTCGTCTCGGCGCCGAGGGCGCTGCTGCCGAAGGAACCGTGGTCGTCGCTGCCGCCCGTCACCACCAGTCGCAGGCGGGTGGCCAGGGCAGTAAGCCGGGACCGTTCGGAATGATCGTGGTCGGGATGGAAGACCTCGACGCCCGCAAGCCCTACGGTGGCCAGCCTGGTGATGACCTCATCATCGATCTCGTATCCCGGCGAGCGGGGGTGGGCCAGCACGGGAACGCCACCCGCGGCGCGGACCAGCGCGATCGCGCGCTCCGGGCCGGGGGCGTAGCGGCTGACGTGGGCGCGGCCGCCGTCAGCGATCCAGTCGGCGGTGAAGGCGTCGCCGGGCGTCGCGACCACGCCGGCCTCGGCCATCGCGCGGGCGATGTGCGGCCTGCCGACCACCGCGCCATCCGCGATGGCGGCGACCCGCTCCCAGGTGACGTGGGCGCCCAGTTCCTGGAGCCTGGCGACCATCGCCCGCGCCCGGTGCGTGCGATCGTCGCGGATCAGCGCCGTCTCCGCCGCGAGCGCGGTGTCGCCGGGGTCGAACAGGTAGGCGAGCATGTGCACGCTGCGCTGGCCCGGGGAACCAGCCACGGAACCCGCGCCCGGCGGAGAGCCTCCCCCGGGCCCCTTCGGGAGCTTGCAGGACAGTTCCATGCCCGGGATCAGGATCAGGCCGGGCGGGAGCGCGTCGCGGGCCGCGGGGATGCCGGTCACGGTGTCGTGGTCGGTGAGCGCCATGACGTCGAGGCCGGCCGCCACGGCGCGGCTGACCACCTCGGCCGGCGGGTCCGTGCCGTCCGAGGCGTTGCTGTGCAGGTGCAGGTCGATGCGCAATTCCCCTCCTCAGGGGTGCGGGGTCGTCCCCCGCGAGCCAGCACGGCTCCTTCCCGGGGGTGCGCAGGCCGTCCCCGCGAGCCAGCACGCCATCGTAGCGGGGAACCGGCTACCCGGGCAGCCGCGGGGACAGCGCGCCGAACGGCAGGTCCAGGTCCTGGTCGCAGTCGCGCAGGTCGCGCAGCGGCAGCGGCTCAACAAGCAGCACCCCTGCCGTGTCCGGCCAGATCAGCACCCAGAGCCAGCTGCCGGCCATCTCACCGGCGAACACCGCGGCGCCGCCCGACTCGACGAGCCACAGCGGGGCCTCATGGTTGGCCACCCGCACCGTGGCGTTCGGCTGGCCCGCCGCGAAGTCGTCCCCGGGGTCCGCCCCCGGCAGGCCGGCCAGGCCCGCGCCGAGGCCTACGCCCGGCTCTTCGGCCACGATGATCAGGTCGGCTGGGCCGCCGAGCGGGTTGGGGCCGGAAAGCGCGACGGCGGCGCCGCGGGCGCCGGTTCGCTCGTCACCCGCCCCGGCGAAGCCGCTGACGAGCCAGCCCTGCGGCAGCGGCCACGGCAGGAAGACCGGGACCCTGGCGTTCTTGAGCAGACTGGCCAGGCCGTCCTTCGACGGCCTGCGGGCGGGCATCAGCGGGTCGATCTCCCCATGCAGGCCACAGCGCCACGCGCTCGACCACGCCGTTGGCGCATGCGCTGGACTTCCGCAACGCGGGCACACCGCTCTCCCCACCACGCTAGGCGCATATCTACCCTTGGGATCGTGACCACACACGTGATCGATTGCGTCGGGGCAGTCGTCAAGGACGGGGCGGGGCGGCTGCTGCTGATCAAGCGCGGGCACGAGCCCGGCAAGGGGCTGTGGTCGATACCGGGCGGGCGGGTCGAGCCAGGCGAGCCGGACGAGGCGGCACTCGTCAGGGAAGTACGCGAGGAGACCGGGCTCGTCGTCACGGCCGGCCGCCTCTTCGGCGGCGTACGCCGACCCGCTGGCGACGGCGCCGTCCTTGACATCAGGGACTACGCGGCGGAGGTGACCGGCGGGACGCTCGCCCCCGGCGACGACGCCGACGACGCCATGTGGGCGTCCGCGGCCGATCTGGCGCGGCTGCCCGTCACCGAAGGGCTGCTCGAGATTCTCCGGTCCTGGGGCGCGCTGTAGCTTTCGCTACCCGCTCGCGGCAGGGCGGGGCAGGCCCGCGGCCTCGCCCTTGGCGGCGATCATCAGCGCCATCTTCCGTGACGCCTCGTCGATCATCTCGTCATCGAGCATGACCGCGCCGCGCCGGTCCACGCCGGTCGCACGGTCATAGGCGTCCAGGATCCGCACCGCTCGGGCGTAGTCGTCCGCTGACGGGGTAAAGATCTCGTTGACCACATCCACCTGAGCCGGGTGCAGCACCCACTTGCCGTCGTAGCCGAGCGCGGCCACGCTGGCTGCGGCCTCGCGCAGCCCGCCGATGTCGCGGATCCGGGCGTAGGGCCCGTCGATGGCCTGCAGCCCGCTGGCGCGCGCCGCGACGAGCATCCGCATCAGCGCGTAGTGGTGGGCGTCGAACGCGTAGCCTTCCGGCTGGCCTCCGACGGTCAGCGAGCGCATGCCGATGCTTGCCATGAAGTCGGCGGGCCCGAAGACCAGCGAAACCAGCCGGCCGGACGCGGCGGCGATCGCGTCGACGGCGGCGAGTCCCGCGGCGTCCTCGATCTGGGCCTGGATCCGGGTCCGCCCGACGGGCACCCCGGCCGCCTGTTCCACCTGGCCGAGCAGCAGGTCGAGCCAGCTGACCTGGGCAGGGCTCGTCACCTTCGGCAGCACCAGCGATCCGGCGGCGCCCGGGGCGCCCTCGACGATCGCGATCACGTCCCGGTAGGCCCACGGCGTCGTCGCCCCGTTGACCCGGACCGCGACAAGCCTGCCGTCCCAGCCGCCCGCCTTGAGGGCGCCCACCGCGAGGTGGCGTGCGGTTTCCTTCGCCGCGGGCGCCACCGAGTCCTCCAGGTCGAGCATCACCTCGTCAGCCGCGAGGTTCCGCGCCCTGGCCAGGAACCGCTCACTGCTCGCGGGGACCGACACGCACGTCCTGCGCGGCCGGTAGGCACTGTCCACTGGTGCACCATATCGCGCCAGGTAGGGGCGGCAGGGACATAGCATGAGGGCATGAGTTCCCCGCTACCCACCGCCGAGCAGGTGACGTCCGCGCTCGCCGGCGTCAAGGACCCCGAGATCGGCCGGCCGATCACCGAGCTCGGCATGGTGAAGTCGGTCGAGATCGCCGCTGGCGGACTCGTCCGGGTCGGCGTCTACCTGACCGTGGCGGGCTGCCCGATGCGGGAGACCATCACCAGGAGCGTCACCGAGGCGGTCGCGGCGCTGCCCGGAGTCAGCGGCGTGCGCGTCGCGCTGGACGTGATGAGCGAGGAGCAGCGCCAGGCGCTGCAAGGCCAGCTTCGCGGCGGCCAGCCCGAGCCCGTGATCCCGTTCGCCCAGCCGTCGTCGCTGACCAGGGTGTACGCGGTCGCCAGCGGCAAGGGCGGCGTCGGCAAGTCCTCCGTCACCGTGAACGTCGCGGCGGCGCTGGCCGCGGCCGGCCACAAGGTCGGCGTCATAGACGCCGACATCTACGGGCATTCGGTGCCGCGCATGCTCGGGGTCACGGGCCGTCCCACTCCCGTCGAGAACATGATCATGCCGCCGTCGGCGCACGACGTGAAGGTGATCTCGATGGGCATGTTCACCACCGGGAACACGCCGATCGTGTGGCGCGGCCCGATGCTGCACCGGGCGATGCAGCAGTTCCTCGCCGACGTGTTCTGGGGGGACCTCGACTACCTGCTGCTCGACCTGCCGCCAGGCACCGGGGACATCGCGATCTCGCTGGCCCAGCTGCTGCCCAACGCGGAGCTGCTCGTGGTGACCACGCCGCAGCTCGCGGCCGCCGAGGTCGCCGAGCGGGCCGGCGCCATCGTGACGCAGACCCGGCAGCGCCTCACCGGTGTGATCGAGAACATGTCGTACCTGGTCTGCCCGCACTGCGGTGAGCAGACGGACGTCTTCGGCTCGGGCGGCGGCGAGGCCGTCGCGGCCACGCTCAGCCAGCTCACCGGCACGACGGTCCCGCTGCTCGGCCAGGTGCCCATCGACACCAGGCTGCGCGAGGGCGGCGACAACGGGATGCCCCTGGTGGTCAGCGACCCGTCGTCGCCGGCCGCGCTGCAACTGGTGAAGATCGCGGACTCGCTGGGCAGCCGCCGACGCGGGCTGGCCGGCCGGATGCTCGGACTCAGCCCGCGCTGAACTGGCCCTCTGGAACCTCCCTGGCCGGCGCCGGCCGGGCGCCAGGCGGTAAATGTCAGGCGGTATGTCAGGTGGCCTCGAGGTCGAACGGCGGGTCGTCGCCGGCTTGCAGGACGGTAGCAGAGCCGTTGGCCGCGGTCGTGCCGTTCCCGGCCGCCCCGTTCCCGGCCGCCCCGTTCCCCGACATCCCGTTGCCGGCCGGACGGGCGGCTCCCGCCGCGGATTGCGTGGTCACGGGCTCGTCGAGCAGGTGCTTTTGCACGAACCGCTTCGGGTTCAGGTCCTCGAAGTCGAAATCCTGGAATTCCGGGCCGAGCCCCTCCTTGAGGTCCGCCTTCGCGTTTTCGGCGATCCGGCGCAGGTCGCGGAGCGCGCGGCCGGCCTGGGCGGCGATCTTGGGCAGGTCGTGCGGGCCGAACACCACGAGCGCGATCACCGCGAGGACCAGCAGCTTGGTCATGGACAGGTCAAACACGCTCAGCTCTCCGTCAGCAGTTGATCCCGCGAAGGATCACGATCGGAATCCACAACCACTGTAATCCGTCCGGGCGTTCCCGGGGACCCCTGCGACGTCGCCGGCTCCGGTCAGCGGAAGGGGTTGACGAGAGAAGCGAGCCGGTCCAGGCCGCGGCCGATCCGGGCCAGGAACCCCGGCGCGGAGTTCTGCGGCAGCGCCGCGACTACCTGCTCGACCGTCTGCGGCGGGGCGTCGGCGATCACGGTGTAGACGAAGCCGCGCCCCGCCCAGGCGATCGAGT
>DAHVAN010000139.1 GCA_027314595.1 Actinomycetota bacterium | reverse complement strand
GGCCTGCGCCGCCGCCGGGCAGCCCGCGGTCACGGCCGGGCCCGGGGCCCGTACCGTGTCCGGGAACTGGCGGCTGCGCCATGAGGGGGACTCCTGCCTGACGAGAGAGAGGGGGAGACTCGAGCGGATGCGCTCTGATATTCGAATCATATCATGTCCAGCGGCAAAATACCGCCACTACGAGCTAGCAAAAACCGCTACATGACACATGATCTTGGTGGCCTATTCGTCCGGTGCGGCAGGCCCGCATGCCCGCATTTGCGGGCGGCCGCGGCCGCGCCGCGGGCGGCCGATTCGTCCGGTGCGCACCCGGTCCCGCGGTCAGCGGCCCGGTCGTGACGTGAGAGCCAGCTGTGACCAGATAGCCGCATAAGACCAATGCTTTTCGAAATGTATGGCGCTTCGGCTGTCAGGGCAGCAAGCGCCAGGTTCCCAAACGCCCGGCCAGCACTGCGCCGGCTAGCGATCGAAGCAAGCTTGGATCTCTGACCAGGTACAGCGCGGGCAAAGCCGGGTGCGGCGGGAAGACAGGCCACACCGGCCCCAAGACTGCCAACTGCAAGACGCGCCGGGCGCGCCCTAAAGGGCGCGCCCGGGCAGACGTTGCGGTGCCTCCCGGCACCGCAACATGAAGACCAGTTCGGGCGAGCGTCCACGCCGCCAACCTCGCGGCGTCTTCGCAAGCACCTATGACTCAAGTGGCGGGGCGAACCGATATCGCGCGGGAGATTGAGCGATCCGGGTACGCCGTGCTCCCCGGCCGCGTGGGCGGGCAGGAGCTGGCCGTCGCCCGGGAAGGGCTCGGCGCGTCGCCCGGGGAAGGGCTCGGCGCGTTGCTCGAGATGGCCGGCTGGGGCTTCTCCGGGTTCGACGGCGCCAGGACCAAGCGGGTCTGGGCGCCGCTGGCCGTGACCCGCTGCCTGGACGGCGCCGCGCTCGACCCGCTCGTGCTGGCGGCCGTCAAGGACGCGATCGGGCCAGGCGCGCAGTTCGGCAACACCTGCGCCATCCAGGTGCACCACGGGCAGCAGGCCCAGGTCCTCCATTACGAGCAGGGCATCTACCCGCTGCCGCGGGACCGCGACGTCATGGTCACCGCGCTGTGGGCGCTGGACGACTTCACCGCCGCCAACGGCGCCACCCGCATAGTCCCCGGCAGCCACCTGCGCCCGGCCGGCAGGCCGGACCCGGCCGAGGCCATCCCCGCGGAGATGCCCGCCGGGTCGGTGCTGCCGTTCTCCGGCCGCCTCTACCACGGCGCCGGCGCCAACGCTGCTGAACGGCTAGCCTGGCCGCGAGCGCATGCCTGAGCACCCGGGTCCGGGTTGGACAGAAAGAAGATGTTGAATCGCCTGCCGTCGGTGGCGGCGTCGAAGCTGGAGGTGCAGGTGAACCCGAGGGACTCGACCACCCGGCGGGCACGGGCATTGAAGTCGGCGACCGTTACCCGGAAGGCAGCGGGGCGGAACTGGCTGCGCCCGTAGGCGAGGCCGACGGCGATGGCGCGGCGGCCGAGCCCCCGGTTGAGGCCGGTCAGCTCAGGACGCAGCCCGCCGCCGGTGTCGAGGGCTGTGTCGTCGTAGGCGCCGCCGGGAACCCGCCAGTGCGCGGAGTTCCAGTCGATGATGCAGCACTGCCCTGTGGCGGTGTCGTACCGGAAGGCCTCAGGCGCGGGGGCGGTGTCGTACCGGAAGGCCTCAGGCGCGCGGTCGGCGTGCAGCAGCCCTTGCGGCCACGCCGGCTTCCCGTCCTGCAGTGCGGCGAGCGCGTCGACCGCCGCGGTGACGGCGGGCCGGATCCAAGGGCGCAGGCCCAGGTGCGCCGCGGCCGGGTCGACCCAGTGGAAGCCCTGGGTTCCCGGCACCGTCTGGTCCCGCGGGACGCGGTGCACGCGCGCCAGCGTCTCCCCGATCAGCCGCTGCTCGCTGTCGCCGGTGAGAGGCGTGCCGGCCACCCAGGCCAGCAGGGCCGCCCGGTCGCCGGAGGCGGCGTCCGCCGTCACCGAGCCCGACAGGCCGGGTACTGGAGCGCCGCTCCGGCCGGCAGGCCGACCAGGACTAAATAGCAGGCTAACGCCGAGATCGGCAGCGCGACCGGCGCCAGCGAGGCCGGCGCCAGCGAGGCCGGCGCCAGCAGGGTCGGCAGTTCGCGCGGGTGGACCTGCAGCACATGCGTTCCGGTGAGCCGGTCGATGTCGATCGCCCCTGGACCTATGTTGTCGCAGCCGGGAACCTGCGACGCGCCGAAGTGGCCGCCGCGCGACCACAGCACCCTGCTGCGCTCCGCCCCCGCGCGGGCTCGGTCCAGGCGGGCCGCACGGTACGCGGCCGGCTGGCCGGCCGGCCAGCGGCGCGGCACGCTCCACGAGTCCAGCCAGTTCACGATCGCGCTGACCCCGGTCATCGGGCCGCTGGTGAACGGGTCGGCGGGATGGCTGAGCACGCCGATCTGCACGCAGACCCTGCCTTCGGTGTTGACGTTCTCCGGTGCGGCCGGTACCCGGTCCGGTCCCCAGTCAAGCTGCTCGGGCGCCCCGAGGGCGCGCCCGGCCCGCAGGATCGGAACGAGCTGGACGATCTCGCCCGTCATGGGATCCCAGACGAGATGGCATGGGCGGCGTTCGCTGACCAGTCGCTGCGCGGCCGACTGGATCGACACCGCACGAGGGGCGGTGCCAAGCGTCAGCCAGACCGCACGCGGCGCGCCCCCCTTGAGTGACCCCCCGTCGGTTTCCGCCCGGATGCGCCTCGCTCCCGGCATCCATGCGTGTGGCACAGGCTTCCCTCCCAGGTAAGGGGTCTAGACCTCAGCAGTCCCCGACCTCTCCCCCTTGCTTACGCCCCTAGCTGCGATTAGTCCAGAGGGGGACGCCGAATTCGCAGGGATGCGACCTGGGAATCCAGCGGGAATCGGCCCGGCTGATTCCGGCGGGAAGCGCGGAACATGGGCGGAGAAGGGGCGCGTAATGCCGCGCTAACCCGGTCTGCGAGCAACCTGAAGAGGAGGCCCGGCGCCCCGCTTTCGCCGGGCCTCACAATGAAAGACGGCTGCCTGGCCACGCTGGTTCACCGGAATGCGGCTAGGTTTGCAGATCTGTTACAAAAGCTTCCGGGCGCGACTCCGGCGCCGCCCCAGCAAACCCAGAGGCCGCCCAGGAACCCCAGACGCCCGCCAGGAAACCCAGACGGCCCCGCCCAGCCGTGACTAGACGGCCGCGACGGCCAGGGTCCTGACGAGTTCGGCGATCCGGGCGGCCGTCGCCTCGTCGGGAACGTTCACCGGCATCCGGGCGGTCATCGAGCGCAGGCCGCGCAGTCGCAGCGCCTCCTTGACCCGGCCGATGCTCGCGCCCGCCGAGACGATGGCGGACACGTCCGCCTGGTGACGCGCCGCCGCCTCCGCGTCCCCGGCGGCCAGCGCGGCGGAAAGCGCGCCGAACACTTCGGGGAAGGCCGCGGCCCGCGCGGAAATGATCCCGGCGCCGCCGGAGCGCAGCGTCGCCGCCAGGTCGGAGTCGTCGCCGGAGAAAATCCGGACCCCAGGGCACGCCGCCGCGCACGCCGCCACATTCCGCGCTGCGGCGCCACTGAACTTCGCGCCCGCCAGCCCGACCGTATGCGCGAGTGAGGCGAATTGATCCGGCGGGACAGTCAGCCCGGTCCGTTCGGGGAAAATATATGAATAGAGCCCTGCCGCCGGAGCCGCCTGCCGTATCCGCCGGAAATATGCCGTGACTTCAGCCGGCGTGGGCGCCAGGTAATAAGGCGTGATCGCGGCGATCCTGGTGGCGCCGAGGGCCGCCGCCGAAGCCGCGAGCCGCGCGGCACGGCGCGCGTCCGGCGCGCCGATGTGGGCGATCACGCGGTCCGGGCCGGCGACATCGAGGCCGATTTCGATCAGCGCGAGCCGCTCGCCGTCGTCGAGTGAGGGGAACTCCCCGGTCGTGCCGGCGACGAACAGACCGTCAACGTGCTCGGCGACCAAGCCGAACAGCGTCCGCGCGACCGTCGCGTCGAGCGCCCCGTCCGCGGTGAACGGCGTCGGGACGGCGGCGAAGACCACGTCAGGCACCTAGGACCCCTTCCGTCCAGCCGAGCCCGCCCGCCCGCCTGACCCCTTCGACCCGCCAGGCCCGCCAGGCCCGCCAGACCCGCCAGGCCCGCCGAACCCCCGGAACCCGCCGAGACGGCCGAACCCGCCGAGGCCGCCAAGGCCGCCGAACCCGCCAAGGCCGCGGCCGCCGCCCTCGTTCCGCGCGGCGAGCCGGGCCGCGGTGGCTTCGCCGAAGAACGCGCCCGACTCCCTGCGCCACAGCAAGAAGACCGTGACCGCGCCGATGAACCAGGCGAGGACAGGGAAGACCATGGACTCGACGACCCTCGTCTCGATGACTCCCAGCGTGTTGATGGTCCACAGGCACAGCAGGATCGTCGCGGTGACCCGCGCCCAGCTCCTGCCCCGCCCGTTCATCCTGGCCATAAAGAGCCACAGGCCGACCGAGATGAGGCCGATGATGACCACGTACAGCGTGTATCCGGCGACGTAGCCGTTGATCTGGCTGGGCGTCATCGGGCTCTTGGCGCTCTTGTTCGCGGCGATCACCGCGTTCCTGAAACCGCCCATCGTGGCCAGCGCGGTGACGAAGAAGACCGTCATGGTCGCGGCGCCGGCGTACATGAGCCAGACCGCCCGCCGCACGGTCGCCGGCGGATCCGGCCGCCCCGGCGCGGCCGGA